>CAIKHZ010000200.1 GCA_903827375.1 Akkermansiaceae bacterium
CGTCGATGATGTTGTCTTGCAAAACCGCCGTTTGCCAAATGGCTGGCGAACGAATGGCGGATCACGTGGGCCGTGAGCACGGGGCAATGCGTTCTGGCAAACTGCTTCAGCAGAGGAGCGCACGCAGCAGCAATGCATAGACGCGGCGACGCGGCACTTTGACGCGGGTTTGGAGGGTTGCCCAGTTAACTCCTCGGAGGCGGGTTAGGGTTTCTGAGGCTAGGAGCGCAGGCAACTGTGTGGCGGCCCGCATGCGCCGCAGCCGCAGGCTCTGTGCATAGCGGTTGCCTTGCTCGATCCACGGCAGCGCACGTTCCAGCCATGCGGCATGGCTGGCGAGCAAGGCGTCGCGATCGGTCGGATCTGCTACCGGCAGATAACAACGTCCGGCATTCAGATCCGCCGCGACATCACGTAGGATGTTGACCAGTTGCAGGCCCTTGCCAAAGTCCCGTCCGCGAGTTAACAAAATCTCTAGATCGCAATCTGAAAACCGGTTGCCGAGGGTCAAAAACCCGAGACGAGTCCAGAATTCACCGACACAGCCGGCGACCCTCCAAGCGTAGTCTTCCAAGGCCGCCGCATCAGGCAGGGCGATCGGTTGGTAGCGGCTCGCGTGGACGAAGTGCTGCAAATCGAGTTGTTGGCCGCTGATGATCATAGCCACCACATCGCGTACCAGTGCCGCCTCTGCCGCTGGCAGCGCGTTCAGCCAGATTAGCAGCGCCGGTACCCGCTCCAGCAGGTGGCGCTCGCGAGGGTCGGGCAGCGCATCTAGCAATGCCTGCGGCCAACTCGGCGGCAGACTGCCAGTGGCCACCGCGTCGTCGAAAGCTAGCAAGGCACCGAGGCGGCGGACTACGGGCACGGCCGCCGCATCGGCGAGGGTATCGGAGCTCCGGGCTAGCAGGTAGGCAAGGCTCGCGGCATTTCGCATCGGAGATGGCAACAGGCGCAAACTGAGGAAAAACGAGCGCGAAACGCCTTTCAGGATTTGGGTATCTGCAGCGCCACTCACAGGGGCACGTTAGCGAGTGTCGGCCCGATGGGCGAGCCCTGCTTGTGAAAATTTTTTCCTTGGTAAGATTTGATAGTTGGGAGACGTAAGCGGGCGGAGCAATGGCTGGTAGTACCGAGGTGGTGGTGCCAGCGGTGATTTCCATGAAAACCTCATTCAAACTCTTGGCTTGCTTGGCAACGGTGTCGTTTGCCAACCCAACTCGCGCCGCAGAGGGGGCTGAATCAATCACCAGCCTGCGCTTGGCGATTGATGATCTGACAAAATCCTTCGGCCCGCGTTATCCCAAGGGGCAGGAGTTTGGGGCACGCTTGGCGGACTTGGAGCGGCGTTTTGCCGCCTCGGGGGCCAACCCCGAAATGAGCGTCGCACTGGCTCAACTTCGCAATGACGCGCTTCTAGCCAATCCTCTGTTGGACTTTGATCGGCTGCTGCTAGTTCAACGCGATGCCAACCGCCTCGGGCTGCCGCAAAACTGGGAGGGTAACTCAAGCTTGCCCCACGACGGATTCAACAATGATCTGGTGCTGCTCTCCCCTGTTAGCCCGAGCGGCGAACTGCGCCCGTTGTTTCATCCCGAGGGCGGCCGTTTTGTCGGGGACGTTGATTTGGATTTTGACGCGAAGAAGTTATTGTTTTCGATGCCGGGCGACAACGGTCGCTGGCAGGTATTTGAGATGAATACCGAGGGTGGCCAGCCCCAACAATTGCCGTTGATCCATGAGCCCGATGTCGACAATTACGATGCCTGCTATCTACCCGACGGCAATATCGTCTTTGGATCCACCGCGCCATTTACCGGGGTTCCGTGCGTCGGCGGAACATCTCACGTGGCCAACCTCTACCGGCTTGAACGCGGCAACGGGGCGATCCGCCGCCTGACATTCGATCAGGAGCACAACTGGTGCCCGACGGTGCTCAACGACGGGCGCTTGCTCTATCTGCGCTGGGAATACTCCGACATTCCGCATTTTGCCGCACGTATCTTGTTTCACATGAACCCCGATGGCTCAGACCAAAAGGAGTTTTACGGCAGCGGTTCCTATTGGCCTAACGCCATGTTCTATGCCCGCCCAATCCCCGGTTCGGCCACCAAGTTTGTCGCCATCGTCGGCGGCCATCACGGCCAACCAAGAATGGGCGAACTGGTGCTCTTCGACACCGCTCAAGGCCGCTTCGAAACCGATGGCGTGGTCCAACGCATCCCCGGCCGCGGCAAAAAGGTAGCTCCTATCATCCTCGACCAACTCGCCGACGCCAGCTGGCCCAAATACCTTCACCCCTGGCCACTGAGTGATAAGTATTTCCTGGTCGCAGCCCAACCCGCCCCCGGCACGAAGTGGGGCCTCTATCTGGCGGATGTGTTTGATAACCTGGTGCTCGTCAAGGAAAGCCCGGATGGCAGGGCTTTGCTGGAACCGGTCCCGTTGCGGCCTAACCTGCGCCCCCGCAGCTTGCCCTCCGCCGTCCACCCGGAACAAAAGGAAGCGAGCATTTCCATGCTCGACGTGTATGCCGGCACCGGTCTGGCGGGGGTGCCACGCGGCACCGTCAAACAATTGCGGGTGTTCACCTATCATTTTGCCTATCATGAGATGGGCGGCCAAACCAACCGTGTGGGTCTGGACGGGCCGTGGGACATCAAGCGGGTGCTGGGGACGGTGCCGGTGGAGGCCGATGGTTCGGCGTACTTCCGGGTGCCAGCTAACACTCCCATCTCAGTCCAACCGCTCGATGGCGATGGCCAGGCGCTGCAACTCATGCGCAGTTGGATGAGTGCCATGCCTGGCGAAACCCTCTCCTGCGTCGGTTGCCATGACCGGCAAAACTCGAGTCCGCCCACTTCCAAGAGTCTGGCTCTAGCAAAACCCCCGGCACCTATCACGCCTTGGTACGGGCCGGAGCGAGGGTTTTCCTTTATCCGCGAAGTGCAACCCGTGCTCGACCGCCTTTGCGCCGGTTGCCACGATGGCAAAGCCGAGGCCGAGCACGCCGTTCCAGATCTGCGCGCCGCGCCGCCGGTGCACCCGCAGGCTGGGGACGCTAACTATAACAACTCGACCCAATTCACCCCGGCCTATTTGGCGTTGCGTTGTTATGTGCGCGGCCACACCATTGAGAGCGATTTGCATTTGCTCACGCCCTGCGAGTTCAGTGCCGACACCACGGAATTGATCCAATTGCTGCGTGCCGGCCACCACGGAGTGAAACTTGACGCCGAGGCGTGGGCTCGACTCATCACGTGGATCGACCTCAACACTCCGGCGCATGGCACTTGGACCGAGATTGTAGGGGCCGGCAAAGTCACAACCCAGCGTGACCGCCGCCGCGAAATGCTCAAGCGCTATGCCCAGCGCGACGAGGATCCCGAAGCTATCAGCGTGGCAACAGTGCCTATCATGTTCCAAGCGCCTGCCAACCTCGCACCACGACCGGTACCGGCAAAAGTTGATTTGCCAGGTTGGCCGTTTGACGCCGCCGAGGCCGGCCGTCGTCAAGCCGCTGCTGGTGCCGTCGAGCGCCAACTCGATCTGGGTGGAGGCATCAAACTGGACATGCGTCATATACCCAAGGGGGAGTTTCTTATGGGCGATTCTAACGAAAGCTCCGGACCGGCGCGCACCTCTATCAACGAGGGTTTTTGGATCGGCCGCTGTGAAATTTCTAACGAACAATACGCATGCTTCGATCCTAACCATGATAGCCGCATTGAACGCGGCGATTTCCTCCAGTTCGGCGAAACCGAGCGGGGATACCCGGCTAACACCCCCAAACAGCCAGTCGTTCGGGTTTCTTGGAATTCCGCAACTGCCTTCTGCCAATGGCTTTCCACCAAGACCGGCCTGACCTGTTCACTGCCCAGCGAGGCTCAGTGGGAATACGCGTGCCGGGCAGGCACCGCCACTCCGTTATGGTATGGAGATCTAACGACCGACTTCGCGAAATCCGCCAATCTGGCCGATCATTCGTTGCACGTGATGCCCACCTTTGGTTGGGGTTTGCCGTCCGGCGCGGTTCCACCGTGGCGTCCTGCCATTGATTCGGTCAATGATGGGTTCCGGATTGCTGCGCCAGTTGGCACGTTTGCGCCTAACGCATGGGGCCTGTGCGATATGTCCGGCAACGTGTGGGAATGGACCAACGGAGATTTTTCACCCGGACGCAAGGCCGTGCGCGGCGGTTCGTGGTCGGATCGTCCGGCTAGGGCGGGCTCCGCAAGCCGCCTTGGCTACCGGCCGTGGCAGCCGGTCTATCACGTAGGATTTCGCGTCATCTGTAAAGAATCACCATGAAAACAAAAATTATGATATCCATTGCCCTTGTGTGTGGGGCAGCGCTTGCCCGCGCCGAGGGCCATCGGTTCGCTTGTGCGGATTACAGTCAGGGGAAAGTATGCATTGTTGCCGCCGACGGCAAGGTCGAGTGGGAATACCCGGCGAGTAACTGCAATGATTTGTGGGTGCTGCCCAGCGGCAATCTCCTTTTTACAACCGGGCACGGTGTGAAGGAAGTCACCCGCGAAAAGAAGGTTGTTTTCGATTACGAATCCAAGAGTGAGATATATGCCTGCCAGCGTCTCGCCAATGGCAATACCTTCATTGGTGAGTGCAGTGCAGGGCGGCTCTTGGATGTCGATCCTAGTGGCAAGATCGTCAAGGAGATTAAGTTGTTGCCCGAGGGCAAGGACGGCGGCCACGCCTACATGCGCAACGCCCGGCGTCTGCCCAATGGCGGTTACCTCGTCACTCACAATGGCGAGAGTGTCGTTCGTGAATACGATGCGCAGGGGAAGGTTGTGCTTGAGATTCCTGCCGCGGGCGGGCCGCACAGCGTGGCGCGCCTTGCCAATGGCAACACGCTCATTGCCTGTGGCGACCAGCCCGGCGGCAACCGGGTGTTTGAGGCAGATGCTGCTGGGAAAACCGTCTGGCAGATCAAGGACGCCGAATTGCCAGGCATTCAACTGTATTTCATGGCTGGTCTGCAACGCCTGCCTAACGGCAATACCGTCGTCTCCAATTGGCTCGGCCACGGCAATTTCGGCAAAGCCCCGCATCTCATCGAAGTGACCCCTGACAAAAAAGTTGTCTGGACGTATGCTAACCACGACGCGTTCAAGACGATTTCCAGCGTCCAATTGTTGGACGTGAAGGGTGACGCAACGAAAAACGAAATTGCCCATTGATATGGATGCATGGAACCGAAGCACCGCGCAAGCGGCAATGACCGGCTTGCTGCTCGCTAGCTCTAACATGTTTGGAGATGTCATTCCCGTCACCGATGCCAATCTGCGCGACGGCCTTTCGCCCTACAATTGGGTGTGCAAGGACGATTACGTTAGTTCGTCAGTGAATGGCGCGTCCCTAACCCTCCAACTCAAAGGCACCCATCAAGTGGCCTTGCAGGTGGCCACAGATAATCTAACGGCCAAGGCGGCCGGGCGCATGCCGATCATCGCTTGGTCGGTCAATGACGGAGCTATGCAAACCCACCAGGTGGTGGCGGGCGAGACGAGTGTGGTGTTGTCGGCAAGCGTCGCTGATGCGCGGATCGAAGTAAACCAGCTTTACCCATGAGAAACATCGCCTATATCATGCTCACCAGCGCGCTGGCCGTGCCGCTCTGCGGTGCCCAGACGGCCGCCGCCAAAATTCATGCCGCAGATGACGGACTGGCCTTTACCCCGCCGATGGGCTGGTATCCATGGAACACGTTTGGCCAGGAACCACAGAACGAAAAGCTCATCCGCGAGACGGTTGACGCCTTGGTTGCCAGCGGGATGAAGGATGCCGGGTATGCGTATGTGGGTCCCGATGAAGGGATTTGTTTCACACGCGGTGACGACGGAAAACTCACTAGCAACCTCAAGCGTTACCCTAGCGGCTTGCGAGGTCTCGGCGACTCGATCCACCGCAAGGGGCTCAAATATGCGCTCTACACGGATGCCGGAGTGCGCACCTGCAGCGGCGACATGCCGGGCACCAAGGACCATGAATATGTGGACATGCAGGCGTTCGCCGAGTGGCGCGCCGATTATGTGAAAATCGATTGGTGCAATACCCAGGGCCAGGACATCGTCAAAACCTACAAAGATCTTCACGACGCCCAACACGCCGCTGCCCGGCCCATCGTCCACAGCCTGTGCTCTTGGGGTGATGGCGAACCGTGGAAGTGGGCTGCCACCCTCGGCCATCTGTGGCGCACCGCCTCTGATATCTGCGGCCCTGGCAGTGCCGACTGGGCACTGGCCATGAAACTTACCGCCATCAATGAAAAACTCTATCCATGGGCAGGCCCCGGCCATTGGAATGACCCGGATATGCTTATCGTTGGTATGCCCGGCTTGAGTGAGGCCCAGAACCGGACGTTTTTCAGCTTGTGGTGCATGATGGCCGCGCCGTTGATGGCTGGCAATGATCTGCGCGGTATGACACCGGCTACAATCCAGATTCTAACCAACCAAGAGGCTATTGGGGTGAACCAGGATCCGCTGGGCATTCAGGGACATATCATTCGCAGCGTAGGCAACGTCGATGTTTGGGCTGCCAAACCGCTGTTTGATGGCAGCCGGGCGCTGTTATTGTTCAACCATGGGGCCGCTGCTGAGACTGTGAAAATCAAGCCCGGGGAACTCGATCTGAAGCTCGAGCCGGAAGTCATCGTTCGCGATCTCTGGCACCACGCAAATATGCCGCACACGCTCACCTCAGACGGGGATCTTTCCTTCAAAATAGATCCTAACGACGTTGGCTTTTTCAGAATCTCAAACTCCCGGGATTTTCCGCTGCCACCCATCATCGTTGCCGACACCTACCAGATTGCATTGCGGACGGACGGCGTGGCAGCACAGTCTCTAACTGGTACTCTGAACTTGGTAAACAAAGGCAGTGCTGAGTTGCCGCTTTGGAAAATTCGTCAGGACCTTCCGCGTTGGCTGAGCGTGAGCGTGGCCCAGTCTGGCAAGTCCCAGACGATTACAAACACGGCGGCCACCGCTGGCCTGAAAATGGGCTCCTACCATGCCGTCGTGCGCCTCGACAACACGGAGACTGTCTCGGGTCGGCCTATGTCTGCTGTTTACTACGACGTCGATTTGGAGGTAGCGGCGGATGTTGCTGGCCAAGACGTAGGAGTTTCTCCTTGCTCCGTTGTCGAAAGTGAGATCGAACACTGAGTTCTTAAGTTGCTGTCGTTAGGACAAAACGTAATAATACTGCACGTCTGGCAATAGACAACGCGGAGATGCGGCGTCCAGACGCTCGATTTGGCGGCGAAGAACGGTTGGATCGGCCGTGTTGAAGGCAAACATGCCAAAATGGTGTGGGATCATGTTGCCGATTTTTGCAACCCGGCAAAGATCTAGCGCCTCGGAGAAGGTCATGTTGCCTGCGATGCCGTGCTGGCTTAGGCGCTCGCTTCGGCCATTGACCGGTAACAAGGCCAGATCCACGGTTTGTTGTTGCAGGCGTTCGGCCAAGCCCTGATAGACAAGGGTATCGCCGGAATGATAGAGGGTGAATTGGCCGAGGCGCAACAGGAAGCCCAGAAAGTGATGCTCGCCGTGGGAGTTAAGCATGAGTGATTCGTGGGCGGCGGGAAGGACCCGTATTTCCAGTGCATCACTGACACGCAGGAGGTCATCGGCGTTGGCCTGTACGATCTGCGCTTGAGGCACACCGAGTTGGATGATCGCGGCGAGTTCTGCCCGCGGTATGATAAATCGGCAAGCGGGGTTGGCATGGGCCAGCAGTGCCAGCGAACCGGGGTCCGCGTGATCGCTGTGGCGATGGGAGCAGAGGATCAGATCGAGATTGAGAAGTCTATCAGCATTGATGGGGGAGGGCATCAGGCGTGTGTGCGGAAACTCGGTGCCTGCGTACTTTCGGGCCAAATGATCGGAGAGATAGGGGTCGATCAGCACGCGCAATCCGGCATGGCGCAATAGAAAGCCCGCTTGACCAAGCCACGCCAACGCCACCGTGTTCTGAGATAAGTCGGCATCCAGCAAGGCTTGGGCACCACCTGTATGTGAAATGATTCGCATGATTGCGTTAGAGGCTACTGGCTGAGTGCCTGCAACAGGTTATCGACTGCCATCTCCACCGCGCGGTCCACGCTTTCCCCGGTGAATCCACCGATGTGGGGAGTGGCGACGACCCGGTCGCTGGCCACCAGCGCATCGCCAGTGGGCGGTTCGCTCAAGTACACATCAACTGCCGCCCCGGCGACCTGCCCACTTTGCAACGCCGCAGCCAAAGCCGCTGGGTCCACCAATTCGGCACGAGCCGTGTTGATGAGAAACACTCCGCGCTTCATCGAGGCGAGCGTCTCCGCGTGGATCAGAGGCTGTCCGGTCCCTAGCGCCGGGCAGTGTAAGCTGATCACGTCGGATTGGCCGATCACGTCGGCCAGCGGCACGAAGTGAAATTGCGGTGAGGGAGCGAACGTCGCGTCCGGCATCATATCATAGGCAAGCACACGCATGTCCATGCCAAGGGCGAAGCGGGCGACCAAGCGGCCGACGTGGCCGCAGCCAATCAAGCCGAGCGTTTTGCCGCAGACTTCGATGCCTTTGCGGCGCTGCCAGCCACCCGCCTTGAGGGCATGGTCGCTGAATGGCACCCAGCGGGCCAGCGAAAGCAAATGCGCCATGGCCAATTCGGCGACCCCCCGGGCATTGGCCCCCGGGGTGGTGCAAACTTTGATGCCCAGGCGGCGGGCGGCCTCCATGTCCACATTATTGGTGCCAACGCCATTGCGACTGATCACCCGCAACCCTCGAGCGGCTTCTAACACCCCGGCATCGATGTCTTCCACGCCCGCCAGATAACCGACACAGCCAGGCAGCCGTTGTAGCAATTCGTCAGTCGTTGGCTGTTGCCCAGGCGTGGTGAAAACCAGCTCGTAGCCGGCGTCTTGGAGGCGGGCAAGGGCGGGATGTCCTGCTGTTGTCAGGGAGCGTGGTGAGACCAAGATTGAGGCACTCACTCGATGACTTCCTTTCCTTGGCGGATGAACACGCGGCGCGGGAATCCTTCGGTGGCGATGTCACCATAATTGTGTCCAGCATCAGCCGGATAGACGCAAAACGAGATCAGGGGTTCGTCGCCGGTGTTGATGGATCGATGCGCCCAGTGTGGTGGAACATAGACCATGCGGTGGCGCCGCATCGCCTCGCTGTGGCAGACGCCGTCGGAGGTTTTCATCATCATGTATCCGGTTCCTCGGATGCATAGGTAGGTTTCCGCAGTGCCGCTGATGGTGTGGTAGTGGCCTTTGGTCATGAAGCATTCGTCGCCGACGCATCCCGGATAGAGTTTGCTGATGCACAACAGCAAGTGGCCATACGTCTCTGGAATGCGTTTCTCGAAAACCTCGTAATGGATCGGGTCATCCTGCCCGATCAACTGCTCCAGAGCCGCTTCATCCCGGTAATAGCCGCGCATGTCCGAAGCTTTGCGCGTTAGCACGCGGTCTGGTTCGGCCATCGTGCCGGTGACCAAGTCGATATCAACAGCCCAGGGCGTCATCAGGGGGCCATCGGTGGCATTCATGTGTGTTAGGGGGTTAGCGTGCATCTTTTGCGATTTGGGAGATTTCGTCGAACATGGGTCCACTCACTGGAATGTCCACGTCAAACACCTCGGCGATCACCCGGGTCCAGCCATGGATGAAGTACACCCAGCCGTCTTCGATGGTGAGTTGGCGGGTGGTGGCCTGGGCGCGAGCCTGATCGAGAAATACGAGGTCGCCCCGATAGTTGAAATCCCAGATGAGGCCGTGACTCGGGAAAATGGCGGCGTCGGAAAGAGGCGAACCGGGAGCATCCTTGCCCAGGCCCGTAGCATTCATCACGAGCGAATGCGGCTTGAGGTCCGCGAGCAGTGCGTCGCTGTCCTTGAGCTTGGGCGTTAGATGGTATTCGATGGGGATCGGGCAATCGAGTTGCTCGTGAATCTCCTGCATCTCATCCAAGCGGGCCGGGCTGCGGTTGGCAACCACGATGCGCGAGGGGCGGTTAGTTCCATGTTTGGGATCCATCAGATAAGTGGTGATGGCAATGGCCGAGCCTCCGGCACCCAGACAGAACGCCTCGGCTCCCGTGGTCTTCCAGTGGTCCGGCGGCAAGAATGCCTCAAGTGCCAAGCCGCTGGTGATCGGGTCCATGGCGTGGCCGCGGAGTCGGCCATCTCGCTTGGAGATGCAGCTGATTTCGCCAGTGAGCTCCGCGTGTGGGTCGAGAAAAGCAAAATGCCCGCAGCAGGCCCTCAATAAGTCAATTTTGTGAGTGGTGACCAGCGCCCCGAGCGATAGGGGGTCGATCTTGATGAAGGTAACGACCCGCTGATAGACGGCTGGATCGTCGTGCCACTGGCAGTCGATCCCCTGAATGGCCACATCTCCGAGCTTGAGGTGTTGCGCCCAGCGGGGGAAAACTCGCATGATGGACGACTGGCCGGTGGTCATCCCGATGAAATAGAGCGTCGGCTTGAGCGCTCCGGTAAACGAGGTGTTATGGGTGGCTTGAATGGCTTCGGACATATGGCGTTTGTCGGGCTTGCCGCAGGGCCTCAGTGAACGCCGATTGGCATCCGTCTGACCATAGAACTAACTGCTATGGTACCTGAGAACGCAGGCAGAATGAGTGGCAAATCGAGGTGGAGTCAATGGCAATTTGGCGGAGTTAGCAATTCTGCAGGCGAAACACTTTTCCTGAAGAATAGGAGCGGACAACGCGGGGACGCTAGCCGCCGATGGATATTCGAGGGCTGAAAGCCCGGCCTAGCCTCGGATTCTAACACCTCAGTAGCGATCCATCAACTGGGATTTCATCGCCGTCTTTCTTTCCCTCGCGTTGCTGGCCCTATGTTTTTTTAACTCGATGACGACGGTGCTTTCCTACCCGCATCCAGGCGACGATTGGATCATTGGCCCTGCGGCACGGCTGCTCGCCACCACCCGCTTCGGTCGCCATGATTCCAGCCTGATGGACGAGTGCATTGATTGGATAGGCGTTTCCTTGCCACCTCGAACGCTTTGGGGACGCTGAACATCTCTCCAAGCACCGATTTGCCTTGTCGGTTTTTCTAACAAAGGCGAGGGAAAGGTGAACTCCAATTTTCAATGTTAGGAGAAATTCTTCATAACCCATTGATTATGAAAAGTCGGGGCGGCCAGATTCGAACTGACGACTTCCTGCTCCCAAAGCAGGCGCTCTACCAGGCTGAGCTACGCCCCGTGCGGGGCGGCAAGATTGCGGGCTTGGCGACAGGAAGCAAGCAAATCCGGTGGAGAAATGAAAAATACTAAAATTTAGGTTAAAACCAAGGATTTGGTGGTGGGGGGGGGGCTGGCGTGTCAAAGGCCGGATATGGGAGGAAGCTGACTCCATTGACGCCAGGCACAGTCTCGCGAGGAGGATGGATTCCCCAATTTGAGTCAGAGAAACCCCTGATACAAATTGAGGAATGGCGGCTTTACATGCACGGCAGTTCGACGCGCTTCGAGTACTGGAAGGAGTTTTTAGCCATGAACTTGGTCATGGCACTGCCGAGCAGGTTTTTTTCGCCGCGCAATTGTTGCATCCCAAAGTCTGAAATGACGGTTAGGGAAACTTCCACCGCTGCAACGCGGCCAGCCTTCAATTCATCGATCGTGACGTCTGTGGTGGGGCTTTCCGCCAGGATAATGCCGCTGCCCTGGATCCGGAAGTCAACGACCCGTCCGCTGCCAGCAGTGGGCCCGAGTGAGACGGGCACACTCAAGGTGGAGGCTTTGGCGGTGCCGGGGTTCTTGGTGACTTCAATGTGGAAGGTGACGCTGTATTGATAGATATTTTCGCAGACGAAATTCTTGAGGTCAACCATCTGGGCTTGGTAGGCTTGGAAAGCCGGTTCGAGTTCGGTTTTGCCAAGCAGATCGTTGAAGGCTTGGTCGGGATTGACCAGCAAGCGGTTGAGGGTAAAGGTCGAGAACGTGCTGTTAGCGCCATCGATGGGATCCTTGTATTGGAGGTTGTAAGCCACACAGGAGACATCGCCGCCTTTGTCATCGGGTGTGTTGATTTTGCCCTCGTAGCGGTCTGTGGCCGCGGTGAAAAAGATGAGTTTCGAAGCGTTAGAGCTTTTTTGACGGTCGGGGCCGGGGAGAGTGGTTTCTGTTTTGGCGGAGAGCCATTCGAATTTATTGCCGCGGCGTGTGACGAGGCTTTCGAAATCCTTGGCAATGGTGTCAACCATGAACTTGGCCTGGCGTGCGGCGCGAAGTTCTGCGCGGCTGCGGTTCCACGAGTCGATGGCCACCGCTGTCACTGAAATGAGCACCGAAGCAATGATGGTGGTGATGAGCATCGCTATGAGCAACTCGACGAGCGTGAAGCCGCAGCGGCGGGGATGGGAGCGGAAGGTTTTCATGAGATTAATGCAAATCAGAGAGGGTTATCTGCGCACTGCCAGATTGCGGGTAAAGATGGGCTTTTTGGCGAGTTTGAAGTTATTTTTGAAACTTGATCCGGTGAAGTATGCCTGGTTGTTGGCAGGCATGCTGTAGAACTCTGCCGAGAAGGCAATGACGGCCTCCTTGTAGTCATCCGCCTTGCTGGCAGGTGTGCCGTCCTGTGGATCATTGATGGCGCCAGGAGTGCCTTGAATGAGGCCCTTGTCCTTGTTATACACGAGTTGGGTGCACTTGATGTAGAACACGACGCCTTCCAGGGCGTCTATATCCTTGACAAAGAGTGGGTCGTCGAGGCGTCTAACCATTGGCAGCACGATGTAATCCTTGCCGGCGATGCCACCGGATTTAAGCACCGGTTCGAGGGTATTATCGGCGCGGTGTTTGGCTGGATCGCCACGGTATTGATAGACAAAAAGCGCAGTGCTCGCCTCGTTGGCTTTCATGATCCATTGGAATGCCTTGTCGAAGCCGGTCTTGATGTCACCGGTTTTTTGTCCGTTGCGCAGGGTGGTGAGTTCGTTCTCCAAGGTGGAGGCCAGGCGGTCGGCCTCTTGGATATTGATAGAGCGACGGATACCTGACATTGCAGGGCCGAAGGCATACATGAAAGCGGTGAGCAAGACGGCGAGCACGCCGATGGCGATGACGGTTTCCAGCAAGGTAAAGCCGGACTGGCGGGCGGGGATGGGGCGGTTCATGGGTTAGAAGAAAGTGATATTATCGCCGTTTTTAAGGATTTGGAGGGGGTTGCGAAACAGTGAAGTGCTGCCGTTGCGCCAGATGACAAAGCCACCGAAGTCGCGCTTGGCAGAACGAATTATGCGAGGGCGGGTCTCGTTGCTGCCAACGACGCGGGTGCCTGTGCCGATGACAAAGCTGGCACCGGGAGTGGTGCAGATGCCCTCGGCATTGAATTCATAGATGAGGTAGTCGCCTTGGTAATCGCGTTTCACATTGGTGCCGCCGAGGGATACTTTGGCCAAGCCGCCTCCGCCGTTTTTGTGGTCCTTGCTGCTGAGTGACTGGCTGAAATAGACTTTGTCGGGGAGGGTCACGCCGCGACTCGCCAGCGTCCATTCCTGGCTTTGCACGTTCGTGACCGGATCGACCTCTTTGTAGGCGACCACCAAGCGGCGCAAGTAGGTGTCCATGTTCGTCGGGTCCTGGATGCTTACGAGGACCGCAGCATTGGTGAGTTTGCCCATGGCGAGGGTGCGGGCTTCGGCAAACACGGCTTCGGTGGTGGACACGGCGGTGGTGACGCCTTTACCGGCAAGCAACCCGCCGATGCCAACGGTGGCAACGGTCATGAGGATGGAAATGATGGCGATGACCGTCAGCAACTCCACCAGGGAGAAGCCGGAGCGACGGAGCGGAGGACGATGGGTAGGTGGCATGGAGTGCATGACTTAGACGGCGGGTTTGGGCAAATTATGGTGGATTTCTGCGAAAAGGCAATGGGTAACGTCAATACATCGCGATTACGATGATTTTTTTCTTGGGTAGCGCCCCTGATTGGGACCGTTGATCCACAGCCAAGCCGGGCGAAGCATCTCGCGAATATCCTTGCGGGTGGCTTCCCAGCCGAGCAGGTGCTTGGCCAGACTGGGGTCCGCAACGAGCAGCGGTGGGTCGCCGGGGCGGCGGGGGCCGTAAACGACCGGGACGGTGCGACCGGTGATATCCTCGACAGCGGCGATGATTTCGTTCACTGAAACGCCGACGCCGGTCCCCAGATTGCATTGGAGCGAGGGGCCACCGCTGCCCAGATGATCGAGGGCGCGGGCATGGGCGTCGGTCAAATCCTCGACGTGGATATAGTCGCGGATGCAGGTGCCGTCGGGCGTTGGATAGTCATTGCCGAACACCTCGAGGGATTCGATTTCCCCGGCCGCGGCCATCAGCACGCGTGGGATGAGGTGGGTTTCCGGATCGTGATCCTCGCCGATTTTGGCGTCCGGCGAACAGCCACTGGCGTTGAAATAGCGCAGACAAGCGCTGCGCAGGCCCCAAGCGCTGCCACAATCCGCGAGGATCCATTCGACCATGAGTTTGCTGCGGCCGTAGGGATTGATGGGGTGTTGGGAATTGGCCTCGGTGATGGGCAGTGTGTCGGGCACTCCATAGGTGGCGCAAGTGGACGAAAACACAAAAACTTGGCAGCCGAACTCCTCCATGACCTGCAACAGTTTGATCGGCTCGGCGGTGTTGTTTTGGAAGTACTTGAGCGGATTGGTGACGGATTCTCCTACGTAGGCATAGGCAGCAAAGTGCAGTACCGCAGCAAACCGGTGCTTAACAAAGAGCGCCCGCACCAGTTCGCTGTCGCCCACATCGCCAACAACCAGTTCCACGCCTGGATCGATGATCGCCTCGGGGTGGCCGTACACGAGGTTGTCGAGCACGACGACGTGCCTGCCTTGAGAAGCCAAAAGGCGAACGGTGTGAGAGCCGATGTATCCAGCTCCACCGGTGACGAGAATGGGCGCGTGCATGAGAATGGGCGAGTAGCCGCAGAAGGAAACTCGAAAGCGCCCCCTGCTGTCAACTCGGGGACCGTATTCCCGTGAAAAATCTTTTTTTTTTTTGAATAGGGGGTGCCTCTGGTTGCGTCACACGGGCATGCAGAAACATTTTAGTTGTTGGAGCGGTGCCGCGATTGGTACTGCGATTGCCCTCGCTCTGGGATCTTGTGCCTACGATCCAAACTACATGGCAGGGGGAGCTTACAGTGCCAGTTATGAGGGTGGAGGCCAAGAAGGAGGATACGGCTATGGTGAAGGCTACGGCTATGGTGGCAGTGGCTTTTCCACCTCGATATTCGTTAGCACGGGAGATCCTCGTTGGGGCTATGACCCGTCTTGCTACTGTTACTACGATTACAATCGGCGCTGCTATTACGATCCCTACCTGTATGGCTACTACCCGCTAGGTTACCGGCCGATGATCGTCCTAGGCGTGCCGCATCCCTACGGGTACAGTCGCTCGTATTGCCCGCCGCCCAGTCGTGTGATGAACATCACGTTGTCCAACTACCACAACCGGGAGTCTGCTTATCGGAGTTCCAGCTATGCCTGGGCACACCAGGTCCGGCAACAGGCACCCAGCCACCAGAGCCAGCCCAAGCCAGCGTCTTATCAGCGCAACCCCCAGCCTACATATTCCGGCAACCGCAACCAAGCCCAGCCGCCAGTTGCCTATGCCCAGCCCCGCGGAACCAACGCTTCTAGCAATCCCAGCGTAAATTCCGCGCCACGCCGCCCAGCAAACCAACCGACCAATTACAACCCGTCGAGCCGACCGCCAACGCAAGCCGGTGGTGGTCAGGTGGCCGACCCGCAGCGTGGGCGTTCCCCTGGCAACCAAGGTGGGGCGCGGGTGCCGTCGGGAGGGGCGGTACCTCAGCGTCAATCGCCGGCGGCTGCACCTCAGCGTCAAGCTCCTGCGGCGGCACCAGCCACCAAAGGCCGCAGCGAAGGGCGGGGCGAGAAGGGCCGGGGCGATAAAGAGGGTGGGGGACGTTAGGATCCTCAGATTACCCGAGCGTCTGCGTCAATCAGACCGTTGCCGGGCCTCTCGGCGGTAACGGTCTTGACGCAGGCGGCTGAGGGAGGGACCGGGTCGCAAGATCCATCTGGCATAGAAGAATCCTGCCATGGCGCCGCCTGCGTGGCAGGCATGGCCGACGGCAAACCAGCTTTCCAGTCCGTGGGTGACGAGGGCTCGACCGAGAGAGGCGAAGCCCGGCAGATTGAGTTTGGGGTCGGCGAGGGCTAGGAGCAAGGCAGCAACCCCCATGCCGAGGCCGAGGTTACGGCCGGAAACGGGGAGGGGGAACATCCGGGATTGCGGGGAGAGGGTGGTGATGACCAGTAGAGCTGCCAAGCAGGCACCTGATATGCCTATCAGAGGGAATGCCATGTTGCTGCCATCTGCGAGCAGTAAGTGGCCCAATGCTCCGCCGAGGATTCCCGCGGCAAGGGTATTGAGAAAGCCACGGCTGCCTAAAATCTGCTCCACGCGGGCACCGAGCACAACCACACACAGGGCATTGGTGATGACGTGAGGCCAAGTGCCATGCAGCCAGGCATAGGTGAAAATTTGCCAGAATGCCCCATCCCAGAGTGAGTGGCGGCGCAAGCCCAGCGCAAGATACCATTGCGGAATGTGTTGGGGGCCGCCGGCCCAGACGACCATTCCATGAATGACGAGAATCAGCGCGGCGATGACCCACGGCCAGCGAGCCCGCGCCAAGCAGCGACATTTGTGCGCCAGTTCAGGAAAATGCACACCCAGCCAATGCATTGAGGAGGGGGTGTGGGAAGGGGATTGCGGGCGTCAGAATCTCATTCTGAAGCGTGTGAGCGAGGTTCGCGCAGCACGGCGTTGGGGGCACCGGTATTGGCGACAAACGGGCCGCCTTCCATGGGGGCCACGCCCGTGAAAGCGACGTCTGGCATCTCAGTGGGCCGACCTGCCAACGGGAAATCCTTGCGCAGCGGGAAATATGGATAGCCTTCCCACATCAGAATCCGCTTCAAATTCGGGTGGCCGGCAAAGCCAATGCCCATCAAATCCCACACTTCCCGCTCGTGCCAATCCGCTGCTCCCCACAAATCCACCGCGCTGGCGAGCGGTTCGTCCTCGGCCACCTTGACCTTCACCCGCAGGTGCTTGGAATCATCGAGACTAGCCAATTCGTAAACCACGTCAAAGCGGGGTGTTTCGCCCAGATGATCGACTGCGGAAATATCCAACAACATGGCATATCCGAGAGCATCCCGGCATTTTTCCAGCACTGGATGCAGGGCGTCCGTGGACACCCGCAGCGTTTGTTCGCCGCGAAATTCCACCGTCTCGAGAACCTTTTCAGCAAAGGTTTCTCGGAACCATTTCACATCATCAGCGGCGGCCATCGGGGTAGTTCTTGGTTCGGGGTGAGCTATTTGTTCACATGGATCAGGCGAACATGCTGCGCTTCTGGTCGAGCAGTGCGTGCTCGGTATCCACTTTTTCTTGCAAGCGCATCAGGCCGGCGATCAATGCCTCAGGCCTAGGCGGACAGCCGGAAATATACACGTCCACCGGGATCAATTGGTCGATTCCCTGCAGCACCGCGTAACTGCGAAACATCCCCCCGCTCGACGCACAGGCACCCATCGCCACGCACCATTTCGGTTCGGGCATTTGGTCCCAAATCCGCTTCACGGCCAGCGCCATCTTGTAGGTGACCGTTCCAGATACCACCAGCACGTCCGCCTGCCGCGGCGAAAATCGCATCACTTCCATCCCGAAGCGCGAAATGTCGAAACGCGCCGATGCGGTGGCCATCAGCTCGATGGCGCAGCAGGCCAGGCCCATGGGCATCGGCCACAGCGAGTTTTTGCGCACCCAGTTCATCGCGGCATCGATGCGGGTGACAATTACGTTGCTTTCGATCTTCGAATCGTAGGCGGCCTCTAAGGTGGTGGTGGTGCTGACCATGGGATTTGCACCGGCAAGCTGCCCGCTCCAGCCCCTAAGCTCAAGCGGAATTTTCTTGGCCGACAAAATACCGGCACGTCCCTGAAGCATTCACCGCAAGCTGGACGTATGCGGCAAGGTGAAGAAGAATCTAGCGAAAGTTCATCGGCTGTGGGTTGGGTGGCTTATGGCTGCTGTGCTGGCGGCTTGTGTCTCCGTCGCCAGCGCCGCCGCCGCCGCGTTTTGCGCCGATGGTTCCGCCGTCTATGCCATCAGTGTAAAGGAAAACACGCTGGATCGCATCTGCGAGGAAGAGGGCACTCTCACCCAGGTTCACATCGACCTCGGCGGCAGGCAGGGGTGCTTTTATGGCATCTCTCGCTCCAACAAAGGTGGCTTTTTTCTGGTGACAGAACACCGGATCTGGCATTGGAAACCGGGCGATAAGACGGCCGAATTTGTCAAACTGGCACCCAAGAGGGTCACCTTTTACGGGATTGCCAGCAGCCCGAAAAATGGTGCGTTGCTGGTGTTTGGAACATTCGCCAAAGCCGGCCAGCCCTACGGCGAACCCTGCCTTTTCGGCATGTCCAACCGCCACTCTCCCATGGCAGCGGTTTGGCTGCGGCACTTGACCGCCCCGGTGGATTGTGCGGAGTTCCTGCCCGACGGTTCGTTGCTGTTTGGTACCGAGGGCGATTTGTGGCACGGCGAGTTGGCCATCGAAGCCCCTGACAAGGATCAGCCAGACGGACGCGGTGAGCTGGTTGCCTATCGGTACGCCCCGGTGGCCGAGCGCTTCAATTACAATGGCACCTCATGCCAGCAGGGAGTGTCAGCTATAGCGGCCGGCGAGAAAATGGCCTACGTGGCCATCTCCCGGATGAGTGGCTCCGGCTGGGGTCACTTGTCCCGCCTGAACTTGCCGGAACCTTCCAAAGACGCAAGTATTGCCATTCGCAACGGCGTGAAGGACGCGGTGCGTGCTCTGAATTCCGTGGAGGAGTTGGAGGATAACCCAAATTGCCCGTTCCTCTGCGCTTCGCCTGATGGCAAGCGAATCTACTTCACCGACCGCCGGGGGCCGGATCGCCATCACTACCTTTGCGACGATGACGGCGAGATAGAACCGTTCCATGCCAAGCCACCTGTAGCTGGAGCTGTCGAGCCGCAGTCGTCCCACTCCAAGGATTGATGGCGTCAAGGAGAGGTGGTGTTCCGCCGCCATCCTTGAGCATGGTGCATCGTTTCGATCGGTTATTAATCAGGGAAGTCAGGCGAGGAGCGGGGTGATGATGCGCCCCGCGATGTCTGTTAGGCGGAAGTAGCGGCCTTGGAATTTATAGACGAGTTTTTCGTGATTGACGCCCATGAGGTGGAGAAGGGTGGCGTGGAGGTCGTGGACGTGGACGGGATCCTCCACAATATTGTATCCGAACTCGTCGGTGCGGCCGTGGCTGTACCCGGCTTTGACGCCGCCGCCGACCAACCACAGGCTGAAACAGCGCGGGTGATGGTCGCGGCCATAGTTGTTGCCGGAAATTTTGCCTTGGCAGTAGGCGGTGCGGCCGAACTCGCCGCCCCACACGACGAGGGTGTCGTCGAGCAGGCCGCGACGTTTGAGGTCGGTGACGAGAGCGGCGGAGGCTTGGTCGGTTTGCTTGCACTGATGGCTGATGCCGCCGGCGAGATCGCCATGTTGGTCCCATCCTTGATGGAAGAGTTGGACGAAGCGGACATCGCGTTCGATGAGGCGGCGGGCGAGCAGGCAATTGGCGGCGTAGGTGCCCGGGGTCCTGCTATCCGGCCCGTAGAGGTTGAAAACTTCCTCGGGCTCATGGCTCAAATCAGCCGCATCCGGCACACTCGTTTGCATCCGGAAGGCCATTTCAGCTTGTGCCACGCGGGCATCGATTTCCGGATCGAGTTGCTCGGCGGCCTGAAATCCGTTGAGCTGGCCAAGGGTGTCGAGCATATTGCGGCGCACTTCCGGCGAGACGCCTTCCGGATTGGTTAGGTAGAGCACGGGTTCCTTGCCGCTGCGGAATTGCACGCCTTGGTGCTCGCTGGGGAGGAAGCCAGAGCCCCACAAACGTGAGTAGAGCGGTTGGTCGCGCGAGGCGTTTTTGGAGACCAGGACGATGAATGCGGGCAGGTTGGCGTTGAGGCTGCCGAGGCCGTAGGACGCCCAGGCCCCCATCGACGGGCGGCCGGGCACTTGGTTGCCGGAGCAGAAGAAGGTGATGGCTGGATCGTGATTGATCGCCTCGGTGTGCATGGTTCGGATGAGGCAGATGTCATCGGCGATGCCTTGGGTATGAGGGAGAAGGTCGGAAATTTCCATGCCGCAGTGGCCGTGGCTGGAGAAATTGGCAAATGAGCCGGCCATTGGCAGGAGGCTTTGGTTGCCGCTCATGGTGGAGAGGCGCTGGTTGCCGATGACGGCCTTGGGAAGGGGTTTGCCGTGACCGCTGCGCAGCATGGGTTTGAAGTCGAACGTTTCCAGGTGTGAGGGTCCGCCGGCTTGGAAAAGATAGATGACACGCTTGGCCTTGGGGGTGAAGTGAGCTGCGCCGAGGACGCCGCCGGTGGCTGCGCTGGCATCGGTGCCAAGCAATTTTGCCATGGCCATGGCACCAAGGCCGAGGCCGGCCTTACCGAGAAAATGCCGTCGTGTCAGGCGCATGAGGTCATCGTAAGCAGGAGCGGTGGGGTGCATTGGGGGTTAGCGATTGGTGAGGGTGGCGTCGCAGGTGAGAAGGGTGGAACAGACGATGACCAAGGCGGCGAGATTGGGGTTTTCCTCGCCGGCGACGGCCTTGGCGGCTGCTGGATCAGCGGTGAAATGCTTGAGTTCTCGGGCACGGAGGTCGCGCAGGGCAGCCAATTCCGGAGCAGCGGGAAGGCGTGAGGTGAGGCGCAGGAACGCTTGTTGCAGCGGAGCGTCGGGTGCCTCGGCAGGCTCATTGGCGACGCGTTTTGCCAGTGCCCGGGCACATTCGAAATACCCTTGATCGTTAAGGAAAATGAGTGGCTGGAGTGGGGTGTTGGTCGTGAGTCGGCGGGCTTGGCAAATCTCGCGGCTGCCGGCATCGAGCGTGAGCAGGCTGGGTGGAGGAGCGGTGCGCTTGCGGAACGTGTAGAGACTGCGGCGGTGAAGCCCTTCGCCAGAGTCGGGTTGATAGTCCCCACCCGAGGCCCCGGCCTCCGACCAGATGCCGGCGGGTTGCCATGGCTTCACGCTGGGCCCACCTGATTTTTCAACTAACAGCCCGGCGGCAAGAAGCGCCTGATCGCGGATGGCTTCGCCGCATAACCGGTAAGACGGTCCTCGGGAGAGCCACTGGTTTTTCGGGTCGGCTTCGAATTTCTCGCGGGTTGCGGCTGACGTCTGGCGGAAGGTGGCGCTCATGACGAGGCGTTTGAGCATGCGTTTGACGTCCCAGCCGTCTTTGGAAAATTCGAAGGCGAGGGTATCGAGCAACTCAGGATGGGTTGGTGGATCTCCCTGCATGCCGAAGTTTTCCTGAGTGGCGACGATGCCCGTGCCGAAGCACATCATCCATAGGCGGTTGACCTCGACGCGGGCCGCCAATGGGTTGGCTGGATCGGTCATCCAGCGGGCGAGACCGAGGCGGTTTTTGGGTGCGTCGGCAGGGAAGGGCATGACGGCGGTTGGCGGCGACGGATCGACCGGGCGCTTGAGGTCGGGCGAGGCATAATCGCCGCGAGTGAGCACGTGGAAGGATCTTGTGTGGGGCGAGTCCTTCATGACCATGATTAACGGCAGATGGGCTTCGAAGTCGTCCTGCAGGCTCTTTCGGGCGGCGATGACCGCGGCGTCTGCCTTGGCCACCTCTGCGTCCACCCGGCTCAGGTAGTGGACCCGGAGACTGGCGAGCGCTGCTGCGTCACCGGCTTTGGCGGCTTGCAGGGCGGCCGCCATCAGCGGCGCATGCAGGTCGGCCACTTCCAGCGGCGACAGAGCCGAGCGGAAAATTTTCAGGTTGCCGATGCGGCCCTCGGCGAAGCCGCGGTCGTCGCGGGGTCTGGCCCCGATGCGCATGATCTCGGTGGTGATATTTTTGTCGAGGCTGTCATGAATTTCGGCTGCTGGGACGGGCTGGCCATTGTAGTATATTTTGAGGCCCGCTGCGGAGGATGAGCCATCGTAGGTGACGGTTAGGTGGATCCAGTCAGCCACTGGGAAATCGGCGTTGGTTTCGACCGAGGCGGCGCAGCCGGGCCAGAGGTGGATGCAGCTCCAGCGGAGTTTGCCATTTTCCAGCAGCACCTCGAAGCCTGCGGCGTCGGCCATCTGCGAAAATAACCCCGGACCACTGTGCAAAATGACGGCCCGCTGTTTTTTTTCCGGTGAAAAGATCCAGGCAGAAATGCTCAGGGGTTGATGCCGGGTGAGGTCTTTCACACCGTCGAGTTGCAGCAGCGTATCGCCATCAAACTGCATCGCTCCACCTGCCGCCCCCGCTACCGCCACCAGTTGGCCGCCGGATACGCTGGCCGGCGCGGCATTCGGAACCTTATTGGGAAATTTCCCGTCCACCAGGGCATCGAGGCTGAAGTGGTCCGACGCAGCGGGCGGGGTGATCTCCTGAGTGGTGGCCAGCCATTGCGCAAATGCCTCGTCGCGGCCGGCCAGCACAGTCTTGCGGGCACTTAGCGCGGCTTCCAGCGCGGCACGGCGCTTCTCTAACTCGGCCTGCTGCGGCGCATTGAGCAAATGCATCGATGGCTCCGGGGCACTAGTACCGATCGAGTAAGGCGTTAGCCCGCATTCGTCAATTTGCCCGAACATGGAGTACAGGCTGTAATAATCGCTTTGTGGCAGCGGGTCGTATTTGTGGTCGTGGCATTTGCAGCACTCCATGGTAAGGCCCAAAAAGGCGGTGCCGACGGTGTGGACGCGGTCTGAGATATATTCTTGGTGAAACTCCGGTTCGATGGAGCCGCCCTCTTCGGTCTGGCGGTGGAGACGGTTGAATGTGGTGGCAAGCCGCTGATCCTGGGTAGCACCGGGCAGGAGGTCGCCAGCTAGCTGCCAGGTGAGAAATTGGTCGTAGGGCAGGTTGTTGTTGAAGGCACCGATGACCCAGTCGCGCCACGGCCAGACAAAACAGTCTTTGTCGGACTGATAGCCGAAGGTGTCCGCAAAGCGCGCCACATCCAGCCAATCCTGTCCCATCCGTTCACCAAAGCGGGGCGAGGCGAGTAGCGCATCGACCTGCTTTTCGTAGGCGTCGGGCGAGGCGTCATTGGCAAAGCTGGCGATTTGTTCCGGGGTTGGCGGCAAGCCGTTGAGCGCGAAGGAAAGCCGCCGCAGCAGTGAGTTGCGCGGGGCTTCAGGATTGGGCGCGAGTTGGTGGTCTTCGAGTTTTTTGAGGACAAACCGATCCAGGTCATCCTTGGGCCACGCCCTGTCTTTGACGGAGGGCGCGGCATGCGCTTGAGGCGCGACAAACGCCCAGTGCTTGGCATAAACGGCCCCTTCCGAAATCCATTGCTTGAGTGTCTCACTTTCCGTGGCAGACAGCGGGCGGTTGAGCTTCTCCGGGGGCATCCGCTCGTGTGCGTCGGCCTCTTGGATCCGGGCCACCAGTTCGCTGTCCTGCGGCTTTCCTGCAACAACCGCCCGCTTGCCGCTCTTCAAGGTGGCTGTGGCCCCCTCCAACGTGTCGAGGCGCAGCCCTGCCTTGCGCTTGGCACTATCCGGCCCGTGGCAGGCAAAACAGCGGTCCGAGAGTAAGGGCCGCACCTCACCGTTGAAGTCCACAGCTGCCTGCAGCGGTGGCAGGCTCAGTCCCAAGCTCAGGCCGAGCCAGAGTTTGCCAGCGCGAGGTGCCAGTGCTGGTACGGATCTAACACGGCTGAGGAAGGTATGGGCGCTGGTGTTCTTAAGCATGGAATTAATAAATAAGGAGCCTGAATTCTTAGGAATGTCTCTTTGTTACCTAATCTTTACTATTCAGTTCCATAGGGTTTCTCAATTGGGATGTATGAACCGCAGATTGACCCAAATTTCCCCAGAGGCAAGAGCAGATGGGATCGTTGGCTTGTTCGCGGGGGGAGGGATCTGCGCCAATTTATCCAAGATGCACTCCGCGTCAAGGTCGGAGTCAAGGGGCCTCTCACGCACATCGGCGGTCACAGACCGCTACAAGACACCACTCGGCTCGCGTTCGACTTTTGCCCCGCCAAATTCTATTTGAGGTTAGCGCCGCAGCTCGCCGCCGACTTCGAGGGAATCGGACTTGCTCACTCTGTTGTCGAAAACGAGGTCGAACACACTGAGTTCAGAAGCCGGGGGCGATCTCCGCAATTCCTCTGAAGTCCTCGGTATGAATGGGGCGCTGTCTCAGAGCACCAGCGCAATTTGTTCGCCGGGACCATGCACTCCTTCGATCAAAATGCCCTCGACATCCGCAGTCTTGGACGGGCCGGTAACCCAGATGATGTTAGGTGAATTGCCCAGTGCTGCCAGCGCGTCGCTGATCGTGCGGTGGATCGCAGCGCGATCGAGCAGCGCTACGTGAACCCACGGCGAGAGCGCGGCCAGTCGGCGCGACGTGTGCTCGTCATCAAGGATAAGTGTGCCGGACTCGGCGATGGCCCCGCTGGCCCGGGTAATGCCAAATTGATAGTCATCGTAACGGGCCGGTTCGTACGTTGTTTCCACCGTTAGGCCGGCGGCAGCAAGCGGGGCACCAATGCGCTCGTAAAGCAATGGGTCGCAATATCCGCGGAGTTGCCCGCTTTTCGTTAGAAACTCTACCAACTCCGCCACCGAGAGCAAGGTGCGGCCATTGACTTCGGCGAGGTTTCTGGAAAAAATTTCCAACAGGTTTGAGCCGGCCAGTTTGGGGGTGGAGTGGGTGATGGAGGCGTCGTATTCTGGGCGAGGGGCTTTGATTTTCAAAGCGGCGGTGGCGGCGGAGATTTTCCTAAAGATGGCGGCGCGGGACATGGGGGAAGAATATTAGTGTTGGGGCTTGCGTCTTGTCTTCATCCATTTGCGGAAGTCGCCGCCTTTTGATGGGGGGAGGGTTCGTTGGCCGAGCCAGTCTTGGAGGGGTTTGATAGGGGCGACATCCAGTGGCAGGTGGTTCATGGCCTTGGACATGGACATGGCGCTTCGCCAGAGGTTGGGGGAAGTGGCGAGCAAAGCGAAGGGTGCCATTGGGATGGCTGCGGGCGAGGGGACGGCCTCGCGTTTTGCCTTATCGCGCAGGCGGAGCAGGAGGTCGGGGATGGGGATGTTCACCGGGCAGACCTCATGGCAGGCGCCGCACAGGGTTGAGGCTTTGGGCAGATCTGCGAATTCCGGGAAGCGATCCCCGAAGAGCAAGGGCGAGAGCACCGCCCCGATTGGCCCGCCGTAGGGTGAGCGATAGGCGTGACCGGATGCCTGTCGATAGATCGGGCACACGTTCTGGCAGGCACCGCAGCGGATGCAGCGGAGGATTTCCCGGCAGTTAGAGGCGAGCACACTGCTGCGGCCGTTATCCAAGAACACCACATGCATGTGCTCGGGCCCATCGGGTTGGTTGGCAGAGCGCGGGCCGTTGATGAATTCCGTGTAAACGGTGAGCTGCTGGCCGGTGGCTGAACGGCCTAGCAAATTTAGGAATACTGCCAGATCGGCTTCGCTAGGGATGAGTTTTTCGATACCGACCAGAGCGATGTGGAGTGGGGCCGGGGCCATGCCGAAGCGGGAGTTCCCTTCGTTGGTGACGATGTCGAGGCGTCCGCTATCCGCGCAGAGGACGTTGGCGCCGGTGATGCAGGCTTGGGCATCCATGTACTTTTTACGCAGGAAGATCCGGGCGCGGCGGGTGATGGTTTGCGGGTCGTCGTTGTAATCCTCCGCCACGCCTTCGCGCAGAAACGAGTTGGCGATGCCACGGCGGTTTTTGTGGATGATGGGCTTGACGATGTGTGAGGGAATATCGTCGTCGAGTTGGATGATGAATTCTCCGAGGTCGCTTTCCAGGCACTCCACGCCGTTTTCGATGAGAAAGGGATTGAGGTGGATCTCTTCGGCTGCCATCGACTTGGATTTTGTCAGCCGGCTAACCTGGTGCTGGCGCAGGATGGTGAGGATCGTCTGACGGGCGTCTTCGTCGGTTTCGGCGAAGTGGACGTGCACACCGCGCTGGGTCAGTGAGTTTTCCGCTTGGGTCAAATAGTCACCAAGGTGGTGGAGCGTGTGGTCCTTGATGGAACCCGCCAGGTGCCGCAGCTCGTCAGGCTGGGCGTAGTCCTGATGCAGCACTTGGTAGCGTTTTTCGGTGCCCGCTGCGGATCCGTTGAGTACCGATGCCTGCTTTTCGTCTGCAATCTGGCGTGCGTAGTCGTCAATGAGTTGGGTGCCGAACATGGGATGGGGGGGCAAAGCAGGAAAATAACTGGGAAATGCCGGGGCCTATTTATCCACCTTCAGCCCCAGCTTTTTGAGCTTGGGCTCGATGATAAATTGGCAATAACCGTTTTTCGACTTATTCTCGAAGTAATAGTTTTGGTGGTAATTTTCGGCCGGATAGAAGTCGGTGGCCTTGGTGATTTGGGTGACCACGGGCTTTTCGAGGGTTTTGCCGAGTGCCGTTTTTGATGCTTCGGCGGTCTTGCGCTGGGCATCCGAGTGGAAGAAAATCACTGAGCGGTATTGGGGCCCCTCGTCGTTGCCTTGGCGGTTGAGGGAGGTTGGATCATGCAAATCCCAGAACCAGGCGAGGATGCGCTCGTAGGAGATTTTTTTAGGATCGAAGACCACTTGCACCACCTCGGCGTGGCCGGTGGTCTTGTCGCATACCTGTTCGTAGGTGGGATTTTTCAACGTCCCGCCCATGTAACCGGAGGTCGCAGAAAACACCCCGTCGAGTTGGCTGTAGGCGGCTTCAATGCACCAGAAGCAACCACCGCCGAGCGTGGCGGTCTCGGCACCTTCAGGTACAACCGGTGTCTTGGCAGGGGCTTTGGCGTCGGTGGACATGGCATTTTTGGGTTCGCAGGACGCCAGTGTAGGCAGCATCAATAACAAGGAAAGTACAATTCGCGGATTCATGGGATTGGGGTGGGGACGAGCTGAGTGGATTCTTGTTCGTTGGTTTTACCACTCGATTCCAACGCCTTCCTCGGGAATGAGGATTTGTTCGCTGATACCCAGCCGATCGGCCTCTGTCAGCAGGCGTTCGAGCGGTTCGTTGAGTGGTTCATTTCCTAACACAAATGTGGCATAGTGCATGGGGATGAGCACCTTGGCACCGAGATCGGAGAAGGCGCGCACGGCTTCCTCCGGGTTCATGTGGACGTTGCGGCCGCTGGGGGCCTCATACGCACCGATGGGCATGAGAGCGACATCGATTTGGTGGCGCCGGCCAATTTCGGCAAAGCCGTCAAAATACGCGCTATCGCCGCAGTGGAAGACACTTTTGTTGCCGGTCCGGACGATGTAGCCGCCGTAATTGCGGTGGATATCGTGCAAAAACCGTGCGCCCCAGTGATGGCTCGGGGTGTGGATCACTTCGAGTTCGTCGAAGTGCAGCGAGTCCCACACGGTCATTTCATGGATGGCCGGAAAGCCAAGCCGTTTGACCAGTTTGGCGCTGCCGAGTGGCACCACAATGCCTTCCCGTGCCTGAAGAATCCTGAGACTCGGCTTGTGCAGGTGGTCGAAATGCGCGTGGGTCACCAGCACCAAATCCACTTCCGGCACGTCGCTGAGGCGCAGTCCGGGCCGGCGTTGGCGTTTGACGGGGCCATGCCAGTTAGCCCAATTGGGATCGACGATGACCGAATAGCCGGCGAATTGGAGGAAAAACGAGGCATGGCCGATCCAAGTGATGCGGACGCGGCCGTTTTGGGGAGCTTCGAGCACGGGTTTGAGCACCTCGCCTTGAGCTTGTTGGAACATACCCGGGACGACCCGGTGGCGGAAGAAGTGTAAATTGCGCTTGGGCCAGCCTTTGCGCGGCAAGAGGCCCGTTTGGCGCGTAGGCGTCCATTTTGCGGGTTGATTGCCGATATCCTTCATGGGTGAGGAATCCTAATGGCATCGGAGATTTTCGCCATGAATTTTTCCACCATTAACGGGCATATGCCGCAGTGATCTTTTCGGCCCAATCCATCGCCCGCGCACCGAAGTCGCGATCATCCGCCGCGTAAAGGATGCCGCGCGACACATTGATGACGTCCGGAGCTAGGCGTTTGGCCGCCGCCAGCGTAGCCAAATCTCCGCCCTGTGCGCCTAGACCGGGCACCAGCAACGGCGCGTCTGGCATCCGCTCTAACACATTTGCCGCATTGGTCAAGCCAACGACATACCCGACGTCCGTCGCCCGGCCCTCGGCTTTGGCCCGTTCGCCCAGAGCGGTCACCAATTCGAAGACAGCCCGCCCATCCAGCAACGTCTGCCTTTGAAAATCTGCTGATCCGGGATTGGATGTCACTGCCAGCAGGTAAATGCCCTTCTCCGGCCAATCGAGAAACGGTTCGATAGAATCATAGCCGAGGAATGGGTTGAGAGTGACCGCATCGACGTTCCAGCGGCCGAAGTACCCCTGCGCATAGTATTTCTGGGTCTCGCCGATGTCACTGCGCTTTGCGTCGAGGATCACCGGCACATCCCCTGGCATCCAGGCCAGCAAATTGTCGAGTAAGCGGATGCCATCAATGCCCATTGCCTCAAAGTACGCCATGTTCGGCTTGTAGGCTGCAGCCCATGGGGCGGTTTCCTCCACCACCTGCCGAAGGAAATTGCCCACAAACTCGATCCCCCCATCCCCGGGCCGCGGATCCAACCCCACACAAAGTCGCGAACCTGTCTTCTTGATCCGTTGCTCCAATCGTTCCGTGTAGCTCATGCCCGAAGCTGCACTTCCCGGCACCACTTCTCAATCAAAAAATTGCCCGGGCAAACGCCACGGACCAGCGTTTGTCTCAGCAGCCGCTTGTCCCGCCTGCGGACTCCAGGTTCTGCAAGGCCGCCTCCAAATCTGGATACTTGAAGCGGAATCCATCCGCAGTTAGAGCCTCTGGCAGAGCCCGCTGACTGTCTAGCAAGGCACCGCCAAATCCACCTAGCGCAAGCTTAAGGGCGAATCCGGGAACTGGCAGCAGCGCCGGACGATGCAAGGCTGCTGCTAACACCCGGGTGAAAGTGGCGTTTCGCTCTGGCCGCGGCGCGGTGGCGTTGACTGCGCCGCGCAGGGAATCGGAAAAAACCGCATGCATGATGGCCGCGTGCATGTCGGCCAGATGAATCCACGCCAGCCACTGCCGGCCCGAGCCAAGACGGCCGCCAAGCCCCATGCGGAACACACGCCTCAGCCGTTCATACGCCAACCCACCCCGCCCTAACACTACTCCCAGTCGCAGCCGGACCACCCGCACCCCAAGCGTCTCGGCTTGCGCCGCAGCAGCTTCCCAGGCAGCGCATAGTTCTGCTAGATAGCCACTCCCCGGGCTTGATGACTCAATGAGATCAGCCTCGCCGCCATTGCCGTAATAGCCAATTGCCGAAGCATTCACTAACACCTTGGGCCGTTCATCGGCTGGCAATCGGCCGATGGTGGCCACCAGGCTGTTAGTCATTCCGACGCGGCTTTCGAGCATGCGGCGGCGTGCTGCGGGGGTCCATCGTTGGGCGACGGACTCACCGGCCAGATTGATCAGAGCGTCGTATCCGGCGAGGTTGAGGGTGGCTGGTGTTTGCCAGTGATCAATACCGGGGATGGCACGGGGGCTTGAGCGGCTCACGCCAGTCACTGATACCCCGTTAGCGGCAAGCAAGCCGGGCAGTCCGTGCCCCACAAAGCCACTTACGCCAACGATTGCCACGCTTTGGGGATGCCGCATGCTCCATCATCCGCCATCATCCCTCACCGCGCAAGCAGGGACTGCGATGGCAAGCGAAGCAACACCGCTTTGGCTGCGCATTTTCGCGCTGGTGTTTTGGGTTGATATGGAATAACAGAAACGCCGCCATGAGCCCAAGCCCCTCCAAACCTGTCGTCGTCTCATACGCCGTCTTTCTCGCAGTCCTGGTGTTGGCGGGTTGGCTTTCTATGGCCACTCTGTTGATCACGGCATCGTTCGCGCATTTTGTCCTGAATAAGCTCATGTTTTGCCGCAGAAAATGGCTGGCGGTGGCAATCTTTCTTTTCGTGGTTTGTGTCTTTTTCAGCAGTTCCGCTTATTTCCTCCGGGAGACATTCGAGGCGCTGCCCAAGATTGCCTCGAAATCCATACCTGGCTTGGTGCGATACGCCAGCAATCATGGGATTGGTTTGCCATTTGATGACGAGGAAAGCCTCAAGGACGTGGTGCTGAAGGCCTTGGGAGAGGCCAAAGGGGTGGTGGGAAACTTTGCGAGGATTGCCACCAAGGAGTTTGTTATATTGGTGGTGGGGGTGGTGGTGGCCATCGGCATTTTCGTGCATCGCGAACCGGAAGGCGTGCGGGATGACGAGGAGACTCTTTATTCCCAATATCACTCTCTGATCCTGAGCCGCTTCCGCGCGTTTTATCATTGTTTTGAGACGGTGATGGGGGCACAGATGATTATTTCGGCCATCAACACCACTGCCACTTCAGTTTTTGTATTGGTCTTCCATCTTCCCTATGCGGGTGTGGTCATTCCGCTTACATTCATTTGCGGCTTGTTGCCCATTATCGGAAACCTCTTGAGCAACACGCTCATCGTCGGTATCGCCTTCACCTTATCTCCCGAGATGGCATTCTGGGCACTGATCTTTTTGCTAATCATTCACAAACTTGAGTATTTCCTCAATAGCAAAATCATCGGTTCTCGCATCCGTCATCCCATGTGGCTAACGTTGATCGCTCTCATTGTGGGTGAACGATTGATGGGCATCCCTGGAATCATCCTGGCACCCGTATTCCTCAACTTTCTCAAGGTGGAAGGTTCCCGTTACCCGGCCAATCACTGAGGCCCACTGGGGCTAACAAACTCAATTTTATGAAAAATTCCATTGAAAGCATATCCGGCAACTTGGCTCTATCCGTGTGTGGGTTGCTCCTGCTGGCCGCGGGTGACGGGTTGGCCGAGGAGGCCCCTCCCGCCGCTGGCAACGGATTGCGGGTGCCAGCCTATTGCGCGTATCTGGATCCCAATCCCGAGGGGGCCATCGTCGATAACTCCGGGATTCATGACTGGCAGGATCCGGCCCTCAAAGTCCAGTGGTTCGGGGAAATTAAAACCCCTGGAAAACTCGCTTGTTCGGTTGAGTTGAAGCTGCCTGAGGGAGCGACGTCGCACATGCGGTTGAGGGTTGGCAGCGGGTCTAACGAGGTCTTCGCAAAAGGGCAGGGGGGGCATACCGTGAGTGTGGACTTCGGGTCATTTGATATTGCGGCGGCGGGCTATCAGAGGTTTTCCCTCGAGTCGCTCAGTGCCAAAGGCCAGCCGTTCGGACAAATTGAAGCGCTGGTACTTACCGGTCCAGCAACCAGCCAAGCGCACTTCAATCTCAAAGCCCGCCGCAATGCCGCCTCGGTTCATCTCACCTATCCATTGCCCAAAGACGTGCAAGTCTCCGCCTTTTATTGCGAGGTGACCGGTGTGGATGATCCCTTGTGGACCTACTACATGGCCTGCGGTTGGCATCGCGGATACTTCGGCATGCAAGTCAATAGCCCGAGCGAGCGGCGTATCATCTTCAGCGTGTGGGACAGCGGCAACGAAGCTAACGACCGACACAAAGTTAAGGCGGTGGATTGCGTGCAACTGGTAGCCAAAGGTGAGGGGGTGGTGGCCGATGGCTTCGGTGGCGAAGGCACCGGCGGGCACAGCCACTTGGTTTACCCGTGGAAGACTGGTGAAAAACAGCGCTTTGTGGTGACGGCCAAGCCGGTGGATGCAACCCATACCGAATATTCAGGATACTTTTTCCATCCGGAGCAGCGGCAGTGGTTGCTGATTTCGAGTTGGCGGGCGCCCAAGGATGGTGGCTATTTGCACGACTTATATAGTTTCAGTGAAAACTTCGGCGGCAGCAATGGCCATTTGCGCCGCAAGGCTCTCTTCGGTCAGCAGTGGTTCCGCAACTCCGATAACCAATGGACCGAGTTGTGCGACGCAAGCTTCAGTCATGACGAAACAGGCAAGGCTGATAGGTTAGACCGATTCATGGGCGTCGAAGATGGCCGGTTCTTCTTGTCGCATGGCGGGTTTTCGGCGGGTTTCACCGAGTATGGAAAGAGGTTCCAGCGGCCGCCAACCGGGAAAGTTCCCGCTGAATTGCTATTGCCGATGATTCCGAAGTGATAGGGGAACTGCCCATGACTCCGCTCCAACGCTATCTCGCAACCCTCGCAGGCAGCCCCGTCGATCATCTCGCCCGGCTGCCCATTTTAATGCAGTTCGCCGCCGAACGCATCGGCAGCAACTACGCGGCCTTCGCCTCGGACTACCGGGTGCTGGCCCAAGCCAATATCACTTGCGCAGGTGAATTTGGCATCGACCAAATGAACACCATGTCCGATCCCTATCGAGAAACCCAGGGCTTCGGGGCAAATATTATCTATCAGCGAGATATGGTGCCCTATTGTGAAAAACATCCGCTGCAGGATGACCCGGAATTTTCCCGACTCCCCCGCCCGGACCCTCTGGTAGCCGTCCGAATGCGCGACCGCATCGAGGCGGTTCGACTCTATCAGGCACGCGTCGGCGGCGAGTATTCCATCATGGGCTGGGTCGAGGGACCCGCAGCCCAAGCCGCCGACCTGCGGCGACTCGATAACTTTTTTCTGGATTTGTTCGATGATGAGGGGTACGTCGGCGGCTTGATGGATCTTTGCGTGGATGTCGCGCTGGACTTTGCGCGCTTGCAGGTTGGCGCCGGCGCAGACACCATCGGCATCGGCGACGCCGTCGCCAGCCAGGTATCACCCGCACTTTACGAACGACTTATCTTACCACGCGAGCAACGCCTGGTGCGCGGTATCCAGGCCATGGGGGCAAAGGTCCGCATGCACATTTGCGGCAATATCACACATCTCTTACCTGGCCTCGCCGCCCTCAACCTCGACGTCATCGACGTGGACCACATGGTTGATCTCACACACGTTCGGCAGGCGCTTGGCCAGCGCGTCGCCATCGGTGGCAACCTCGATCCGGTCACCGACATCCTGCGTGGAACCCCGGATTCGATCCGCCTCAAACTTGAACGCTGCTATCAGGAGGTGGGAAATCCGTTCATCGTCAACGCCGGTTGCGAAATCCCCAGCGCCACCCCCGCAGCCAATCTGATGGCCCTCTGCGCACCCCTCTCCTATGTCAGTTAGATGATCTGTTCAGAGATGCGCCGCCGCAATTGCAGAATCACCTCTCCACATATATCAATGATTCAAGGAATTAGGCGCGGCTGCAAATTTCTAGCGAGGTGCCTCAGACCCATCGAACGATTGATGATTGCCGATTGCCGATTGCCGATTGCCGATTGATGATTGCCGATTGATGATTGCCGATTGATGATTGTTGAATTTTGAAGTGAGCTTGAAAGTGCGCCCCGCGTCGAAGGTGATTCCCCATCACGCGACGACCTGCAACATCGGGATCTATATCTAACATTTATCCGAAACGCGACAGATTGGTTTCTGGAATCACTCGTGGCGCAGCGCCTCGATCGGGTCAAGCCGCGAGGCTTTCCACGCCGGATAGAAACCAAACACAATGCCCACCCCACCGGCCACCGCGACGGAAATGACGATGGCGGGAATGGAAATTTCAGTGGTCCAATGTTGGAATTCGCGGACCAATATGGAGGTCCCCCGGCCAACGAGAATGCCTAACACGCCGCCTGCAAGGCATAATAGGAACGCCTCTAACAAAAATTGCCGGAGGATATGGTGACGGCGGGCGCCGACGGCCATGCGCAGGCCGATTTCGCGGGTGCGCTCGGTGACTGAGACGAGCATAATATTCATGATGCCGACGCCGCCGACGGCGAGTGAAATGGTAGCGACCACGAGCAGCAGGGTGCCCATCAATTCGGCGGTGCGCGATGAGGCGCGGGCGATTTCGGTCATATCGAGGATGTTGAAGTCATCACTGTCGCCCTCGCTGAGATGATGGCGCTCACGCAAGACGGCCGCGATTTGCTTGATAGCCACAGGCACCTGCGCGGCATCGGCCGCCTTGGCCTGAATCATGTCGATGTTCGTTTGGCCGACCGGCTGTGGGCGGTTGACTAATTGGGTGGCTGAGGCTGCCGGATAGATCGGGGTTCCGACGGGGTACAAATTGTGGGTGGTGCGGGAGGATGCCACAGCGTCTGGGGCCTTTGCCGGCGGGGCGCTCTGGCCATTGACGCGGAATTTCATGGTGGTCCAGGGGGTGACGATGACGTCGTCCTGATCTTGGCCGGTCATATCGGCACCGCGGCGGCCCAAGACGCCGACGACCCGGAACGGGACGTTGCGGATGCGGATGAGTTTGCCGACCGGGGATTCGTCCTCAAACAATTCGCGCCGCACGGTGGTGCCAATCACGCAGACGCCATTGCGCGAACTCACGTCTGCCTGCGTGAAACATTCACCTTCTTCAAGGTCCCAATCCCGCGTCGCCAGATAGCCCGGCTCAGTTCCGGTGAGCCGCTGCGGCGACCAATTGCGCTTGCCGTAAACCGCTTGCGCCTGAGCCCAGACCAAGGGCACGACGACGGTGACCGCCGGGCACTGGCGGGCGATGGCCTCAACGTCACCGGGTTTGAGCGTCTGATAACTGCCGGCTCCCTGGCTCACGCCGCCATTGTTGACGGCGGCCGGAAAGATTGGAATCTTGCTGGCTCCCATGCTGGCGATGGTTTTTTCGATCGCTGTTTTGGAGCCTTGGCCGATTTCGCGCATGGCGATGACGGCAGCCACGCCGATGATCACGCCCAGTACGGTGAGGGTGGAGCGCATTTTGTGGCGGCGCAGGTTGTTCAAGGCCGTGCGCAGGGTTGGCGGAATGAATATCCCGGCGGCTTGGGATGTCGGGCGGGCCGGCGCTGGCTGATTCGGTTCGGCGAGTGGTTCGGCGAGTGGCTCTGGCGCTGTGGCGTCCGGCAAACGGGTGCGGGAGGCACTCATGCGGGATGGGCCTGGGCTGTCTTCCTCGATGAGTCCGTCGGCCATCCGAATCGTCCGGTCGGCGTAACTCGCCACCTTGGGGTCGTGGGTCACCAGAATGACCGTGATCCCCTCGGCGTGCAGGCGCTGGAACATCCGCAAAATCTCATCCCCCACCCGTGAGTCCAGATTGCCGGTCGGTTCGTCCGCCAGCAGAAGCATCGGCCGGTTGACCAGCGCCCGGGCAATGGCCACCCGTTGTTGCTGGCCGCCGGACATTTGGGACGACTCATGGTGCATGCGGTCGGCCAGCCCGACCTGCTTGAGAAGCGAGCGGGCCAAGCCGCCGGCCTCGCTACGGGCGTGGCGGTGCACGGCGTAGTCGAGTGGCATGAGCACGTTATGGAAGGCCGAGGTGCGTGGCAGCAGGTTGAAACTTTGGAAAACGAAGCCCAGTTTGCTAGTTCGCACCAAAGCCCGTTGATCCGGCGAGAGGTCGCTCATTTCCTGACCATCGAACCAGAAGCCGCCGGAGCTTGGTCGGTCGAGGCAGCCGAGAATGTTCATCAGGGTGGTCTTGCCGGAGCCCGAGGCCCCCATCAAAGCGACCATTTCGCCGCGGGCGATGCTCAGTGAAACCCCCTTGAGCACGGGCACTTCCAGCTCGCCGAGGTGATAGGTCTTGGTGATGTTTTCCAAGTGGACCAAAGGGCGCGACTCATCGCGTTCGCTGCTTGGCTCTTGGCCATGGGTCGCCGGTGCGGGCGATGCGGCGACGTTCTGTTGGTGCATCACAGGCATCGCTGGAAGGGGCTTTCTAGGTTGGCTTCCTTCGACAAAACGACGGGACGGGATGTGGGCGGCCAGCATGAGTGTGGCGCGCGGGCCGAGGCGAAGCGGATGAGAAAGGGAGTTGGCAAATGCATGACTTCAGAAGGCCGCAAGACTACGGCTGCCGCGTCGGGATTCTCTCATCAAGGTTGCGGCCATGATGATGCGCTGCACGTCATGGCAACCCATCCACGCAAACCCACCCAGCCAAGGCCATTAGGCCTAACAAAATATACAACACGTAGGCCTGGACCCGTCCGTGTTGCAGGTGGCGGACCCAGGTTGATACCCGCAGCACCGCGCGGCCGGCTGGTTCGACGACCCGCTCGAGCACAGTCTCCGGCGCGTGTCCGCTGCGGCTGGCAACGGATGGCAACAAGCCGTCGGGTGCTTGCTCATGGCGCTCGGGCCGCAGAATGAACCCAAACCACTCGGTGATGACTCCCGCGAAGGAGCCCGCCGTGTACTGCATGCGTGGTGTGGTGGCCACGTAGCCGCAATCCCAAGTGGGCATGCGGACCCATTGGCGCTGGCGGACTTTTCGCCACAGCCAGCCACCGGCGAGTGCTGCCACCAGCGTGATGGCCACTTGGACCCGGCCTAATTCGAGCAGCGGGGCAGGGGAGTCGCTGCCGGCCCAGGAGGGGTTCCACACGCCCACTGCCCGCGCAATTGCCGGCCAAAATACGAGGGGTGCCAGGCCGATGGCCACACACAGGCCGGCTAGCCCCGCCATCGCTCCGCGCATCGCCGGGCCGCATTCACGGGCTGCAGCCGCCTCACTGGAACGCGGCGCGCCGAGCAGTACGACCCCGCACACTTTCACAAAGCACGCCAGCGCCAGCGCTCCGGTGACCCCTAATAATATCGCTGAGGCCATCGCTGCCCAGGCCGCCGGGCCGTGTGCCAGTGTGGCGTCGAAGAGGCCGAGGTACACCAGCCATTCGCTCACAAACCCATTGAGCGGCGGCAGCCCGCAGATGGCCACCGATCCCAGTGCGAAGCCGGCAGCTGTCCACGGCATGTTTCGCCAAAGGCCGCCGAGGCGGCTCATATTGCCCGTGCCGGTGGCTTGCACCACCGAACCCGCCCCGCAAAATAACAGAGCCTTGAACAATCCGTGGTTCCACACGTGCAGCAATCCACCTGCCAGCGCTAACCGCCCCCACACCGGATCGCCCTGCCCAACCGCCATCAACGCAAAACCCAGACCTATCAAAATGATGCCGATGTTCTCGACGCTGTGGTATGCCAAAAGGCGCTTGAGATCGTGTTGCCCCAGCGCAAAGGCCACGCCCAGCACCGCGCTGAGCCCGCCGAGCGTGACGACCACCAAGCCGGCCCCAGTCGGCACCGCGAGCCATCCGCTGAAGCGCAGCAACCCATAGATGCCGATTTTGAGGGTCACCCCGGAGAGCATTGCCGAGACATGGCTGGGTGCATTGGCGTGGGCCGAGGGTAACCAGATGTGGAGTGGAAACATGCCAGCCTTGAGGCCAAAGCCAAAAAGTGCCAACCAAAACAGCGGTGCGAGATCCCGGTGACCGGGCATCGGCCCGAGGTCCCAACTGCCACTGCGCAGCGCCAGCAAGGTGAAAAATGCAAATAGTGCCAGCACCGCCGCGTGCGAGGCCGCCAGATACAACCAACCCGCTTCGCGGATCGTGCGGCCTTGTCGCTTGAGGGTGATGAGAAAGTAGGCAGCCACCGTGAACCCCTCCCAGCCTATGAGGAAATGCAACCCATTGGATGCTAACAATACCCAACCGAGGCACAGCAACATCATGCCCCACCACATCCGCCCCCGGCAGGCCGAGCACGGGTAGCGCTCTGCTTCCCATGATCCATGCATATACACACTGGCTGCGGCTCCCACCACGCACAGCAACACCAAAAATAGCGCGCTTATCGCGTCGAGTCGCAGCAACAGGCGCTCGCCACCCACTGCAAAACCACTTCGCCATAGCCACTCCGCAGCGCCGCCCAACACCGCGAGTGCTGGCACCAAAGCCGCTGCCAACCCGATCAGGATGGCGGCCAGCCACAACCGCGGCATGGTCCACCCGGCGATGATGCCGGTGAGCATCGCCGCGCTGGCGGCCATCAGTAGCAGACCTGTGTTCATGCGAGATATGCCGATCCGAGAATCCCGCCGCCCGGGTGAACATTCAACCGGGTTGGTATGAGATCAACGATCAAGCCCTAGCGAACCATGCCAGCCCGCGCAAGGAGAAATTCAGATTGTATTTCCGCGGCGGTGACGATACCTTGGTTTTTGCCTAGAAACCTGCGGTTAGCCATCGGCAATGCCGGTGATTTTCCGCAGGAACCAAGCATGGGCAAGTATTTAAATGGCTGAGAAAATTCAACTTCGCGAGGCTGCCGAAGCCGCCTTGGAGCAAATGCATCAACCCTTGGCGGAGCTGACGTCGGAGGAAGTTCGGCTACAGCTTTACGAGTTGCGTGTGAATCAGATTGAGTTGGAGATTCAGAATGAAGAGTTGAGGCGGGCGCAGATGGCGCTGGAAGAGTCCCAAGCACGCTATTTTGAGCTCTATGACCTGGCACCGGTGGGCTATTTGACGCTCAGTGGTGAAGGCGTGATCCTGCAGGCCAACCTCACAGCGGCCGGGCTGTTGGGGGTGTCGCGTTCGAAGTTGATCAACCGGCGGATCACAAAGTTTATCGTCGAGAGGGACTGGCCGGTCTATTTTGGGCACCGCAATGATCTCCTTGGCACCCCCGTGGCAGAAACTTGTGAGCTGCGCGTCGCGAAGCCTGACGGATCGTTCTTCTGGGCCCAAATGACATCCAACGTCACCAGCCAAATGAATGACGTGCCTGCCTTTAGGGTGACCCTCAGTGACATCACCGAGATCAGGCGCCAGGAATTGGCTATCGAGGCCCGTGAACGGTTGTTAGTCCTGGCCCAAACCAGTTCCTTGGCAGACTTGCTGCGGGCTACCCTCGATGAGGCGGAGGTGCTGACCGGGAGTGTGGCTGGTTTCTATCATTTTGTGGAGGTGGATCAGACAACCCTGTCGCTGCAGGCATGGAGCTCTAACACTGAGCACAGCCTGTGCCGGAGGGTCGGCTTGAAGCGGCATTATCCCGTCACTGAGGCCGGTGTCTGGGTGGATTGTATCCGTCAGCGTCGCGCGGTGATTCACAATGATTATGCGGCGTTGCCCAACCGCAAGGGGTTGCCGGAGGGCCATTTGCCGGTCCATCGCGAACTGGTGGTGCCAGTGCTGCGTGGGGGGCTCATTGTGGCAATTCTGGGAGTGGGTAACAAAGCGGGCGACTACACCGTCGCCGATAGCCAATCGGTGGATATGCTTGCCGATTTTGCCTGGGACCTTGTCGAGAACAAGCGCCAGGCGGATCAATTGCAAGAGTACCATCATCTGCTCAATGCCATTGTGGACAATTCACCCTCCAGTATTTTTGCCTTTGATCGGCAGCATCGCTTTACCCTCTTCAATAACGCGATGGGGTGTTTAGTCGGCTTTCCCAAGCAAGAAGCCATCGGCAAGTCCATCACCGAGGTGTTGCCGGCTGAACTGGCCGCCACGTTGATGGTTACCGACAGCCGGATCATGGCCAGCGGCGAATCACTGCGGATCGAAGAGGTCATCACAAGCCATGCCCACAAGGACCCGCGCACCCTGATAACCACGAAATTTGCCCTGCGCAATGCCAGCGGCGAGATCACCGGGCTCGGCGGCGTGGCCAGTGACGTGACCGACTTCAAGAACGCGCTCGACGACCTTCATAAATCCTTGAATGAGAAGGAATCCCTGCTCAAGGAAATCCATCACCGGGTGAAGAATAATTTGCAAATTGTCAGCAGTTTGCTCCGATTGCAAGCCAGCCGTGTTGCCAGCCCAGGCACTCAGGCGGTGCTGATGGATATGGAGGGACGGATTCACTCGATGGCCCTTGTTCACGAACACCTCTACCTGTCCAAGAACCTAGCAGCGGTTGATCTTGCCACCTACCTCCGGCAACTCTGTAACCACTTGTACCACTCGTTGATCCTCATCCCAGGTAGCGTCCAACTCCATCTCGACGTCTCCCACGTCGTCCTACCCATTGACCAAGCCATCCCCTGCGGCCTGCTCGTCAACGAACTCGTCTCCAATGCCTTCAAACACGCGTTTCCTGATGGACGCCCCGGCCAATTGTGGGTTAGCCTCAAATCCCTCTGCGACGGTCAGGGGTGGGGCCTGCGGGTGGCCGACGACGGCGTGGGCCTACCGCCAGACATTGACCTGAGCCAACTCAACTCCCTTGGACTCAAGCTCGTCTGTGACCTCAGCCGCCAACTCGGCGCGCAGCTCACCCTCGGCAGCGGCCCCGGTGCGGTGCTGGAAGTGCTCTGCGTGCCACCGGGCAACTGAGGATTTTTCGAAGGTCCTGCAAATAATGATATGCGGCACGCCGGATGCTGTGCCATCATCCATTTGCTAACCAGCTTTAGAGATGACGACACGCAAGTCCAGACTGTTGATTGTGGAAGACGAGGCCATCGTTGCGGCGGATCTTGCGGAGCGTTTGACGCGACAGGGTTATGAAGTGCTCGCCAGTGTTGCCAGCGGCGAGGAGGCATTGGTTCGGGCCGAAGAGCTCCAGCCGGATCTCGTCCTCATGGATATTCACCTGCAGGGGGTGATGGATGGAGTGGAGGCGGCACGAGAAATGCAGACGCGCTTGATGTTGCCAGTGGTTTTTCTAACTGCGTATGCCGTTGGAACCACTCTGCAACGGGCGAAACTTGTTGAACCATACGGCTATATCCTCAAACCGGTTGGTGATCGTGAGTTGGAGATTGTCATCGAAATGGCGCTCTACAAAAGTCAGGTGGACTTGACCATCAAGTATGCCAATGCCCAACTCAAAGAGCGGGTGGACGAGCTGAGGGAAAAGTGTGAGGAGTTGGAGCGATTTAACAAGGTGACGGTCCGGCGTGAATCGCGCATGATTGAGTTGAAACGTGAGGTCAATGCCCTGCTTGAGGCCGCAGGACAAGTTGGCAAATACCAGGTTGTCGAGAATAGGCGCATGGCTAACCAGGGCGGGCAGCGCAGCATAACCCAGCGCGAGAGCCGCCTCGCCACACTCAACCTGCTAGAGGACTTGCAAGCTGAAAATGAGGCCCGTAAAGCCAGCGAGGATGCATTGCGAGAGAGCGGCAGCCGCCTCCTTGAAATCAACCATCACCTAGAAGCGGCCACCGCCCGAGCCACGGATTTTGCCGCTCAGGCTGAGATGGCCAGTGCGGCCAAGAGCGCATTTTTGGCCAACATGAGTCACGAGATTCGCACTCCGCTCAACGGCGTCATTGGTCTCACCGGCCTGTTGCTGGACACGGAGCTCAACGCCGAGCAACGCCGCTATACCCAAACGATGCGCAACAGCGGCGAAATATTGCTCAGTCTCATCAATGATTTTCTCGATATCACCAAAATCGAGTCCGGCAAACTCGAACTCGAAGCCCGCGAATTCAATCTCGCCGATTTGCTAGAAGAATTCGCCGGGTCTCTGGCCGTGCGTGCTGCTGGCAAGGGCATCCGCCTGAGTTGCGCCGCCGATCCAGCCGTGCCCGTGCTATTGCTAGGAGATGCCGGCAGGTTGCGTCAGATCCTAACAAATCTAGCTGACAATGCGATCAAGTTCACTCATGCCGGGGAGGTGCTCATTGATGTCTCAGTGCTAACCATGAGCAGCGAGCAAGTCCTGCTTCGCTTCGGCGTGCGGGACACAGGCATTGGCATCCCAGCTGATAAACTGGGTATTTTGTTTGACAAATTCAGCCAAGTGGATGTGTCCACCACCCGCTGCTACGGTGGCACGGGTCTGGGCCTGGCCATCTCCAAGCAACTGGCAGAGTTGATGGGCGGGGAGGTCGGCGTGAGCAGCGAAGTGGGCCAAGGCTCGGAGTTTTGGTTCACCGCATGCATTGCCAGGCAGACTTCGGCAAGCGCGCCCCGCCTCGCCGCCTCGCGGGCCGCCGCTAACCAACTGCGCAATGCCCTGGTTGATCGCAACGCATACGTCCTGCTCGCCGAGGACAACATCACTAACCAACAAGTCGCATTGAGCATCCTCAGGCACCTTGGCCTGCGCGCCGATGCCGTGGCCAATGGCGAGGAAGCTGTCCAAGCCGTGGTCTTCCGTCGCTACGACTTGGTGATCATGGACGTGCAGATGCCGGTGATGGACGGGCTCGAAGCCACCCGCAAAATCCGCCGGTTGGATGCCTCCGTCAGCCATTCCTCACTGCCTATCATTGCGATGACCGCCAATGCCATCCAGGGGGATCGCAGCAATTGCCTTGAGGCAGGGATGGACGACTACGTTAGCAAACCCGTGTCACCCCAAGGCTTGGCAGAGGTGCTGGGCAAATGGTTGCCTGTGGCCTGAGCCAGCGCCTCGACGTCATCATCCATGAAAATTTCCTCACAACCCGGTCATTCGCACGACTCAGAGACGGCGGCGTCTCCTAACTACCCATGGCGTCATCTCGAAGCCGCAGTGCTGGGTGGGTTGATGATGTGGCTCTGTTGGCTGGTTTTTTTGCGCAAAATCCCTCTTGAATGCGGGTTCATGCCCTTGTTGTTATGGGCGGCCTTGCGCTTTGGCATGCGCGGCGTCTTCAGTGCTGCCGGTGCAATCATCTTGATCGCCACCATCGGCACTCAAATGGGTGCCAGTTCCATGGTCCGGGCTGGCGATCGGGAATCCCAGTTGCTGCTCCATGCCTATCTGGGGGTGACCATCGCTTGCTCCGTCATTTTGGCAAATGTCCTCGCCAAGCGAAAACGCGCCCAAGATCAACTCACGGCCGCTAACCTCAGCCTCGCAGAAACCAACCACAGCTTGGCTGAGGCGATTGCCAACGCCAAAGCGTTAGCCACCGAGGCGGCACTGGCCAGCGCCGCTAAGACCGAGTATTTGGCTAACATGAGCCATCAGATCCGCACCCCGCTCAACGGCGTCATCGGCCTCACCGGCCTGCTGCTGGATACCGAGCTTGACGCCGATCAATTGCGCTATGCCCTGACAGTGCGCAGCAGCGGCGAGGTCTTGCTCGGCTTGATTAATGACTTGTTAGACATCTCAAAGATTGAGGCCGGCAAACTGGAGCTCGAAAGCCAGAACTTTGATTTGGCGGCCTTGCTGGATGAACTCACCAGTGCCTTCACCGCGCAGGCCAGCGACAAAGGAGTCGCGCTGCATTGTTGCGCCGAAGATGCCGTGCCCACGGCACTGCGTGGCGACCCGGGGCGATTGCGCCAAATTCTCGTCAATCTGATCGACAACGCATTCAAGTTTACCGACGTAGGGGAGGTGTCCGTCCGCAGCTCATTGGTGGGAACCACTCCCCATGGGGTGTGGCTGCGTTTCAGCGTGCGCGATTCCGGCATCGGGATTCCGGCCGATAAACTCGGCTCGTTATTTGACAAATTCAGCCAGGCGGACGCTTCCACCACCCGGCTCTACGGTGGCACCGGGTTGGGGTTGGCCATTGCCAAGCAGCTCGCCGTCTTGATGGGTGGGGAAATCGGTGTGACTAGCGAGGTGGGCAAGGGCTCTGAGTTTTGGTTCACCGTGCTTCTGGCCAAACAGCCGCCACTCGTTCAGCCTCGTTCCAAGTCGGCGCGCTCGTCCGCCCACGAGTTGCTCAATCTGTTAGCCGGGCGTCAGGCCCGCATTCTTGTGGCCGAAGATAACCCAACCAATCAGCAGGTGGCCCTGAGCATCCTCAAACATCTCGGCCTGCGCGCCGACGCGGTGGCCAATGGCTCCGATGCTCTTGAGGCGCTGGGCACACACACCTACGACCTCGTTCTGATGGACGTGCAGATGCCGGTGATGGACGGCATTGAGGCCACCCGCAGGATCCGTAGCGCCGAATCAGCGGCCGGCAAACCCCGTTTACCAGTCATCGCCATGACCGCTAACGCCATGCTCGGCGACCGCAGCAAGTGCCTCGAAGCTGGCATGGATGACTACCTCAGCAAGCCGGTATCCCCCCAAATGTTTGCCACCGCACTCGACAAATGGTTGCCACCCAGCGACTGAGACCGGCCGTTGATGCTGCCTAGCAATTTTTTGCTTGCCGGGCACCCCTCGCTGCGAGTAGTCCTCGGCGGCAGTCACATTGAGCAACTGTTTTCAATCACAGGCATCCTCACCACTAACACACGTTTGACATGGGATCCAGCAATCCAGGTTCGTCCCCACAAGTCCAGTTGTTGGATTTTCATCAACTTGAGAGTTACGCCGTGATTGGGGTTGAAGACTACCTCAGGCTGCTGGGTGACGTCATCGTGGATATTCCCAATCAGATGGCTGAAATCCGCGACTCCGTCGAGCAGGGGAATGCCCCGCAATTCAAAGCCCGAGCCCACGGCTTGCGCGGGCTCGTCGCCTATTTTGGTTGTGTGGCCATGGCTGCGAGGCTTGCCCAGCTTGAGAACCAGGAGGACATCGCCCCGACGCTGGCCAGTGCCATCCACACCGAACTCCAAGTTATTTGGGAACAAAGCCTCGCCGCTCTCAATATCTGGCGGCAATCCATGACGGATCTCTAACACTTTGCCTCAGCGATCATTGCCAAAATATTGGCAACCGGGGTGCCGGCCTGCACGTTGTGGCAGGAACAACAGATGTAGCCACCGTCCCGACCCAGGGTATCGATGCAGGTGCGGGTTTCGCGGCGGACATCCTCGGTACTGCCAAACGGCAACACATGCTGGTTGTCAATTCCGCCATGAAAGATGACCTGTGAGCCAAAATCCTGCTGAAGGGCGGCCCGCTCCATGCCGGGGCAGATATGCTGGATCGGGTTGAGGACATCCACGCCGCAAGAGAGGATCTGGGGCAACAGCGGCCTCACCGCTCCATCACTGTGATAGAGAACTTTTTTGCCGTGGCTGTGGATCAAATCACACCAGTTTTTCAGGCGGATCCGGAAGTGGCGGTCCCATGCGGCCGGTGCCAGCAACAGGCTCTCCTGAGTGCCCATGTCGTCGCTGATAAACACCAGGTCGATGTGCTCACCCATCTCAACCAGAAAGCGATCAAGCATCACCGTCTGGATCGCATCAATGCGCTCCAAGGTCGCTTCAAGAAAATCCGGCTCCGCCACGATATCCATCAGCGCGTTCTCTAACCCCCGCATCTGGCAATATATCTCAAAATGCGAGACCCACGGGCCGATGGTCGCAAATTGCAACGCGCGGGCTTGCCGGGCCCATGCCTTGGCTCCGGCGTAGTCAAAATTCGCCGGATCCGGCCATAGCGGATAGGCATCCAGCTGGGCCTCTGTCTCAAACGACGCCAGTGGCGGGTCGCCAAATTCTTGATAGGTGGCTGGTCCCGCCTGGATCATCCGGGTGGGCACGCCCCACATGGTGCGGCCATTCCCTTCGTTGGGGTCGAAGCGGCCGCCACCGTAACCGGGAAATACCCAGACGATTTTGTCGAGCCCGAGTGCATGATAGACCGCGAGTTCGTCGCTGTGGCCGACGTGCTTTCGCAACGATTGGAGCACTTCCGGGGTGACCCATAGATCCACCGGCGTGCGGTCAGTGGGTTGGCGGTCGAGGGTTGATAGAATCCGTTCTCTGGGCGTCATTGCCAAGTTGCGTCGTGAGTGAACCCTGCATATCAGGGCTGTTTGAGGAGTTTGAGTTTGCGGGCGATCGCAGCCGCCTTGTCCGGCTGCTTCGCCCCTTCGTAGGCCCGTTGCAATCCCAGCAGGGTCTCACGGTCGTTAGGAAATACCACCAGCGCATCGTTAAATGCCTCGATGGCTTCAGGTAGCTTATTTTCAGTTAGATAATACTCCCCGAGGGATGCAAGCATTGGAGTGAGCACCACAGGCGGATAGAGCAGCACCGGTGGCCGCTGGCGGTCCGCTGCCGCATGGAACCAGTTGTATGCCGTGCCGCGCAGGTTGGCGGGTCCGGCCAAGGCGAGACGGGCGTGGTCTTCACTGGCGAGCAATTCGATTGCACGAAACGAGCGCGTCCATGCCGAGCGCTCGCCACTTTCAGCGGCCTCGTTTTGGGCCTTGGCCATTTGCTCTCCGTGAAACGCCAGTGCAGCGGCGGCTTTTCTCGCCTCATCGAGGTTGCCTTCCTCCACCAGACGGCGGATCTCCAGTGCAATGCGCATGCCGTCGATCCCCCAATAGGCCAGGCATGCGTTATGATAGGGGACGATCGCGGCTGGTTTGGGCAGCGCCGCAAGCGCCAGCGCGCTATCGCCGGGTTTGCCGCGCCGCATGAGCAAGCGCGCCGGCAGCGTGGCGGCCTCCCACAGCATCATCCGCACACCTGCTGACGAGGCGCGGGCGACCGGCAGCGGTTCGTCGGCCAAGCGCTTGGCAGCGGCTAGGGCTGCATCAAACTGCCCGCTGGAGGCCAGCGCCACCAATCGGTAGCACTCCGCCTTGACCCAATCAGGACAATCAGCCAATGTGGTTTTGTTAGCCTTCATCCACTGCGCAAACCCGGTCGAGGCTCGACCGAAGTCAGTGACAGCCGCCGCGTGTTCGCCGCAGCGCCACTCGTAATGTCCTAACAAATGGCAATAGGGTGGGTAGTCTGGATCCATTGCCCAGAGTTTTCGGGCCAAGTCAAGAGAAGGCGTTAGATCCAATGCTTCGGCGCGGATGAGCAACAAGGCGTTGAGTGGCAGCGGGCTCTCGGGATGGGCTTTGATCAAGGCGCTGAGTTCATCCTCGGACTGCTGCTGGAGCGGGGTGGCCGAACCCATCTCATCGTATCCGCCGCGTGCAAACAACGCGCCAAACACGGCGGATTGCATGTCATTGGGAAACTTTTTGGCGACTTTGTGAAAGGCTGCTGCAGCGGCCACCGGTCCGTCTTTCAAATAGGTGCCCAAGCTAAATGCGTAGCCGCGCTCGAGTTCGGTGCCCTGTCCTTGGTCGAGCAAATCGAGCATGCGTTCCACTGCGGCACTGCGCGCCTTGCTGGTGGGGGGGGTGGGCACCAGCAGCGATATGGCCATGCCCCAATGGGCGAGCAGGCAATTCGGATCGGCGCGCATGGCGAGAGCAAAATGGCGGCTGGCTTCAAATTCCCAACCGGCATGGAGGTGATTGAGTCCCTGAATGACAGCGGCCTGAGCCTTGTCGGAGGCGGCAGTAACGGCCATGGTGATGCCACCGGGAAACTCCCTGGGTGTCGGCGCTGCCAAGGCCTTGACTGACGCGGGAATCGCGTCTTCAAGTGGCGGTGCCTCTTTGCCCGGAGCATAACAGCAAAGGCCGAGCGCCGTCCCTATTGCCAACCAAATTGCTGTCCATTTGCTCATGCGGAGACCCTTCCACAGCTCCGCCCCAGCGCCAAGCGCTAAATCAATCCGCTTGCAGGAACGGGTATTTGTAGTCTGTGGGTGAGAGGAAGGTTTCCTTGATGGTGCGGGGAGAAACCCAGCGCAGCAGATTGATTTTTGCACCCGCCTTGTCGTTGGTGCCACTTCCTCGGGCACCGCCAAAGGGTTGCTGGCCAACGACGGCGCCGGTGCATTTGTCGTTGATATAGAAATTGCCTGCGGAGTTGCTGAGTTTGGAAGTGGCCAATTCGATGGCATAGCGGTCTTGGGCGAGAATGGCACCGGTAAGAGCGTAGATGGAAGTGGCGTCGATCAATTCGAGCGTTTGCACGAACTCATTCTCATCATAGACAAACACCGTCAGCACCGGCCCGAACAATTCCTCGCACATGGTCACGTAGCGGGGATTGGTGGTGACCAAGATGGTTGGCTCGATGAAGTAGCCGCGGCTCTTGTCATAGTTGCCACCGGCAATGATTTCAACCTCGTCACTTTGGCGGGCCGCTTCAATATAGGTCACCAATTTGTCGAAACTTTTCTCGTCGATGACCGCATTCACAAAGTTGGTGAAATCCTCCGTTGGCCCCATCTTCATGTCTTTCAAATCAGCTAACACATAACCTTTGACCTCATCCCACAGGTTGCTAGGGATATAAGCGCGTGACGCTGCTGAGCATTTCTGGCCTTGGTATTCGAAAGCGCCCCTGGCTAGAGCTACGGCCAGGGATTTTGGTTCGGCGGACTTATGCGCCATAATGAAATCCTTGCCACCGGTTTCCCCGACAATCCGCGGATAGGAACGGTAGTTGTGAATATTGTTGCCTATCGCCTGCCAGATGCTTTGAAACACCTCCGTGCTGCCTGTGAAGTGAATTCCGGCAAAATCCTTGTGCTTGAAGATCACCTCAGCGGCATCCGGCCCGCTCGGATAGATCAAATTGATCACCCCATCCGGCACCCCGGCCTGCTGGAATACCTCCATCAGAACATTCGCCGCATACACCTGGGTGTTGCTCGGCTTCCACACCACCACATTGCCCATCAAAGCGCAACTGCTCGGCAGGTTGCCGGCGATGGCTGTGAAATTGAACGGCGTGAGTGCATACACAAACCCCTCCAGCGGCCGCCACTCCAAGCGGTTCCACACGCCCGGTCCGGAGATCGGTTGCTCGGCGTAGATCTCGGCCATATACTGAACATTGAAGCGAAGGAAATCCGCCAGCTCGCAGGCACTGTCAATTTCCGCTTGGAACGCATTCTTGCTTTGGCCTAACATGGTCGCGGCATTCACCATGGCGCGATATGGGCCGGCGATCAATTCGGCCGCCTTGAGGAAGATAGAGGCGCGGTGTTCCCAGCTCAAGGCGGCCCACTGGCCTTTGGCTGCCAGAGCTGCGTCTATGGCCAGGCCGACGTGGGACTTATCGCTCTTGTGGAAAACCCCGAGGGTGTGCTGATGATCGTGCGGGGGGAGCCAAGCGAATGGTGTTGCCGCTGCGGACCTGCTGGCCGCCGATGTACATGGGGATATCCAATTCCTTGCCACGCATTTCATTTAGCATGGCTTGCAACTCCTTGCGCTCCACGCTTCCTGGAGCATAACTCTTTACGGGTTCATTCACCGCAACCGGCACTTTGTAAATTCCTTTTGGCATGATCATCGTTGTTGTTTGGCTGGTCCTGACGCATTCTAAAATCGTCCAAGCACCCCCCCCCAATTTTGCTGAAAATCTCCCCGGCTGGCGATCCCACATCGGCCAAGGTCACGCTGCGGGATCGGACACCAAGAGCGGGATGCATGGGAGAGTGTCCTCGCCGCAGAGGATGCCTATCCAATGCGCCGTGCCAAGAAATTTCTCGAAAATCTTCCACGGTCGATTGCAGCGCAGCAATGCTCTCCAGTGCGTCTCGGCATCTAGCCAAACCGTGTCCCGCTCCGATTGCTATCGCCGCCATCCATCCTTGGGCCTAGGATTTTCGCAAAACGGGCAGTGAATTCGCGGATTAAACATTGTGCGGCGCGGCGACTCGCTGTCTGATGGGCCGACGCTTCGCTGGCTTTGAGCTGGGCATGAACCTCAGACGTAATTCCCCCAACTCATCGATATTGGAATGTCAATTTAACTCCCAAATGCTCATGTGCGTGATCCGCTTTCTCACCTGCCAAATATCCCTCCTTGCCATGGCCCATGCCGCTGCCAATCCTTCCGCACCACCCGAGGTGGCTAGGCCGCTGCCAATGACTGCGGTGCGTCTCACCGGCGGGCCGCTCAAGCAGGCGCAGGACCTCGACGCCAAGTACCTGTTATCGCTGGAAGTGGACCGCTTGGTGGCTGGTTACCGCCTGCGGGCCGGCCTCGAAGCGAAGGCCAAGGGCTACGGCGGTTGGGACTCGGTGGAAGGCAAACAGCTGACCGGGCACATCGCAGGGCACTATCTTTCGGCAGTTAGCCTCATGTTTGCCGCCACCGGTGACGTCAGGTTCCAACAGCGTGCCGATCAACTCGTCGCACAATTCAAGGAGGTCCAGGACAAGCGCGGCACGGGATATCTCGGCGCTCTAACAGACGCGAAAGGCCAGGATGCAGCGGTCATTTTCGAGCAGGAGGTGGCGGCGGGCAAGATCCACTCGGGCGGGTTTGATCTCAATGGCATGTGGTCGCCGTATTACGTGCTTCACAAGACGTATGCCGGGTTGCGCGATGCGTACCGATTTGCCGGCAGCAAGACAGCGCTCGAGCTTGAGGTGAAGTTTGCGGCGTGGGCGGAGCGGATTTTTGCCAAATTGGATGCGACGCAGATTCAGACGATCCTCAACACCGAGTTTGGCGGCATGAACGAAGTGATGGTGGACCTTTATGTGGATACCGGCGACTCGCGCTGGTTGGAATTGTCCCGCAAGTTTGAGCACCACCTCGTTACCGACGGGCTCAAGCAGCAAAAGGACGTGCTGCCCGGCAAGCACGGCAATACCCAGATACCGAAGCTCCTCGGATCGATGGAACGCTATGCCGCCACCGGTGATGCAGCGGATTTAACGGCCGCGTCATTTTTCTGGGAGCGTGTTGCCCACCATCACAGTTATGCCACGGGCGGCGATGGCAAGGACGAGTACTTCGGCGAACCCGACCACTTCGACGAGCGCATCGATGGCCGCACCGCCGAGTCCTGCAATGTGTATAACATGCTCAAGCTGACCCGCCGCTTGTTTGCCTACGGCCCATCCGCCGCCTACGGGGATTTCCAAGAGCGAGCCTTGTTCAACCACGTCCTCGGATCGATCGACCCGAAGAATGGCTCGACTTGTTACATGGTGCCGGTGGGCCGCGGGGTGGAGCGGGAGTACTCGGATATGTTAGGAAGTTTCACCTGCTGCGTGGGCAGTGGCATGGAGAGTCATGCGTTGCACGGCGACGGGATCTATTATGAGAATGGCGACAAACTCTGGATCAACTTATATGCGCCATCGACAGCCACCTGGCAAGTGGCCGGCGTCAAGCTCGAAATGAGCACTGAGTTTCCGATGGGCGAAACTGCCAGTCTGCGTCTCAAGTTGGCCGCACCCAAGGAATTCACGCTTGCCTTGCGCAAACCATGGTGGATCCAAGACGGCTTTACTATCAAGATAAACGGTCTGGTACCCGTCGGTCAATCCTCGGCGGACCAACCCGCCAACACCGGCTGTTTTGTCGAATTTCGGCGCACATGGCACGATGGCGACACGGTCGAGATTGAGCTGCCCAAGTCGCTGCATCTGGAACCTCTGCCGGACAATCCGAATCGCGTCGCCATCTTGTGGGGACCGCTGGTGCTGGCCGGCAAGATCGGCGGCGTTGTGCCCGGTAAACATGCCGACGACCTCAAGTCCATTCCGGTGCTCGTTGCGGCAGGCAGGCCGATCGACGAATGGCTCAAGCCGGTGGCGGGGCAGCCAGGTGTGTTTCGCAGTGAGGGGGTTGGCCGTGAGAGCGAGGTGGAATTGCTGCCGTTCTATCAACTGCACCGCCATCGTTACGCCGCCTACTGGGACCTTTACACCCCCGAGAGTTGGAAGGAAAAATCCGACGAAATCGCCCGTCAGCGCCAACGCCAGCTCAAACTGGAAGCTGCCACCGTCGCATTCGTCCAACCCGGCGAAATGCAACCCGAGCGCGACTTTCATCAACAAGGCGAAGACACTGCGCCGGAACGCGTGATGGGCCGGGCTTGCCGCCGTGGCAGCAAGTGGTTTTCATTTGATATCCCCGTGGATGCGACCAAGCCCATGGCGGTGGTGGCAACCTATACCCGCGATGAATGGCGGCGGCGGACATTTGATATTTTGATAGACGGGGTGAAAATTGCCGAGCAAGTGATCGAGCAGCGCGGACCCCAACAATTTTTCGACGTTCAATACGCGCTTCCGCCGGAGTTGGTGAAGGACAAGACGAAGGTCACGTTGCGGTTCCAAGCTACGGCTGGCAACGAGATTGGCGCGGTGTTCGGCTTGCGGATGATCCGTGCCGAGGCCATGCCCGCCATCCTACAAATCTCGCCGCCTGAGAATGACTTTTTTTCCAAGCAACTTGATTTTCACGGCATTCCCATCAAGGCCCACAAGGTGGTGAGCGACGCCGCTTTGCAAGAAGCGTACCAACGGCTGAACATGCTCATGGAACATCAACCGACGGTGCTTGCTAATTTGGTTAGGGCAGGTGCCCAATTGCATATCATTGGCAAGCAACAGGTGACCTCGGATCTGCCAGAGCACCGACACATGAAGGGCCAGAAAATCGAATCCTACGGCGGTTTGACGGTGGATGAGCGCACCCGCGGCTTGGGTGGGTTGCTCACATCGTGCGGCGAGGAAAACTTGCTTCGATTGGAAAATGACCACTACCGGGGCCGCGACATCTGCGTGCACGAATTTGCCCATAACATCCGCAATGCCGGCATGACCGCCGATGTGCGCAAACGCTTCGACGAGCAACGCGAACGCTCACTCAAAAACAAATTGTGGGTTGGATCCTATGCGGGAAGCAATCCCGACGAGTTTTTTGCGGAGCTGACGATGTGGTACTTCGGGACGTTTGGCGACATGGGGATGCAGGGGCCCAAGCCTGAGAATGGCAAGGAGGGCTTGCGCAAATACGATCCGGAAGCCTTCGCCCTGTTTGACGAATTCTATTCAGGACGAATCAAAATCGACGAGGTTAAGGAAGGTGCGGGGCGGCGCCGTCATGAGTGATTTGCCTGTTGCCACCGAGGTGGCCATTGCAACCCGGCATCCGCTCGGGCTGCGCACGCTGTTTTTCACCGAGATGTGGGAACGCTTCAGCTATTATGGCATGCGTGCCTTACTGGTGCTCTTCATGGTAAGGCAAACTGCCTCTGGCGGCATGGGCCTCAACGATGAGGTCGCCACGGCCATCTACGGCCTTTACACGGCAGGCGTCTATCTGATGGCACTGCCAGGTGGTTGGATCGCTGACCGGATCTGCGGTGCCCAGCGCACGGTGTGGTATGGCGGCATCATCATTGCGCTGGGGCATTTCACGCTGGCGCTTCCGTGGACCCAGACGTTTTACTGTGGCTTGGTCTTGGTAGTCGTGGGTAGCGGCATCCTCAAACCGAATATGAGCACCTTGGTCGGTGAACTCTATCCGGAAGGCGGTGCCCGCAGAGACGCCGGCTTCACCATCTTCTACATGGGCGTCAATCTTGGCGCGGCACTTGGGCCGCTGGCCTGCTGCTATCTCGCCCAGTGCCTCGGCTGGCATTGGGGGTTCGCCGCAGCTGGCATCGGCATGGTTCTGGGGCTGGGACAATTCCGATGGACGCGTCACTTGCTTGGAAATGCCGGGGCCGCCCTGCCGGACCGCCAGCGTGTGGGCCGGGTTGGCATAGGGGTAATGGTCGGCGCTGTGGCGGCAGTGCTTGGCTCGATCGGGCTGATTTTTGCCGGGATAATCGTTGTCTATCCACCGGCCGTCGCTCGGTTTGCGTCGCTGGGTATCGTGCTTATCGCTGCGGCCTATTTCGCTCATGTGTTGTTATTGCGAGGGCTGGACGTCCTCGAACAGCGGCGGGTTTGGCTCATTTTGGTATTATTTCTTGCTGCCGCGTTATTTTGGGCCGGGTTTGAGCAGGCGGGCTCGTCGTTTAATTTGTTTGCCGAGCGCTACACTGAGCGCGAGATCGGAACCGGCGGATTTGTGATTCCGGCCGGCTGGTTCCAATCACTGGGCGCGGTATTTGTCATCGCGCTGGCTCCGGTGATGGCCGCCCTCTGGGTGGCCTTGGCCCGAAATATGTGGAATCCGTCTATTCCGATGAAGTTTGGCTTTGGCCTGCTATTCTTGGCGCTGGGCTTCGGCGTCATGGCTGCAGCGGCGGGTTTCGTCGCCGCTGGCAAACAGGTCATGCCCGTTTGGTTGGTCGCCACCTATCTGATTCACACGATCGGCGAGTTGTGCCTCAGCCCGGTCGGGCTAAGCTCGGTGAGTAAACTCGCCCCTCGAAAACTCGCCGGCCAAATGATGGGATTGTGGTTCCTAGCATCGGCCCTCGGAAACCTCCTCGCCGGGCTGTTAGCCGGAGCGCTGACTTCCGATGGCATTCAGCACTGGCCCCTCATGTATCTCAAAATAGCGGTTTTCCCGGTTGCTGCCGGGCTGCTGCTGATCGCTTTTTCCAAGCGCTTGGCCGGTCTGGCACCCGACGTGAGGTAGGCGACTGGCAGAGCGGATTTTCGCACGGCCGATGGGGTCAGTCCTCGCATGGTAACATTCGTTAGATCCCTCCCTCGTCCGCCTGCAGTCGATACGTGGGGGGGGGCGAACCTGCTCTCACCGTTGTCAGACGGGAGGTTGAACACTGAGTTTTGTGCCCAGTGAGGCCGTGCAGGCGGAGAATGATCCGGCCGAATTTCTGTCCTGCCATCACCCCGAATAGACAAAATCTGAAACAAATTCCTTGGCAAGGCTGGCCGGATCGCTATTTTTTGGTGCTTGAGGCGGTTTCTATGATATTGACGAAATTCACCATTTCCCAGCATTGTGCCACCAGCCATTTCAACATCCAACAAACACCCAGTAAAATATGAAACTTCGACTCGCTCTTGCTGTCATCACTGCCCTCTCGCTCAACGCCGCCGCCGAATTGCCCGCACCGGACGCCGCCGGATGGGTCCCTTTGTTCAACGGCAAGGATCTCACGGGCTGGGATGGCCTGGAGGGATATTGGTCCGTCGTTGACGGCGCAATTCAGTGTCAGGAAACCAAAGCAACCTCCAAGCAGAGCGACCTGATCTTGGTGGCGTCGAAGGAGAATCCCGAGAAGTTTGCGAATTTTGAAATGCACTACAGTTGGAGGATTGTTTCACCCGATGGCAATTCCGGTGTGCAATTTCGTAGCGTCATCGATAATCCCGAAATGAAACATGTTGGCGGCTATCAGGCCGATATTGATGCACAGAATGGTTACACCGGGATCATTTACTGTGAGGGCGGTGTAGCGGGTGGTCGTGGCATCATGAGCAATCGCGGCGAGAAGACGCTGTGGGACGAAAATAACAAGCGCTCCAACACCAAGCTCGAAAAGAGCGGCGATGATATCAAAAAGGCCATCAAGCCTCAAGGCGAATGGAACGACTGTGTGGTCATTGCCGACGGCAACCGGATCATCTACAAAATCAACGGCGAAGTCACCACAGATATGACCGACAAGAGCCCGAATGCACGCAAAGACGGGGTCATTGCCCTGCAGATGCATGCTGGATTCGACATGACGATCCAGTTCAAGGGATTTAAAATCAAAATGCTGCCTGCCACGAAGTGAGGAGATGGGAGGATCATACCCATCAAGCCATCGAAGAGCTGTCCAAGGGTTGAGCCAAATCCCTCACGCCAAGATCACTGACGAAAGTGCTTGGCACATCGTCTGATATCGCCTAGTGAGGGGGGGCGGACAAATGATCCGATCATCGATACTAACTCCTAACACCAAAAATAGCTCCCATGGAATCCATCAAGAACCTCACCCGCTTCACCTACGAAACCGCTGCTTTCCAAGGATGGCGTCTATCCATCAGTCGCAAAGGAGCGACCTTCACCAAGTATTTTTCGGATAAGAAATACGGCGACGAGGCGAAATCCTTTGCCGCTGCGGAAGCTGCGCTGGTCGCGCTGAGGACGTTCCTCGACTCCGCAAAATTAGTGGATGGCAAGCACACGGCGGCGACCAAGGCCAAGGTGGATAAGTTGCTGACAAAGGCGTAGGTCTTCTTGATCTCGGATCAAACCGGGATCAAAGTTGGTTCTGAAATTGAGAGGATTGGGCTGCCTGCCCGTGCGTCCCTTGAGGCACCGCGCCTACTCGCCGCCGCTGCCTTCCTGGGCGGGTGGGCCGCTCTCGAAGCGCATTAGATTGGCGATGAAGGTGAGCGGGATGTGGCCGGTCTCGCCATTGCGATTTTTGGCCAAAACCAACTCAGCCTTGCCCTCCTCGGCGTCCTTTTCCTCCTGGCTTTCCGCATAGTAGGCAGTCCGATAGAGCAGGCCCACCAAGTCGGCGTCCTGCTCGATGGCACCGGATTCGCGTAGGTCAGACATCCGGGGCACGCCGAGGCTTTTGCCGGTGCGGCTTTCCGGTCCGCGGTTAAGCTGGGCGAGAATGATAATGGGAATGGACAACTCCTTGGCCAGCCCCTTGATGCCTGCGGAGATTTCCGCGATTTCCCGCTCACGCGAGTTTTCCGCCTGGCGGGTGCGGGACTTGAGCAATTGCAGGTAGTCGATGGCGATAAACTGGATGTTTTCGTCGCGTTTTTTCCGCCGTGCCTTGGCCCGCAACTCATTGATGGAGATGCCCGCCGTGTCGTCGATGAACAACTTGGCAGCTGCCGTTTCCAGTGCCGCACGTTGCACTCGCTGCAAGTCACCTTTGTTAGGGGTGTAGCCACGAGAGAGTTGGCTGACGGCGAATTTCGACTTGGAGAACACCAGGCGCTGGACGAGTTGGAAGGCGCTCATTTCGCAGGAGAACACCATCGAGGGCTGAGACAGGTTGATGCAGATGTGTTCGACAATATTCATCATCAGCGAGGTTTTGCCCATCGAGGGGCGCGCCGCGATGACGAACATTTCCCCCGGTTTGAGCCCGCCGCTCTTGCGGTCCAGCTCCTCGAACCCGGTGGATAGCCCCTGCGCTTTGCGTTCCCCGGCCAGCAACGCTTGAAACTGCTCGAGCACTGCGCCCACCGATTCCTTGAGGTTGTGCTCGCGGTTCGCTTCAGCCCCCTCGCGGATGGCCAGTACTTTCGCTTCCACGGTGTCGAGCAACGAGGCCACCTCGTCTGGCGCGTCGTAGGCCTGCGCGATCGCCTCGTTGGCATTCTGGATGATCGAGCGCAGGACAAACTTGTCCTTCACCAATTGCAAATGATGACGGAAATGCCCGGGACTCGGCGCGTAGGTGTACAGGTCAGTTAGGGTTGAGGGACCGCCGACCCTGTCCAACAACCCCCGGTCCAGCAGGCGCTGGACGAGCGACACCAGTTCGATGTCGCGGCCGTCGGCAAACAATTCCAGTAGAAATTCGAACAACGTTGAATGTGCCGGCAGATAGAAATGCTCCTTGGTGAGTTTTTCTTCGATCGCCACTCCGAGGTACTCCTGCGGCTCTTGCAACATCGAGGACAGCAAACTTTTTTCCGGGCCCAAGGCATGCGGCAGCGCCCGGGTGACATCATCGACCGCTGATGCCCCCTGTTGGAGGGACGCCGGAGGCGATGCAGAATTGAAGGATTTCGGTTCGTCGGCCATGCAGGCAACGACCCTGCTAAAATCTCCCGCCACGGTCAATCTTGGTACCTGGTGAGCAAGTGGTGAATAACTGTGAACAAGTCCCGATGCGCTTGATTTCCAAGGCTTGCGCATCACTGGAAATTCTTCAAAATATCCGCATGCGTGCACTGGTTCAGCGAGTCCTCGAAGCGTCCGTCACGGTCGATGGTCGGCAAATTGCCGCAATTGGCCACGGCTTGCTCATTTTCCTCGGCGTGGAAGAGCGCGATGATTCCGGCGACGTTGCCTGGTTAGCCCCCAAACTCGCCAAAATGCGCATCTTCCCCGATGCCGACGGCAAAATGAACCGTTCTGTCATTGAGGCCGGGGGCCGCGTGCTGGTGGTGAGCCAATTCACCCTCCACGCGTCCACCCACAAGGGCAACCGCCCGTCCTTCATCCGCGCCGCCGCCCCAGAGGTTTCCAAACCCCTCTACGACGCCTTCTGCAGCGCCATCCAAGCCGAACTCAGCCAAACCATCGCCTGCGGATCGTTCGGTGCAAACATGCAGGTGACCCTCGTCAACGACGGCCCGGTAACCCTCTTCCTCGATACCCGTCAGCGGGAATGATCCGACGTGTGATTCTGACAGCAAAACGACACTTGCAAAAGATGCGTTTAATGAGGAACGAATTAGACCCGCTTTGACTCGGTAGCGGCATATTGTGGGATTTGGCACAATTAGACAAAGTGCTCGGTCGAGTGCGGGCGGATTTCATAGCGAATGCCCCGACTCAGCGATAGCCCGGCGAAGTTCCCCGCCGCCTCCCGTTGCTCCGGTGTGAGGTGTTCGCGCCGGAAAGTGTTGGTGTCTAAGAGTTCGTATGCTTTGTTCATTCTCAGATCTGCTTGTCTGTAAAAAATTGATCGAATCACGTAATCCAATGGCGCATAGAAATAGTTTGTCCAATGAATCTCCGATTTGAAGACAAACGAATTTTTACTCCGTCCGGTTTCACCAAGCGAAGATGCGCTCCAACAAGTAGGCCGCCCTCCAGAGTAGGCTCTAGCACTCGGTGCGATAATTGCAAAATATCCGCCCACGTAGAGCGTCATAACCAGCAGTAGCCAACGTAACAGGTTCATGTGGGTTGTCTTTCTTTGCAGAACGTGGAGCCCTACCGTCGGCGCGGCTGGAGCGTTGTTGGTTCGAGTCTGTGGTGCTGATGCCGGTCGGGAGCGGCGATTTATTGTTCGCCTTATCTTCTTGTTACACGGATCCAATATATACCTTTCCGTTATTGGGATTCTCCGTGTTATAGATGTGAAGGCGGCTCTTTTGGCCTTCAGGAAGAGAACTGAAATCACAGTCTTCGAAGAGAATGAACGACGGATTCCCAACCTGATTTGTGTCGCACAAATTTGTAACCTTGCACCGTCGCAGACGAGTACCGAAGAATGACTTGTGAGGAATCTGGTTGAAGCCTCTCTGCAAATCGATCTCCCCGGGAGCATCCTCGATCAGGACTCCGAGTGACTCATCAAAGCCAAAGTATGTAGGGATGACTATTCTGAGCAAACTTGAGAATGTGTAGTCGGGACTATTCACCGGATCAAAATATGGCTTCGCAGACGGAAATGCTCTTCGAATATGCCATCCAGCGTTCCCCAGGGTCAGCGTTGGCAGCAGCACCGAGGTTACCAACAAGATGCCGATAATCAGGGTCTGTATCACGATGCGTTTCATATTTCTGGCGAACGTCAAAAAGTGTGGCACGGCGGAGATTGAATGGAATTTGTCATGAGAAATCAAGGGCTAAACGCCGGTTGTCCAGCCATGCCTTGTTCTGCGTCTTGTATTACCGGGGGCCATCCTTCGGCGTTGGGGTTAATGGTTTAACTTTCGCCGGAGCTTTGTGTGCGGGCTTGGTCGCCGGTTGACCAGCGCCTGGTTGGTATGCGTCTAGTTTGTCGGTGCTGAATACTTCATGAGATCGAGCCTGCCATCAAGCAAGTCAACATCACATCGGCGGTTACAGTCTGCTGCTAGCACATGTCACTACTTTTTCTTGCGCAGGAACGGTGGCAGGTCGAGGTCTTCGCCATCGACGACGTTGGGGGATTGCCCTTCGAAGCGCCCGCGCGGCGTGGAGTCGAAAGACAACTCGTTCTGTGGCGTCAGGGACTTGACGCCGAGTTTGAGTTTGGGGGATTCTGGCTCGGATGGCTCGTCGAGACCGACGCCTGAATGGGCAGCCGTGGCACTGGCCGATTCGCTGGAGTTTGGAGTGACGTCATAGGTGTCTTCTTCCTCGGGGAGGGAATCGATGTCGGCGGGCGGCACGGAGACGGCAGGGCTGGAGGGTTCCTCGACAGGCAGGGGGCCGGCGCTACGGAATTCGGCTTGGACGCTGGGTGCGGCGGTGGGCTGGGCGATGGGGGTTTCCTCACCAAAGAGCGATGGGGCAGGGTTATCGACGGACGAGATGCGACGCGGCTTGGGTTGCGCAGTTGGGGTGGGCAGAGGGGATTCCCCGGCGGCCTCCGTGCTGGGGTTTTCGGCGGCATGGCTCAGTTGACGCGGAGCGGCGGCGAGTGAATCTTCAGGCAATGCGCTGATGAGCGTCACCGAAAGATTGTCGCCCATCGTCGGATCCACCACTGCCCCAAATAAAACGTGGGCGCTTTCCGGAACGAATTTCTGCAACCGTTGCATCAGCAGTTCGACCTCATAAAGCGTGAGATCCTCGCCGCCGCAAAGGTGAACGAGCACCGTTTGAGCCGCCTTGAGCAGAGCCCCTTGGTCGAGCAGCGGGCTGGCCAGAGCATTGCGCAGGGCGCTTGCGGCGCGGTCCTTCCCCTTGGCGATGCCGGAGCCGAAGAGGCATCGCGAGCGGTTGGTTCGCAGCGCGCTCATCAAATCGTCGAGGCCGATATTGATGAGACCTGGGCGCACGACGAGGCGGATGACCGCCTTGATTGATTCACAGATCATGTGGTCGGCGGCCGCAAACGCCTCGTGGATGCCTTGTTTGGCCAGCACGAGTTCACCCATCCGGTTGTTATCAAAGGTGACCAAGGCGTTGGCCAGCACGGCGAGTTCGTTGAGGGTTGTTTCCGCCTGTTCACGGCGGCGGCGGCCCTCGAAGGCAAAGGGCATGGTGGCAAAGACAACGACAAAGGCACCTTCCTCACGGGCGATTCGGGTGAGGATGGGCGCGCCACCCGAGCCGGTGCCTCCGCCCAACCCGATACACAAGAAGACGATTTTCCGGCCTCTCAGTGAATCACGGATCTCGGTTTCGGCTTCAAGCATCGCCTGGTGGCCCAACTCCGGATCGCCACCGGCCCCCAATCCTTTCGTTAGGTCGCGCCCGAGTTGGATTTTCTCCCCGGCGACGCAGCCGGTGAGGGTGCGCACGTCGGTGTTGAGGGCGAGTAGTTCGGCACCTTCAGTGCCATCGAGGGCCACTCGTTCGAGCATGTTGACGCCTGCTCCGCCAAGGCCGACGATTTTTACGGCGGAACTAGGCAGGGTGGGCTGGGGTGTGCGATGATAGGGAATCATGGTGATAGGTTGGTTAGATCAGAGGTAGGGGCGGGTCAAGGGGGGGGATTTATTTGCCGAAGGGCCAGAACAGGCGGCTGACTTTGCCAAAAAGACCGGGAGGGGTGGCGCGCTCGGTTTCCAAAATTTGGGCGTAGCGGATCAGGCCGATGGCTGTGGCGTATTGCGGGTCTTTGAAGCTGGCCTGCACGCCGCTGATTTCCGGCGGTTCGGGCCGATAGATGTCGCGCCCGAAAACTTGGAAGGCCAGCTCGCTGAAGCCGCGCATCAGGCTGGTTCCACCGGTTAGAAAAATGCCCGCGCCGATGGATTTGACAGAATCTTGGGGCAGTCTTTGGTAAACGAGTTGCAAGGTTTCCTCGAGGCGCTGGCGGATGATTTCATTGAGAATACTGCGGCTCACTTCCACCTCAGCATAGCCACGGTCGTCCACCAACTTGGCCACACCGACCGAGCGGGAAAGATCCGGCGAGGCATCGCCCGCCATGATTTTGAGTTTTTCGGAATTGGAAAATGCGAGACCGGTTACCAGATGGATATCGTTGGTGATATGATCGCCGCCGACCGGGATGCAGCCGGATGCGGCGATTGCGCCGTCCAGATAGAGAGCGTAATCGGTGGTGCCGCCGCCGATGTCGATGACTAGGGCACCGCGTTCGCGCTGCTCGTCATCGAGTGCCATCTGGGCGGTGGCGATGGGTGAGAAGACGATGTCATCGACCTCCAGCGGGGTTTCTCGCACCAGACGGATGCTGTTTTGGATGCGTGCACCCATGCCGTGGACGATATGAAAATCCGCCTCGACGGTCTTGCCGTACAATCCGACGGGACTGCTATGGTGTTCGAGATCATCCAACAAATAATTGCGGATGATCGGATGGATGTGGACGTGATCTGGAGGGATGTGCACATCTCGAGCGATGCCACGGGCCTCTTCGACGTGCTCCGGGGCGACGATGGATTGGCCTTCGGGGAGGCGGAAGGTCCCGCGGCTGTTGAGTCCCTGGATATGGGAACCTGTGATGGCCAGATAGACGCTGCCGATCTCCACATCGCTGGCGTCTTCCGCTTTGACCAAGGCGTCTTTGAGGCAGGCTCGAGCCTGCGGAAAGTCATAGATTTCCCCCTTGCGCACACCGGCGGTTTTGGTGGTGCCGATGCCGAGAATTTTTACTGCGGTATCAGGCTTGACCTCGCCGACGACGATGCAGGTTTTGCTGGTGCCGATTTCCAGACCGACATGAATTTTTGAGTGGCGTGCCATAGGCTTGGAAGTTGATAGGTAGCTTAGTCCCTGTTAGGGATTGATTTCTCGTCGCGAATGCGGCGAGCCTGATGGTTGGGCTTGGGGGCGAAATCCGTTACGGGGATGGCCACAGGGAGGGCCACCGGAATGGCTCGGGGAATGGCTTTTTGAGCCATTTTTGGTGCGGCGGTGGCGGTTGCTTTTGAAGCAGCGGTGGAGGTGGTTTTCGGCGCGGAGGAGGCGGTTGCTTTTGAAGCAGCGGAGGAGGTGGTTTTCGGCGCGGTGGAGGTGGTTGCTTTTGAAGCAGCGGCGGAGGTGTTTTTTGGCGCGGTGGATTTCGAAGCAGCGGTGGAGGTGGTTTTCGGCGTGGCGGCGGTTGTTTTTGGCGCGTTGGCGGTGGTGGATTTCGAAGCAGGGTTGGTTTTCGGGAGGGCTTTGGTGGTGGGCTCTGGAATGATTTTTGTGACGTTTTTCGGGGTGGTTTTTGCAGGCACCACGGGAACGGCCACGGGGATCGCCCGCGGCAGTTGCTTTTCGTCGTCGTCGTCGCGGGTGGCAGAGGCGGTCGGTGTTAGGTCGTCGGCAGCGGGTGTTGGATCGACAGGTGCAGGAGGGGGTGGGGGATTTGGATTGGCGATGGTAATGGGGACGTTTTCCCTTGGGATCAGGTTGATGGTGGCCATGACGTATCCATGGGTCTGGGCATGCCTGAGGGCTGAACGCAGGTTGGTGAGTTGCCTCGTATGATCGCTTAAGCCCACGGTGGCGGCGGTGCCACCTCGGGTCGTTAGGCACATTGACCAGGCATTGGTTTGTTGGATGGAATCGATCCACTGGGGGGTATCCGGATCGTTTTCGTTCGCGCTGGCGAGTAGGCGAAGGCACCGTTGCAACTCCGGCTGGAGAACCTTTTTTCCAGAAGTGATGGGTTGTTTGTTGCGGGCAGGAAGCGCGATGATGGGCAGGGCTGCAGCTGTCTCTAACTGGTGAGGAGGGCACTGATAGGCGATATCATGTTCATCCACCAGCATGGCTCCGGCGGCGCGAATGCGCGGGATGCCGGCGGCCGGGCAACTAATCCAGGCACGCGGAGTGCGGGCGGTGACGCGCACCACCAGGGTGCCCGGCAATTGCCGTTGGACTTGGGCGTCGGCGAGTTGCGGTACCTTGCGCAGGCAATTGGCCAGTGCCTTGCAGTCGATTTGAAACAAGTTAGCCCGCAGGTTGATGCCGGTCAGTTTGACGAAGTCGAGTTCGTCGATGCCTGAGTTGGGATTGAGATCGATGGACTGCAGGCAAAAGTCCGGATTCTCATAAAGTGCCCGGCGGAGGCCGTAGCGGATGCCCAAGCCAGCGAGTGCAAGCAGGACCAGCAGGCAAAGCGGCTTGAAGCTGCGAAACAGCAACTTGAAAAATCCGATGCGTGCCATCCGGGGTGACCACACACGGGCGTGGAGCACGTCGTGGCGGTCGGCGTTGCGGGATTTGTTCGTATGATGCCTCATGGGAGGGGGCGGGTTTTGGGGGGGGTCAGGCGGGTTGGCGGAGCTTGAGAGAGAGTCTGGCGATGGTCAGGCAAAGGTTAGGAAATGAGATGCCAAGGGCGGCTGCAGCTTTGGGCAGCAAGCTCGTTTCGGTCATCCCGGGAATGGTGTTGGCTTCCAACACATAGGGCCGGTTTTGCGCGTCTAGCAGAACATCAACCCGTGAATAGATTTCAATGCCCAGTGCGCGATGGGCGGCGAGTGCCGCCTGTTGGACGAGGAGGGTGGTTGGGGCATCCAGCGCGGCGGGGCAGTAGTAATCGCTGCCGGCGCTGCCGCTGAGCCATGGGTACTTGTTAGCCAAGTCATAAAAGCCATCGCGCGGGGCGATGTGGACGATGGGCAGGGCCGCATCGTCGAGGATTCCGACGGTGAGTTCCTTGCCTTGGATAAATTCCTCGATCAAAATATCGTTGCCATAGCGAGCTGCGTCGGCGATGGCGGCGGCGGCGTCTGCCTGGTCATGCACGATGTGCACACCTACGCTGGAACCCTCCCGCGGGGGTTTGACAACAAACGGAGCCGGCAATGATGGCAGCTGTGGAGCGGTGGAAACATGGACGATTTCGGCGAGTGGGGTAGGCACCCGATGGGCGAGGAAGGCGGCTTTGGCGAGGTTTTTATCGAAGGCCAGGCGGCTGCTGGCGGCCCCGGCTCCGGTGTAGGGGACTCCCAGATTTTCCAGCAAATCCTGCAATTCGCCGTCTTCGCCGAATGTGCCATGGATGACGTTGAACGCCAGATCGGTGGCGGCGGGCAGATTGAGGCGGGAGGTGGTGACGTCCACGGGGATGGCATTGAGTCCGAGGCCGGTGAGGGCTTTGAGCACAGCGGTGCCTGAGGCCAGTGAGATTTGGCGCTCGGAGCCCGGGCCGCCCATCAGGACGGCGATAGTTTTGGAAGACAGCATGGGGGGAGAGGTATCAGACTTAGAATTGAGCTTCGTCGTCGCCGAGGATTTTCACCTCAGTTTCCAGTTCGATGTGGCGTTGTTGTTGGGCGTGGTGGCGGATGGTTTCGATGAGTTTGAGGATATCAGCAGCGGTGGCACCGCCTTGGTTGATGATGAAGTTGCCATGGACGTCGGAGACTGCAGCATGGCCGATGGTCAATCCCTTGAGGCCGAGTGAATCGACGAGTTTGCCAGCAGCGATTGCCTCGGGATTGCGGAACACGCAGCCGGCTGAGGCGCTGAGCGGTTGGCTGCTGCGGCGTTTTTCGCGGCTATCATCCCAGCGTTGTTTGATGTTGGCAGAGGTGTCCGGTTTGCCTTTGAAAACGGCTTGGAGGGCGAAGTTGCGGCGCAGTTCGGCGACGTTGCGATAGTGGGCTTGGATCTCGGCGCGTTCGCGGGTGCGGATGACGCCGTCCTCATCCAAGAATGTGACGCGTACGACTTGCTCGAAGGTATCCATGCCCATGGCACCGGCGTTCATGCGGAGGGCACCGCCGACGTTGCCGGGGATGCCTTCCATCCATTCGAAGCCGCCAATACCGGCTGCTGCGGCAAAGCCTGCGAGTTTTTTGAGGCGCACGCCGGCACCCGCGACGATGAGGCCTCGGCCGTCCAACGAGACATCGGAAAACACGCCACCGGTGGGGTGGATGACAGCGCCGCGGATGCCGCCATCGCGGACGAGGAGGTTGGAGCCGCGGCCGACGACGCGCACCGGGATGCCACGGGCGCGGCAATATTCGACTAGAAATGCAAAGCCGTAAAAACTGTGAGGCTCGAGCCAGTATTGGGCGGGGCCGCCGACCAACAGGGTGGTATGGCGCTTCATTGGTTCATACAGGCTGCCGGTGATTTCGCCCGGCGGCATGAGTGCGCACATTTCTTCAAGCACCTTGAGGTCAGCGGCGATGCGTCCGCCAGCTTCGTGGACGTTGCCGGCACCGAGGGTCAGCAGCAAGTCGCCGGGTTTCAGGGAATTGCCGACGTCGTGATGGGCGGTGGTGAGATCGGGCACCGAGGTGGCGGGGACGATGCCGTGGCGGTGCATTGCTGCGATGAGGGTTTCGCCAGAAATGCCGTCGATGGGGGGTTCCGAGGCTGGATAGACGTCGGTGATAAACACCCGATCGGCCGCTTGCAGCACCTTGCCAAAGTCTTCGGCAAGCGCCTGGGTGCGGCTGTATCGGTGCGGTTGGAACAACACAATGAGCCGTCCAGGTTTGAGCGAGCGGGCGGTTTGAAGCGTGGCGGCCAGTTCACTCGGGTGATGGCCGTAGTCATCGATGATCCGGAATTGGGGCGATAAGTACTTCGTTTCGAAGCGGCGTTTGGCACCGGCGAAGGTCGCCAGGGCGCGGGCGACAAGAGAAAACTCGGCTCCGCAGCTATCGGCCAAGGCGATGGCGGCCAAGGCATTGAGGATGTTGTGGTTGCCGGGAATACCCAGTTCAATGTCGCCGAGGACATGGCCGTTTTTCTTCACCTTGAAGGCCGAGGATCCCTTCAGATCGCGCACGTCGGCAGCCGTGTAGTCGGCATCCTCCCAGCCATAAGAAAGCGCGTTGGTCCGGCCGCTGCATACCTCGTGCGCGACCGGATCTTCCGCGCAATAAACCAGCTTGCCGGTCGTGTGATCGGCCAGCGCGGTGAACACCTCGCGAATGTGCTCGATGTCCCGATAGAAATCGAGATGCTCGGGCTCGATGTTGAGAATGACCGCGTGCTCGGGGTGATAGAGCACGAGCGTGCCATCGCTCTCATCACCTTCCGCCACCATGTGCTCGCCTTCCGCAGCCCAGCGTGCGTTGCTACCCAAAATCGGAATCTCAGCTCCAACGTAGTGACTGGGTTTGAGGCCCGCTTCACGCAAGGCGTGGGCAGTCATCGCCGAGGTGGTGGTCTTGCCATGGGTGCCGGCAATGATGATGCCGCGCTTGGTGTGGAGAATGGCGGCCAGGCACTCGGCACGCCGCAGCAGCGGAATACCGGCGGCAAGCGCCGCCGCGTAGGCCGGATTGGTCGGCCGGATGGCTGAGGAAAAAACCACCACATCAGCGCCTTGGACGGCAGCTGCAGAGTGGGGTGAGGAAAAGATCAGGCCCACGCCCTGCATGCGTTCGGTTTCCGCAGTGGTCACCCGGTCCGAGCCGCTGACTTTGTGGCCCAAGCCTAACAATAGCAGAGCCAGTCCGCTCATGCCCGAGCCCGCCACGCCGATGAGGTGGATGTGCAGCGGGAGGTCTTGGCGGGTCAGGCGTTGTGTTAGATCAGTCATGCGGCGGAAGAAAAACTGTTTTCGATGGCGGTGCAGACGCGTTCGGCGGCGTCGGGTATGGCAAGGTTGCGGGCGGCTTCGCCCATGCGTTTGGCGTATGCCGGGTCGAGGAGAATTGAGCGGCTTAGTGTCGCGAGTTGTTGCGGGTTGATGTCGGATTCCTGAACCAGGATGGCAGCGTCGGCGTTGGCGTAGATTTCGGCGTTGCGCGTTTGGTGGTCGTCAGCGGCGAACGGGTAGGGGACCAGGATCGAGGGGCGGCCTGCGACTGCTATTTCAGTTAGGCTTGAAGCCCCGGAGCGGGCGATGACTAGGTCGGCGATGGCGTAGGCGGCGGGCATTTGGTCGCAGAAGCCGAGGACATGGTAGGCAGCATTGGCGGCAGTGATTTGGGATATGCGGGAAAAGTCGGTGTTGCCGGCGATGTGCAGCACCTGGGTGTTAGGTGGCAGGTTGGCGGCGGTATGGGCGCAAAGTTCGTTGAGGCGATGGGCACCCTGGCTGCCGCCGGTCACTAACAGCGTCGGCAGGGATGGATCCAGGCCCAAGGTCGCGGCGGCCTCCGCCCGTGATGGCAAATCCAAAATCTCCGGCCGCACCGGCGTGCCGGTCACCACGCTGGTGCGCCCCAGGAAAAATTTGCCAGCGGGTTCGAGGCCGAGGAAGATACCGGTGCAGAACCGGCTGGTGAGGACGTTTGCGCGGCCGGGTCGTGCGTTGGATTCGTGAATGAAGGTATGGAGGCCGCGCCGGTGGCCGGTGAAGACAGGAGGCAGCGAGGTGAAGCCGCCCATGCCTAGCACAGCGGTTGCGCCAAACTCGTCGATGAGGCGGTTGCATTGGCGCAGTGAGCGCCACATGCGCCACAAAAATGGCAGCATGCGCAGCGAACACGTCGGCGGTTTGGCCACTGCCGGAACACGTGCAAATCGCAGCTGGGAGTACTTTGCGCTGGCCTGTGCGTCCACCTGCTTTTCTGAAATCAATAACAGCACCTCATGCCCACGCGCCACCAGCGCTTCCGCCACTGCGATGCCGGGGAAGAGGTGACCGCCTGTGCCACCACAGGCAATGAGAATTTTATGGGACTCGGGCACAAACGCTGGGATCAACTGCACTGCTGCCGGCATGCACAAAAAACAGTTTTGCCACGCCTTGGCGGAGATTTGAAACAAATCTTAATAATCCGGCAATCCATAAAGTAGGCCGGATGAAAGTTTTTTTTCGAACTAAAGGTTTCGGCGGATGGAATCGCTGACGAACCAATCTTCGACTTTGGTACGAGCCCAGGGGGTTTTGCGAAGGAAAGTGAGGCTGGACTTGATGCTTGGATCGAAGAGGAAGCAGCGGATTGGAATGCGCCGGGCCATCTCTTCCCAGCCGTGTTGGTTGACCAGATACGTCACGATGGCTTCGAGCGTGATGCCATGCAAGGGGTCGTTCGGATGGGATGCGGGCGAGGTCATGACGCAGCGGATAGGGGTGCTGGCAAAGGCCAGCGTGTTTTCAGAGTTGGTGGATGGCGAGCATGATGCGTTTGGCTAACAGATCGTAACCGCCCTTGTCGTTGGCCGCTTGCTTTAACTCATCCGCGCTGAAACGAATTGCCGGGCCGATGGTCAGACTGATGCGCGAAGGACGCAGGAACTTGACGCCACGTGGCAATGCCTCGTAGGCCCCGCGGATGCGCACCGGTTGGATGATGGCAGCGGATTTTGCGGCGACGAATCCGACGCCCGGGGCGGCCTCGGCGATGGAGCCATCCAAGGTGCGGGAACCTTCCGGGAAGATGGCCACCCTCTCGCCGGATTTGAGCAGGCGAATGACCTGTTTGAGGCCAGCCAGATCGGGTTTTTCCTGATCCACGGGGAAGGCATTCCACTGGCGGTATAGCCAATTGCAGAAGCCGTGGAAGAGTGTTTTTCGGGCAAGGAAAAACATGGGTGTGTCATACAAATTCGCCAACAGCGGCGGATCCATATAACTTTGGTGGTTGGCCACAACCAGCACCGCCCCTTCACTCACCAGATGTTCGCGTCCCTCAATGCGCAAGCCGTAAAATGCCCGGAACGCCGAGCCGAGGGATATCCAACCTAGCCAGTAAATCCATGTCATCGAGGTGGGCCGCTGCGCGGCAGGTTTCGGTTATGAGTCATTGGCAATGTGGAAAAATCATGGATCATGGAATTGGTAGATTCTAACAAATTTCCACAAACTGATCTTCAGAGTGGCAGGCCCTGTTGTTTGAGGATGGCGAGGGCGGCGGTCACGCTGCTTTCAATCGAGTGGTGTGAGTTGTCGAGCACGGTGGCACCGCTGGCGATCATGAGCGGGGCGGTGGCGCGCTTGCTATCGGCCGCATCGCGCTGAGCTACGGAGTCGATTTCGCCCATGTCGCTGCGGCGGGCGGCGCGGACGTGTTCGTCGGCGTGGACGTAGATTTTGTATGGGGTATCCGGGAAGACGACGGAGCCGATGTCGCGGCCTTCCATGACGACGTTGGTGCGTGTGAGGTACTGGCGCTGGAGGGCGACGAGGATGTCTCGCACTTGTGGGATGGCGGCGATGACGGAGACATTGGCGTTGACGGCTTCGCTGCGCAGGGCGTTGCCGGGGTCGTGGCCGTTGATGGTGATGGTGGAGCTCAGTCCGTCGTCGCCACATTGGATATCAAGCCCGGCGAGCAGGTTGAGTACAGCTGCGGAGTCGTGGGGGTCGAGGTTTTCCTGGAGGACTTGCCAGGTGACGGCGCGGTACATGGCGCCGGAGTTAACCATGACCAGGCCGAGGCGGGTGGCGAGTTGGTGGGCGAGGGTGCTTTTGCCGGAGGCGGCTGGGCCGTCGATGGCGATTGCGAAGTGGGGAGAGGATGTCACAGATGGGAATGAGTGGGGAGGGTGAAGGCGTCGGGCGTGGAGCGCTGCTCCAAAATCGCCTGCAGGTGATGGGCGAAGCCGGGATAGGATGTGTTCACACATTCGGTGTTGCGGATGATCGTCTCACCCTCCGCAAAAAGCCCGGCGATGGCAAAGGCCATGGCAATGCGGTGGTCGCCAAAACTATCAATTTCGGCGGCGTGCAGCGGGTGGCCGCCTTGGATTTCCATGCCATCGTCGAACTCGATCACCTCGGCGCCCATGGCGCGGAGGTTGTTGACCACGGTGGTGATGCGGTCGGTTTCCTTGACGCGCAATTCGCGGGCATTGCGGATGACGGTGCGGCCGCTGGCCAAGGCCGCAGCCACGGCGAGCACCGGGATTTCGTCGATCAGGTTGGGGATTTCCTCGGCCAAAAGAGTGGTGCCGGTGAGCGGAGCTCCGTGGATCTCAACGTTGCCAATGGGCTCGCCTGTGGCATGCTGGAGCGTTTCTATCATGTGTGCACCCATCCGGCCAAGGACCTTGAGAATGGCGGTGCGGGTCGGATTGAGACCGACGTCTTTGAGCAGAAGTCGCGAGCCCGGCAGCGCGGCGGCAGCAACTAACCAAAATGCACCGCTCGAAATATCGCCAGGCACGCTGAACTCGCAGGCTTGTGGAATTTGGCCGCCGTCAATTGAGATGGCTTGGCCGTCTTGATGGGTGGCGATTCCGAAGGCCGCAAGCATGCGCTCGGTATGATCGCGCGTCTCGGCCGGCTGAATGACGGTGGTGGTTCCCTTGGCAAACATGCCGGCCAGCAGCACCGCGCTTTTCACCTGGGCGCTGGCCACCGGCATTTGATAGGTGATGGGCGTTAGGGCGCTGCCATGGATGAACAGCGGGGCGCAGCCGGGCTTGGCTCCGCGGGTTTCGATGCGGGCACCCATTTGGCCAAGCGGGTTGGTGATGCGGCCCATCGGCCGGGATGAGAGTGAGGCGTCGCCAAAAAGCTCGGAGTCGAATGATTGGCCTGCTAACAATCCTGCCAGCAGCCGCATACCGGTGCCGGAATTGCCGCAATCGATCGGCGTGGCCGGAGCGCTCAATTGCATGGTCCGGCCGTGGATGACCAGCTGGGTTGGGCCATATCCGGAGAGTTCTTCGAGCACTTCGTAGCGGGCACCGAGGGCCTGCATGGCATTGAGGGTGTTGATGCAATCTTCGCTGGGCAGGAAATTGCGGATGCTGCAGAGGCCGTTAGCCAAGCCACTGAAAATAGCGGCGCGGTGGGAAATACTCTTGTCCCCCGGCACGCTGAATTCGGCATGGAGTGATGCAATGGCTGTGACGCGGAGTTCGGACATGGCTGAAAAGGAGGATGGCTGACGTTAGGTCGGTGGGTGATGCCTGAAAAGGCATAACTCACTCGGTATTCGTGAAATTCGTGGTTTCCTGCTTTTTTTCCAGAGTCAGCGCGTCGCGTCGCTGCTTGGCGGTGGCCAACCACTGCCGGGTTGGCTCTTGTTCGCCTGCCTCCAGAAGGGTCACCAGCGCGGCGAGGTCGTTGAGTGATTCGCGCAGGGGTCCGACGATGGACTCGCGGTTCTCGATGAGGATTTCCGCCCACATGTCGGGATTGCCTGCGGCAACCCGTGTGGTGTCCCGCAGGCCACCGCCGGCGAAGCGGGCGAGGCTTGGGTCGTCGAGGCAAATGCGGGCACCAGAGGCGGCGAGGATGTGGGGCAGGTGGCTGATCCGGGCGACCGAGGCGTCGTGGGCGGCGGCGCTCATCCAAGTGGTATGGCAGCCGATGGCTTGCCAGAAGCGTTCCAGTGCGGTGCACAGAGGGGCGGGGGCCAGTCCGTCGTTGGTGAGCAGGCAGGCGGCGCCGTTGAACAAGCGAGCGTCGGCGGCGGAGATGCCGGTTTGTTCGGAACCGGCCATGGGGTGGCTGCCGATGAAGGTCACCGGGGAATGTGCCAAGATCGGGGCAATCGTCTGATGCGGCGTTTGCTTCACACTACCCACATCGGTGAGCAGGCAAGGGTCCGGCAATCCCGCAGCCAGCGCCGCACGCACCAGTTCAGGCATGCTCCCGACCGGCACCGCCAAAATGACCAAGCTGGCACCGGCGAGCGCTTCGTCCAGACGGGTCGTGGCATGGTCGATGCCGCGGCACCTAGCCTCCGCCAGCGTCACCTCGCGGCGTGCCCATAGCCGGACTAGCGGCGGCTTCTCAAGCGAGCCAAGCGCGAGGGCCAACGAGCCGCCCAGCAGCCCGCCACCGAGAACGGCTATTTGTGGAAAGGTGTCTCTCATTCGGAAAGTGCCACTGGGCATGTGCGGGCCAGACCGGGTCGGAGCAGGTTGCAGCAACCGTCATGGCCGGACCAGACTGGCTTGTTAGGGGACGCGGAAATATTTTTTGTCAGAGTCTGGGGTGGCAGGGTCGGGCACGACGGCACCGCTGGGGATGCCGCGCACGAGAATGAGTTTGTGGTTGTACGGGCTCAGGACGTAGCCCGGTTTGCCGGGTGCCGGGTTGGCCACTGGCCACTCCGCATTGGCGGCTACAGACGGGGGTTTCCCGGCGGTGGAATTTGGCGGACGCTTGGGCGGCGGCGCAGCCGTGGGTTGGCTGGCAGGCGTTGGTTGCGGACGGACGGCCGTGCTTTGAGCCCGTGGCTCAGGAGGCGTGGCAGGCAGCTTGGTCTGGGCCTTGGGTTGCACAGCTGGTGTGGCCGGAATGGCAGCGGCAGGAATGGCAGCGGGAACGGCGGCAGGTGCGGCGGCAGGTGCGGCGGCGGGAACAACGGCAGGTGCGGGTCTTGGGAGGGTGCGGGGCGCGGCCCGATACGGCGGGCGTTCCTGATAGGGATGACAGGATCCCAGCAAGCAGCAGCCCAGCGAGGCGAGGCAAGCGGGAAGTCTCGGGATCAGGGTGACAAGGGAAGATCTGGCCATGCGAAGGATGTGGAACGACAAGGACAAGGGGGGGAGCGCGGGTCACTTTGACCAAAACAGCCCACCCGTCAAGGGAAGGCTGTGGGAAAAGGGGTTCCGTCAGCCACTGCCAGCGGCCATCTCAGACCCGCTTGTTGTCGGCAGACGTCTGGCCGGGGACGCCCTACTCAGGGTGCGTCAGGGAACGAAGAAGCGCTTTTTCTCCGATGGTGGGTAGGTCGGGTCGCTCACCAGTGTGTGGCTGGGAATGAGCGTGCCATCCTCATTGCGGATGCTTACCTGCATGTTGTTGTACGGGCTCAGCACAACGCCCTCCTTGCCGGGAACCTTCTTGGCGGTCGGCCAGTCAAAACGCTTCGGTTCGACAGGTGTCGGCTTGTCAGGCGGGCTTACTTCCCGTTCATGGACCGGTTCAATAATCTTTTGCTCGGCTTGCGCTTGCATCCGCTTCTCCTCCTCCGCCCGCTTCTTTGCCTCTTGCTGGGCTTGAAGCTTGGCCTGCTCGGCTTGCGCCGCGCTTGGCTGGACAGCAGATTTTGGCCCCCTGTTCGGGTGTTCCGGATAGGGGGAACAAGATACGAGCAGCACGCTGGCAACTGCAATAAGGCCGGTTAGAATGCGGGTAATCATGACGATAAAGGGGAAACTGTGGGGGGACTTGGCAAATATCTCTTCCGACCGTGGCCGAAAACCAGCGCCAATCTAGGGCCCCGCAATCTCTCGTCAAGCTGCGAATGTGAATTTTTCCCGCCGTTCTCGCCCGGGCTGGCATGCCATCTTTCACAATCAATGCGACGTCCTACCGCTTCTGATTGAGAGGGAAGAGTCTCAAAGTCAAAGATCGAAGGGCACCTCTGAAGCTGCGTTTACTCGATCTGGCTGTCATCAGCCAGTTGGGCGCTCACACAAGATCAGGTGTTCCTGTGTTAGACGTGGATCGCGTGACCTTCTGCAGCGAGTGCGGCCTCGTGGATGACTTCTGACATCGTCGGATGAGCGTGGATGGTGGCGTGGATTTCCTCGGCGGTGAGTTCCTGATCGAGGGCCAGCCCCATTTCGGCGATGAGCTCCGTGGCATTCTCGCCGATAAGGTGCGCGCCTAACAATTCGCCATGTGCCTTGCCGAACAAGAGTTTGGCAAAACCCTCAGATTCGCCGGAGGCAATCGCCTTGCCGATAGCTATGAACGGGATTTTCCCGACTTTGTAGGCGACCCCAGCGGCCTTGAGTTCGCGCTCTGTTTTGCCGACGGAGGCCACCTGAGGGTGACAATAGGTGCAGCCCGGGAAGTTCTTCACCTTGCGCGGAGTGTGGCCTTGCAGATAGAGTCCCTCAACCGCTTGGACCGCCTCAAACGACGCGGTATGAGCCAACCATGGCGGGCCGGTGATATCACCGGCAGCATAGACGCCGGGCAGCGACGTTTCATAGCGGGCGCCGACTTGGATGTAGCCGCGTTCGGTGAGGGTCGGTTGCATACCGCCGGGCAAAACCGGTTGGATACCGATAGCCACGAGACAGATATCGGCTCGAATCACACCGTTTTCCTTAGGGCCCTCGACGGTGATTTCGACGTGGTCGCCGTGATCGGCGGCGGCAGTGATTTTGGTGTTTGTCAGGCAGCGAATGCCCTGTTTAATCAGGGATTTCTCGAGGGTTTCGCCAACCTCGTCATCTTCCACCGGAAGGATTCGCGGCAACATCTCAACCAGCGTCACCTTGGTCCCAAAGGCATTGTAGATATAGGCAAATTCAACGCCGATGGCCCCGGCACCGATGATGACCAATTCCTTGGGCTGTGTGGCAAGTACCATCGCCTCCTTGGAACTGATCACCGATGTCCCATTGAAAGGCAACAACGGCAGGCCTCGCGACTTGCATCCGGTGGCAATGAGAATGTGCTGGGACTCCAGAATTTGGGTGCTGCCATCCGCAGCCGCAGCGCTGACTTTGCCTGGCCCATCGATCGAGCCCAGACCCTTGATGTAATCGACCTTGTTCTTCTTCAGCAGAAATTCAATACCCCCAGCCAATCGCCCGGAAACCTTGCGAGAACGCCCAACTACCGCCGACCAGTCGTAGGACAAACCATCGATCTTCAAGCCGAATTCCGCCGCCTTATGCCGCAGCGTGTGGTACAACTCCGCATTTTTCAACAGAGCCTTGGTCGGAATGCAACCCCAATTCAGGCAGGTGCCGCCTGCCCGATCGGCCTCAACGCAGGCGACATTTTTCCCGAGTTGGGCGGCGCGGATTGCGGCGACGTAGCCCGCCGGGCCACCGCCAATGACAATGAGATCGTAAGCCATAGGTAAATGCGTAGTAGGGTGAGCCGCGACCTTGGCGCAGGACGCGGGGCTTGTCAAAGCAGGAAAACCGAGCTGGAAAACCGCGCAGAAAATCCGAGCCCGGGGTCAGGACTCGTGATGTTCTTTGGCGGCGGGTTCCTTGGTTTTGACCTCGGTGGCGGCTGTGGTGATCTCGCGCTCGAAGTCTTCACGGGCTTTTTTGAACTCGCCCATGCTCTTGCCAACACCCCGTGCCAGCTCGGGCAACTTCTTCGCACCAAACAGTAACATCACGATCAGCAAGATGACAATCCAATCCTGTGGCGAATTAATGAAGGCAATCTGGGTGTACATGGGCCAAAGCTAGAGGGTGGCCACCAGACACGCAACCTGTAATCCTCGAATCCGGGAAATATTTTATACAGCGGAGAAGAAACAGGTGCAACGACGCCTCCCTGCTGGGGCCAACCCTGTGGACTTAGGCGGTGCAGGAATGAAACAAGCAGAGGTACCGGGCAATCTGCCCGATACCTCTGTTCAAACAACCACGAATACAAAGAA
>CAIKHZ010000201.1 GCA_903827375.1 Akkermansiaceae bacterium
GCTGATACCTACTTCAAAAGCAAGGATGAGAATGCCGCGTTGGAGGCATTTCGAAAGGCCGTATGGAGCGACAGCCCGGACGACGTGATTCAACGCGCGCTGGACTCCGCCACCACGATTCTCCAAAGCCGCAAGGACTGGAGCGGCATCGCTGCACTGCACGGAGAATTTCTCAAACGCAAGCCCTCCAGTCCGTTGGCACAGGTCTCCTCGAACTGGGTGGTCAAAATGAAAACCCGTGGTGAAACGGGTGATGGGGCCATAAAGATTCTTGCCGACGAACTCAAAACCAGCATCACCGATCCTGCCAACGCGCAGGTCGAGGAAATCCTTGACCAACTCGTCAAAACCCTTGTCCCTCGCAAGAATACCCCAGCACCCGATCCGGACGCGCTCGACAAGCAACTCGTCGAACTGCTCAACGGGGCAATCAACGGTAAGGACAACCTGACCGCCAACGCCCGGATTTATTATGCCCGCGCCCGCCTCTGTCAGGCACTGAAGATCTCAGATCGGGCCGAGCTTTATCTGAAGGGAATCGCCACCAACAATGCCAAGGATCCCTCCGTGCTCAGCCCGGCCTTGTTGGAGTTATGTGGCAATATCCTGCTCAAAAGGGGTAATTTGGATGACGCGTCCAACATGTTCAAACGACTCGTGGAGCACTGCAAGGATTCGCTCTTCAGAGATGCGGGACCCGTCGGCCTTGGTTTCGTGGCGCTTGCACGCAAGCAATCCGCCGAGGCCCTCCAGACATTCGAAGACGTACTGGAGAGTCATCCCGACTCGCCCCGCTTCAAGGAAGCCACCCTCGGCAAGTTGCAGGCGCTGGTGGAACTCGAGCGCGATGAGGCCGCAGACAAACTGGCGCTGCAAGTCGTGGGGGATAAACAGTTCCACGGCGAGCCCGCTGGCCGCGCCTATTTGTTGCAGGCCCAAGGGTGGCGTAAACAGGCGGACAAGGGCGAGACCGACGCAGCGCTGGAACTTCGCCGCAAAGCCTATGCGATCTATCAACGGGTCTATCTAGCCTATCAAAACTGCCCGGACCTTTGCGCGGAGGCCTACTGGCAGGCTTATGAAACAGCCAAGGAACTCCACCAAGACGCGCTCGCCACGGACACCCTGCAAGCACTTGCCAAGCATCCGAAGTTGCAAAATACCCAGCGTGCCAGTGACGCCGTCAAGCAAAAGCCATGATCCATTCCACAGAGTCATCACCTACCCATCAGAAGGCAATCGATCCTAAACCGAGGCCAAGCATCGCTCCGGCAGGCATTGCCAATCATCCAACTCCCCGCTTGAAACGCAGCGGCACGCCCTTCGCGCCGCCCTCGCAAATCAATGCACTCAGAGCGGCCGCCCAAGGGGCTCCTGCCACTCGGTTCGTGCATCCGCTGCCACAAGCGACCCTGCCGCGCAAGCTCACCATTTGGGACCGACTTGGTGGTGGCCCCCTGACTTGCGCCATCATTGTGCACGCCATCGTGCTGATCCTCGGAGCAATTTGGATTTTTCAAATCATCCGTGCTCCGGAACCGCCAGCAGACATGATGACTCTGGGCGGAGGCAGTGGCCAGCGTGGAACCGGCTACCAAGTCAAGACTGCCAAACTTGCTCAAACCACGCCAATTTCCAAGGTCAAACATATCTTCGCTGAAGGTGCCCCGGCAAAGTTTATGATCCCCGATCAGACTGCTGATTTGGGTAAAGTGTCCTCAATCGCCGGGGGCTTGGGCGGCACCAGCTTGGGCAACGGTGCCGGCAATGGCGTCGGCGACGGTCACGGCCTGGGCAACATGGGCATGCGCTGCTCAAAACAGGACCGCATGAAACGCCTCAACGAAAATGGCGGCACTCCCGCTTGCGAGGACGCAGTGCTCAAGGGCCTGCGTTGGCTCAAAGCTAATCAACAGTCGGATGGCTCATGGATCGGTCGCGACCGAATCGCCATGACCGGCCTAGCCCTGCTAGCCTATTTCGGCCACTGTGAAACCCCAGCATCTCCCGAATTTGGCGAGTCGTGCATGAGGGGTATCACCTATTTGGTTAACGTCGGCA
>CAIKHZ010000202.1 GCA_903827375.1 Akkermansiaceae bacterium
AAAAACCTAAGCATTGAGCTGGAAGCCGGGGAGTTTGTCTGCTTGGTCGGGCCTTCCGGTTGCGGCAAGACCACCCTGCTCAAGACCATTGCCGGCCTCAATCCGGAGTCCTCCGGCACGCTCTTTTGGGACGGTCGGGACCTTTCGAAAGGCGGCGACTTCGAGCCCTCTGAAATTGGTTATGTGCCGCAGTTTTCCATTGCCTATGACCCGCTGACCGTCGATGAGTCGGTGGAGGCTGCGACCCGCTTGCGAGTGCGCTGCCGCAACACCGCCGAGTTGGACCAGCGCATTGACCGGGTGTTGGAGGAAGCCGGCTTGGTGGGCATCAGTGACCGGGCGGTCAAGGTGCTTTCCGGCGGCCAGAAGCGGCGGTTGGGGTTGGCGATGGAGTTGGTGTCCGACCCGAAGATTCTGTTGTGTGACGAGGTGACATCGGGGTTGGACCCGCGCTCCGAGCGGGAAATTGTCCGTCTGCTTCACGATTTATCACGCAAGGACGGGCGGATAGTGTTGTCGGTGACTCACTCGCTGGCGCATTTGGAGTTATATGATTCGATACTGGTATTGCATGAAGGATGTCTGGCCTTTCACGGTCCGCCGGAGAAGTTGACCCACTATTTTTCGGTGAAGGACAGCGAGGAAGTCTATCCGCGACTGGCAACTCAAACTGCGGAGCGTTGGCAAAGTTCCTGGCAAAAACACGGCGAGTCGTATTTCCACATGTTGGAGCGCAACCGCCAGGTCCTCATCGCCAGCGGCAGCCTGCACCTGCCCCACAGCGCCTCGGAACCCCACAGCAAGAGCACCGAGACAGATGACGGGGAGGCCCCTAGCGCCGACTCCGCCGATACCTCGCGCCCCCCGATCACCCGCCCAGCCCCCGTGGCACTGCCGGTGCCGGGCTTTTTCAGCCAATTCGTCACGTTGCTGTCGCGCCGCTGGCGGATCTTCTTCCGCGATCGCGGCCAGGTTTTTCTGCAACTGGCGATCTTGATTTGCTTCCCGATTCTCGTCACCCTTTTCAGTGACAAGGCATCGTTGAATATCCGCCGCTTCTCCGATAGCCACCAATCCGACATCGCCGCAGAAGTCCAAGAGCAGCAAAGCGTGCGAGCCGACCAAGCCAAGGTCGGCTCGGCCGTCTCGGGCATCATCATGTTCCAGGTGGTGCTGCTCGCACTGATGGGTTCGAATAATTCGGCCCGCGAAATCGCCGGCGAACGCCCAATCTACGAAAAAGAAAAATTCGGAGGGCTGCGACCGTCCGCCTATCTCGCCTCGAAGGTGGCATTTCTCGCTTGTCTGGTCATCGCCCAGTCGCTGTGGATGGCGTTTTTTGTCAACTTTTTTGGCCCGTTCCGCGGCGAGTTTTTCCAACACGCCGGCTTCTTGTTGCTGGTAAATGCCTCCATGACGGCCATCTGCTTGGCCATTTCCTCGATGATGCGCACCGCCGAGCAGGCGTCGCTGCTCTCGATCTATTTGGTGGGTTTTCAACTCCCGCTGTCAGGTGCTGTGCTGGCCCTGCCGGAGAACATTGAAGGGTTCACCCGCCCGTTCATCTCGGCCTATTGGGCATGGTCTGGCTCCGTCGATTCCCTCCAAACCCAGGTCCATGATGCCGTCAAGTCAGTCATCGATACCTCGCTCTCGCTCCAAACGTCTTGCCTTTACACTCTGTTTGCCCACATCGGGGTGGCCCTCATCGTCGCTTGGGCGGGGGCTCGCCGACCGCAGTGGGATTGATCCGGAATTAGGCCTCGATTTTTTCATTTGCATGGGTAAGTTCCTCCCGTCCTGCTCATCACTTCCATCCCCACTGCACCATGGCCCGTCGCGCTAGCTCCAGTTTGCATCCTGGCATTCTCATCGGTATTGCCGCAGCGGTGGTGGTGGCCATCGTCGCCGGTCAGTCATTGTTCAAGCATAAGAAGCCCTCCTTTGGGGATGTAGGCACCTTGAACGTCGATGATTTCCTCGAAAACGGCAACAGTCTGCGCGGTAACGAATATTCCATCGAAGGTAAAATCGATGAAAAACTCCGATGGACCCCCAGCCGTGGCCAAATTATCAGCCTGCGCGTTTCCACCAAGGGCGGCGACGAATTGATCGGCATCGAGATTCCCCCCAATTTCAACAATCTAAACGTCGAACGCGAGCAGCGCTACGCCATGCGCGTCAAAGTCCGCCAAGGCGGCATCCCCGTCGCTACCGCAGTAAATCGCCTCTAACAATCATCCGCATCAGCCTCCCATGAAACCGCATCTTTGCTTCTTCCTATTGGCTTCCGGCACGGTTTGGGGCCAGGTTTACACGCCGCCCTCGGGCCAGCCCGCAGCACAGCCCGGTGCTCCGCAGGATACGGCGGTGCGGCCCCAACAAAAGCCTGCAGCCAGTCCTCTCGGCCAGGAAATTCCGATGCTCGATCCCTCGGCGGAAACCATCACCGTGGGAGGGATCGCCATCCCGCTGGGTGATAACCGCCTGCTCAAGGCGCGCTATGAAAAATTTCTCAGCCAGCCGCCGGAGAGTGATGAGGCGACCTTGGAATACCGCAAGAGGATCGCGGAGATTTTGGCCACGGTATCGCCGTTCCACCAGCCCTCGCCCAACCTCTACGAAGCCTTCAAAATGTTGCCACGCGCCGCCACCTATCCGGGCGATGCCAACATTTGCACCACCCTCGCCGAGGCCGTTTACACCGCCATGCTCGCCAAGCAGGACGGCAATGGCCTGAAAAAACTCAATGCCACCATCGAACAGGAAAAAAAGGAGATTCAGATGGAGGCCGATTGGCATGCGCGCCATGACAGGCCGCCCGGCGTGGCTGCCGCCACCCCGGTGAGCGGCGGCAAAAACGGTGCGAAGAGTTCTGCCGCCTCGACCGATAACCCGGGTGCCGGCATGCAATCGCTCAAATACGCCGACACCCTGCGCCGCATCCTCGAAATCGAGGCCCTCAAAAAGTCCAACATCCTGCGCACTGAAGCCCAGACGATCACCACCAAGGCCCAATACCAGGTCAATATGGTGCAATGGTTCATGCAGCGCCGCTTCGAACATGTCATCATGGCCGCCCGCTTTTACAATCAGGTGTGGAAGGACGGCGATACCGCCCTGCGCATCGACAAGAGTTCGGACGTCGCCAAGTTGTTCACCCAATCGATGGGCGTGAGCCCCACCGTGTCGTCGCTGGATTCGTTCTCTAACGAAGCCGTCCGCGAGGCTGAGAAGTACGTTCAAGCTTTCAACCTCATGCTGGAACGCGGCGAGCTCCACTCCGCCTCGCAGCGCCTGATGGAAGCTTTTGCCCTTGGCGAGTACCTCGGTCCGGTGGCCACCCTCCCTCTGGAGAAAAAACTCAAGGTGCTCGCCTATACCCGCGACCTCAACGAGATTTACGGAGCTCTGCAAGCGCATGATTTCACCAAAGGCAAGGAACTGGCAACCAAGCTCAAGGCTACCGCCAAGGATTTTCCTTCCTCCAAGATGGACGGTGCCATATCCGGCTACTCGCTTGCCTCCGACCTCGCCATCGAAGAAGCCAAAGCCCACCTGCTGGCTCACGAAAATGACAAGGCTGCCGAAAAAATCCGTGCCGCCACCGAGATTTGGCCCACCAATCCCAAGCTCGAGGAATTTCGCAAACTCATCACCGATGCCGCACCCGCTCTCACCGCTCGCAATGACTTCGACCGCCTGCTGAGCGAACGCAACTTCCGCGAAATTTTCAAACGCCAATACGAATTTGTTCCCGTCATCCAAGGCGACGCCAAGCGCGAGGATGCCATCAAGCAGATTCTAACCAACATCGTCAAGATTGAGGCGGCCCTCGGCAAGGCCGCCGAGTTTGGTAAGGTCGGCCAAAATTACGCAGCCTGGGAGCAACTCGCCCAACTGCGCGAGGAATTCCCCGATGACCCCAAACTCGGCAGAGAACTCGAATTGCTCGCCCCAAAGGTCGCCGATTTCACCAAGGCCCTCGATCGAGCCCGACAGTTTGAGGGCCGAACACCCAAGCAAACCGGCACTGCCCTCGCTTGGTTCCTCAAGGCTCGCGGCATCTATCCGCGCAGCGACCTCGCCGAGGCCGGCATCAAGCGCTTGCTCGATGATATCATCACTGACGACTCTGCTGCGCCCAGTGAAACCGCCGGTACCAACGTCAATCCGTTCAACGATCCCAAGCACGGCGGCAATTGATCCCGCAATGCCAGATATCCTCAGAACTCAGTGCTCGACCTCAATAAGGCCAAAGTTGCGCGCAAGTTGGATTCCCTGAAATTGCCCTCAGACCCAGGAGCCGCACAAATATTTGTTGTTTTGTAGCGGCGGACGATGGGGTCAGTCCTCGCACGGTAACATTTGTTAGATTCGTTACTCGTCCTCGCACAGCTGACAGTTAGGGAATCCACTTTTGCGATCCGTTGTCGAAAGCGGTGTCGAACAATGAGTTCTGATCCGATGCCAATCTTGAGCAACGCCCAAGATTACGCGTCATCATGATATTCGAGGGCTGAAAGCCCGGCCTATATGGCTAGCCCTTCGTCTTACACGGGGAGCGCCGGATAGTCGGTGTAGCCCGTCGGGCCGTCACCATAGAAGGTGGCTGGATTGGGCGGGTTGAGCGGCGCGCCGCTCTGCATCCGTGCAACGAGGTCGGGATTGGCGATAGCGGCTTTGCCGAAGGCCACCGCATTGGCCGCGCCGGAGCGAATGGCATCGCGGGCGCTCTCGGCGGTGAAATTTTCGTTAGCGATGAACACACCGCCGAAGGCTTGTTTGAGCGAGGGCCCGAGGGCTGGCAGGTCATGGGATTCGCGAGCGCAGAGGAATGCCAATTGGCGCTTGCCGAGTTCGCGGGCGGCATGATGGAAGACTTCGGAGAGGTTGGAATCGCCCATGTCATGCGCATCGCCACGGGGCGCAAGATGCACGCCCACTCGCGCCGCTCCCCACACCGACACCACCGCATCGGTCACTTCCAGAAGGAAGCGGGCGCGGTTTTCGAAGGAACCGCCGTAGGCATCGTTGCGTTGGTTGGTGGAATCCTGGAGGAATTGGTCGATCAGATAGCCATTGGCGCCATGGATCTCGACGCCGTCAAACCCGGCGGTTCTGGCATTTTTCGCGGCTTGCCGATAGTCCTCGACGATGCTGGGGATCTCGGCGGTTTCCAAGGCACGCGGCGTAACAAAATCCTTGGCAGGTCTCATAAGGCTCACATGCCCGCCCGGGGCGATAGCACTGGGTGCCACCGGCAGCTCGCCATTCAGATAGAACGGATCGGAAATGCGGCCAACATGCCAAAGTTGCATGAATATCCGGCCGCCTGCCTGATGCACCGCAGAGGTGACCAGTTGCCAGCCGGCGATTTGATCGGCCGACCAAATGCCGGGGGTGTTCGGGTAACCGACGCCCTGCGGCGAGATCGCCGTGGCTTCCGATAAAATCAGCCCGAAGGAACTGCGCTGCACATAGTACTCGGCCATCAGCGCGTTGGGCACGCGGCCGGCAGAGGCTCGGCAACGGGTCAGCGGTGCCATGATCAGGCGGTTGGGCAGCAGCAAGTCTCCGATTTGGAGTGGGGTAAAAAGCGGGTCGGACATGGGAGCGGCAAGTAGGGGGTAGAGCCAACTATCTTACTTGGAATTTGCCCTAGGTCAAAGTTAATCCGCTGTCTTTGCCTGGACCGCACAGTGAACTCTTCCCTGCGAAATGACGAACCATGGAACCATGTCCTGAGCGCCTCCCTGCGCATTGGATCACGAGGCTTGGCAGAATGCCGGCGCTCCCCAAGACAGAAAAAACGCCCGGGTTTGCGACCCGGACGTTTTTGAGAGATGAATTCGCCTGACGGCAGGCCATTAGCGCGAGTAAAGCTCGACGATGAGCTGCTCGTTCACGAGAGGATCGATTTCGTCGCGGGCCGGCACGCGGGACATGGTGGCTTCCATCTTGTCGCGGTCCAGCGTGAGCCAGTCCTTGACGGATGCAGCCTGTGTCAGGTCGAGCATGCGCAACACCAATTGCTTGGAAGATGGCTTGCCACCGACCTTGATGACATCGCCGGGCTTGCACTGGAAGCTGGGAATGTCCACGCAATGACCGTTGACCAAGATGTGGCCGTGATTGACCAATTGGCGGGCGGCCTGGCGGGTGTTGCCAAAGCCGAGGCGATAGCACACGTTGTCAAGACGCGTCTCTAGCAATTGCAGCAAGATCACGCCAGTGACGCCACGGCGACGGGCGGCTTCCTCGTAGTACTTGCGGAATTGTTTTTCCAACACGCCGTATTGGAAGCGCAGTTTTTGCTTCTCACCAAGGGCGACGGAATACTCGCTCTTCTTTTTGCGTCCGGCACGCACACCGTGCTGACCGGGCGGGAAATTGCGCCGCTCGAGCGCTTTGGACGGGCCGAAGAGGGAGACGCCGAAACGGCGGCTGATCTTCGCGCGGGGACCTGTGTAACGTGCCATGTTCTGTTTATTTGAAATTGATAGGGATTACACGCGGCGGGCCTTCTTGGGGCGGCAGCCATTGTGGGGGATGGGCGTTACATCACGGATCGAGAGGATTTCCAAACCCAAGCCTTGGACGGCACGCACGGCGGCTTCGCGGCCCGAACCCGGACCCTTGACGCGCACTTCGGCTTCCTTGAGGCCGTGGCCCATGGCTTGGCGGCAGGCGTCCTGCGATACCACTTGCGCGGCATAGGCCGTGCTTTTGCGCGAACCTTTGAAGCCCATCTTGCCGGCGCTCGACCAACCGATCGAGTTGCCGTTCGTGTCGGTCACGCTGACCAAGGTGTTGTTGAATGTGGCGGTGACGTGAACAATGCCACGAAGGACGTTCTTCGCGCCCTTGGCCTTGTGAATCTTGATTTCCTCCTCACCTCCACCGATTTCGGCGAAAATGTCGCGCTTGACCGTCTTGGGGGGCATGCCCTCAGCAGCGGCCTCCGGTGCGGCAGCGGGGGCGGCGGGGGCGGGTTTGACCACCGCAGGAGCGGCAGGAACGGGAGTGATAGCTTCGTCTGACATAGGGGAAAAACTCTAGGTACTTAAGGGAAATTACTTCTTCACGCCCACCGTCTTTTTCTTGCCCTTGCGGGTACGGGCATTGGTTCGGGTGCGCTGGCCACGTACCGGCAAGCCGCGCTTGTGACGGATCCCACGATAACAATTGATCGAGGTCAGCCGCTTAAGTTGCGTCTGGCGCTCGCGGCGCAGGTCGCCTTCGATGAGGATGGACTCAGCCTGAATCACTTGAGCGATGCGGACCAATTGGTCCTCGGTGAGCTGACCGGTGCGGATGTTCGGGTCGATGCCGGCGTGCTCGAGGATTTTCGCCGCGGTCGGGCGGCCAATGCCAAACATGTAGGGCAGAGAAGCTTCGATGCGCTTCTCGTTGGGGATTTCAATGCCTAAGATACGTGCCATGATATGCGGGAATTTCGCGTGACCGCGTGACGACACCGGAACTGTCCGGATCCGCCGCGGGGCGGTTGGTTTAGCAAACGTCTGGCCACTGGCAAGCCGGAAATGCCAAAATCCACGATTTCATCGCATTTTTTTTCATTTGCCTGAAAAATCAAGGGTTTTCAGGGCATCGTTCACTCTGGTTTTAGCGGTATTCGATGGGCTTGCAGCATCACTCGTGAAAGATTCGCGATGGTTTATTCTTGATTTGGGTTGGTTTAGTCATGAGAATTGGCAAGCAATGAGACGTTGGTGGAGCATGATTTTAGAGGAGCCGTACCGGGTGTTTTTTCCGTTGGGGATGCTGGCGGGAATGATCGGGGTATTGCTGTGGCCGCTTTATTATAGGCAATGGATAGGCTTCAACCCGCTTGAGGCGCATCCACGACTGATGATCGAGGGTTTCCTCGGGGCCTTTGTTTTGGGGTTTCTCGGCACGGCATTTCCACGATTGGCGGGCAATCGCGGCTGGTTTGGCTGTGAATTTTTGCTGTTCCTCGGATTGTGGGCCGGGGTGGTGTGGAGCGCTGGCAGCGGCCGGGTGGCAGTGGCAGACGGCATTTTCTCGGTTCTGCTAGTCGTGTTGTTTTGCGGGCTGGTACTACGCTGGGTCATTGGCCATCGTGACACGCCGCCGCCTGGGTTTGTGCTGGCGCTGGCAGGATTGTTGGGTGGAGCCTTGGCGACGGCCTGCTTGGCATGGGAGCAGGGTCAGTGGTTGAGCGTGATTGGGCTGGCGTGGGCAAAGCTGTGGCTCTATCAGGGGTTGTTGCTGCTGCCCTTGATGGGCGTCGGGCCGTACCTGCTGCCCCGCTTTTTCGGTTTGCCTAGCAGCCACTCGTTTGAGGATTCGCCGCGACCGCCGGCGGGTTGGTGGGCGCGGGTCGGTGCTGCGGTGTTTTGGGGCTTGCACATGCCGGCGAGCTTCGCCCTCGAAGTGTACGGCTATCCAATGCTCGGGCAATTCCTGCGGGCGATGGTCCTTACCGCCTGGTTTGCCATCGAAACCCCGGTTTTCCGGCCTGCAAAAATCTCCTCGACCACCGGCAACGTGGTGCGCCTATCAATCATCGCCATGCTTACAGGGTGGGTCGCCGCGGCCTTCTGGCCCAGTGCCCGCGCCGGCAGCCTGCATTTGGTTTTTATCGCGGGATTTGGCCTTGTGACGCTTGCTGTGAGCACCCGGGTCATTCTCGGCCATGCTGGCAGGCATGATCTGTTAGTCGGACGACTGCGCTGCCTGCGCTGGGCTGCCGGGTTGGTGCTGCTGGCCGCCGCCACCCGGATGAGCTCGGATTTCCTGCCGGCGCAACGCGTGTCCCATCATATTTATGCGGCTTGGACGTGGTCCATCGGCGCGTTGGTTTGGCTAGCGGCCCTCGGAAAGTGGCTGTGGCACCGGGAAAACGAGCCAAAGGCACGCTCAGCTTGTCCGCGGCGGCGCTGAGGATCACCAGCCAGATTGCAGTGGTTCAGCTGCGCTAAACCTTCTTAACCGGCTTTTTCGCGGCTGTTTTTTTCGCGGCCACCTTTTTAGCTGCCACCTTTTTAGCAGCCACCTTTTTAGCAGCCACCTTTTTGGTAACCGGCTTTTTATCAGCAGACTTTTTATCGGGTGATGGCACCTCTTTTTTTGCAAAGACGGCTAGGGTAGTATCCTCGAGAAAGGCTCGGGCATGCTCGCGGATTTCGTTAAAGCCATTATGCAGAGGGCAGGGTTCGCCGTTGCCACACCAGTCCAAACTGTAGGGGCACAAGCTTTCCTCCTGGGTCCGCCCAAACAGCGAGACGATGTCCACCAAGCGAATCTCCCCAGGCGGCTTGGCAAGACGGTACCCCCCCCCAGGCCCGGTCGTCCCCAGCACCAAGCCCGCGGCAGACGCCTGGCTCAAGAGCTTGGCCGCCAACGCCGCTGGAATTTTACGAGCCCGGCCAATTTCACTTGAGGAAATGGCAGGCGCGTCCGTCTCATATCGTTCCGCAACATAACTGATCACTGAGACAGCTTGTCGGGCAAGTTTTCCGTAACGCAACATGCCTTATGAAAACCATGTCCAGTCCAACAAGCAACCACAAAATGAAATAGTGAAAAATTTCTCTTCATAAATCTGCTGCTGCCGGAAAATCCGTCACTGTGGCAGCCGATCTGGAAATTTTTCCTTCCAAACGGACAAGGCCTCACGGATGTCGTCTGCCTCACGGGTTGGGCTCAGTTCCCAGACCAGTGGGCAGTCTGGCGGAAAGAACCGCAGAATCGCCGCGTAATCCAGCGTGCCAGAAAACGGCACCCGGTGATCGCGGGCAGGCCATTCCACATCATGCACATGCCCGCCAATGATCCGCGGGGCAATGCGTTCCAGCCACTCGTAATGATCGAGCAGGCCAAGGTTGTGCTTGAGCTGGACGTGGCCGAAATCATGCCAGTAGCCCACCCACGGGTTGTCCGAAAAGTGGTCTTGCAGCCGCTCCATCTCCCGCTCGTCGGGCACGTCCTCGTAGTGTGAACGCGATTCGATCGCAAGCTTCACGCCCAGTGTGGCGGCCCGCTCGGCAATGGTCGCCAACGCATCCTGAGCCCTTTGATAGTAGAGCGGTCCGATTCTCTCGCGCTTCCTAACAAACTCGAGTTTGGCCTTCACATATTCCGGATGGGTTTGGCGTCCCTCCGCAACCATGGCGGTGAGTCGCCGGCTCCACTTGTGAGGGTTGAGTGGCACAGAGCCCATGTGCAACACCAGGTATTGCGCACTGAATTCGGCGGCGAGTTCCAGTGTCCGGAATGTCAGGTCCATGGCTCGTTGGCGCTCAGGCGGCCGGTGTGACGTGAATTCGTACGCATCCGGAGCATCGATCATAACTTCGACCGGTGAGGGGAAAAAATTATGGACTCCGGAGCAGGTGAAAATTCCGCGTTTGAATGCTTTGCGGATGCCGGGCACCTTGGCCACGCTCATGCCGTGGGACAGTTCAATATGGGAGAACCCGAGTGCGATGATTTCCTCAATCATCGACTCGCCATCGGTGTGGCGGCTGTTATTCCAACAAGATGAAAATGCAAGCATGGTAAAATGACCCCGCGCGGGCCGATGAACTCACCATGCCCCAACCAACCCGCCGATGCAAGCGTGCCTGCTCAGCCCGACGGTTAGCTCACCAAGCGTCGCTGCGAAATGGGGACGCTGGCAGTCCGTCCTTGTTGTAGAGATTGGCCCCATCTGGATTCATCTCAAAACCATAGCGTACCGCGACTGGCTCCTTCACCTCGGGTGAGGATATCACAAGCGTATTGTTGTCGATGACCGCCTCGGCCCAGAACCATTTTTGATCAGCTCCGGCAATGGCGATGCGGTTAAGCTTTTCGCCTTTGCTTTCCACCACCGTTCCCCGGCCATCTTTCTTACCGAGCATCAGTCCCGAGCCGGCATGCTCGAACTCCACCCGTGCCTTGCCTCCATCGATGATCAGTGCCTTGAACAAGGGCCCGGAAACCTCCAAGTCCTTTTGGCCATAGTCTCGGGCCAGCGCCCACCGAGCCAGGCGCAGCCCGACATCAAACTTGTTAACCGGATGAATGTTGCCGGACTGGGCCAGCGGCACCGTATCAATGATGACAGCCATGCCGGTCTTTGGAATCGTCAGCGCCTTGGCTTGGGCTTCGCGAAGCCTCGCCCAGCCGTTGCCGCCAGCTGGATCCACCGACGGCGCTTGATAGTTGGCCAGTTGCACGTAATAGAACGGAAAATCCCCCTCGTTCCACTGCTTGCGCCACCCACCGATCAAGGCCCGCATCTTGTCAAAATACGTTTCACCCTCTTTGCCGTTGGCTTCCCCTTGATACCACAGCGCGCCCTTGATCGGAAGCTTCACTAACGGATGAATCATGGCGTTGTACAGTTCGCCACTCCCGGCTTTGGCATTGACGGGTGGGGATTCCTCGCTGCAAGTCCACGGCTCAATCCGGGTGCCGCCCCAATTCGTATCGATGATCCCGATGGGAACTCCGGTTTTCTGTTGGATTTCTCGGGCAAAATAAAATCCAACAGCCGTGAACCCCGGAGCGCTCGCCGGTGTGCACACTTGCCACGGCGTGGCCGTCTGGGTGTCTGCTTCGGGCTGGCCGGATTTTACATTCTTGATCTTGATGTGGCGGATCTTCGGCAGGTCTGCGGCTTGAATGTCCTCGGCGGCCCCTAGGCACGGCTTCAGTGCCATCGCCATGTTGGACTGGCCGGAACACACCCAGATGTCCCCCATTGCCAAATTTTTCAATGTCACGCTGTTGTTGCCATGCACGGTGAGTTCCAAATTCTCGCCGCTCTTGATGGCTGGCAGTTCCAATGACCACTGGCCTTTGTCGTCGGCCTTGGTCGCCACCGTGGTGCCCATCAGGGCGACACTCACCGACTCACCCGCATCCGCCCAACCCCAAACCCGCACCGGCATGTCCCGTTGCAGCAGCATGTTGTCAGTGAAAATATTTGGCAGGCGCACATCAGCCGCAGCGGGCAGGATGCTGGCCACGAGTAAACTTAACAAGACCGGATGGCTCTTGTGAGAACGACGGACAGGACTGGATATATGCATGATGCTTTGGTTGTAATGGGTTTCATTCACTTGGCCTTGAGCTCGAACCAGCGGATGGAGATGCCGCGCTCCATCGGCGCGCTGATACTGAAACATTGCGGACCTTTGTCCAGCTTCACTTCTACCGCCGCAGTCGTCGTCCACAATCCGTTCGTGTTCGGAATCCGGATCGTCGCTTGCTTGTTGTCGCCAACACCCACGTCCAGCACCTGGTCCACGTTGACGACGGCCACCCGCACCACGCAGTCATAGCTGCCGGCCTTAGGAACATCGATCGTGTAGTCCACCCGGCTGGTTTTCATGTTCCGCTGGAAGTACACCTGCTTACCGCCGGTAAAACCATCCATCACCAGCACCTCTCCCTTTTGCTCGGCCGGATAGGCGGCCTCGGCAAAACTCTTGGCAAAGCGCTGCGCCTCCACATGAATCGTCCCCGGCTCCACCGCCACCGCCGCATCCGCCACTGCTGGCACCGACGCGACAGGCGGCGCGGGCACCACGGCCGGCGCCGTCTCCCGGATCTTGGTCGCCACCTCCTTGACGAGCGCTACCGCGCCCTTCTCAGTGAGTGCCGATGCCAGCCAGCGGAGGTGCTCGATTTGCGAGAACTCGGCCAGATGCGAGCGCTCGGCCATCGCCTCGAGAAATACTGGTCCCGAGGTCCCGTCGAGCCTCGACACCTCCCAGCCCCGCCCTTGCAGAACTTTCCATGCGCTGCCGGGCTGCGGCTCAATCTCCGGATAGGCGGATTTCGCCGCAATGCAGGCATGCGCCGGTTGCCCAACCCCGATCGCCGGTATCCCAAATGCCTGACATATGAACACCCCCCACGAGGATCGCGGCCCGCACTTGCCGCCACCCGCCAGCACATTCTTGAAACTTGAATTGAACTCAATCGGCGAATTGCGCCGCCACACCTCGCTGGTCGAGTTCACCACTTGTTCGCACTTCCTCAGGTCGGGTCGCCAGCTGTTGATCATCTCCCTCCCCCACGTTAGGTCCGCATCCGATGCGCATGACGATACCACGTGCTGGTATTCCCAGACGGTTAAATTGTCGAAACTCCCAAACAACTCCCGGTTCTGATGGGCTTTCTTGAAATGCAGGTAGCGGGCGACCGGCTCTGCAGGGTGGTCGTTCTGGCCGCCGGCACCACGGTTGCCGGTGCCGGGCGGACGCAACGCCGTGGCGATCGCCAGCCGTTGATAGATCCCATCCTTCGCGTCTCCATCAGCCTGCAAAATTTTCATCCACAGCTCTAGAGAGCTAACCGCCAGCCGGTAACTGTTGTCATCCCGGGCGGCAATTGGTGTGGGACCCACCGCCTCCAACAATAAATCCATCACCCGTGAATTCTCCAGCAACCCGCTCAGAAACTCAAGGTTGGCTGGACTCGCCTTGGCAAACGCAGCGCTCTCCTTGACCCCGATCTTGGCAAGGAGTTGCCGTTGGTCCAGAGCGTTCACAAATGCCGGATCCTTCAGCATGCCTTTGAGCGTCGCCTCTGAAATCCGCCTGCCATCAGCCTGCAACCGGGCATTGAGCCAGTTGGAAACATTCGAAAAATAGCCGCTGAGGTCCCCGGTTTGAATTCCCGCATGCAGTTCTTCGGCAGAGGGCTCCCATCCTTTGACGCTGCTCAACTGCAGTAGGAACAGGCCGCAACTCAGCAGCCAGCTGGCGCTGAGCGCTTTCGGTTTTCTATCGATCGTGTCGGTTCTCATGAATCTCTCCTTGCTCTGGTTTGTCAAATATCCTGGCTCCCTGCCGAGCCTTACCGCACCTGCGGATGCTCGTCAGTCGCCCGTCCTTATACACCGCCCACTCAGCCGCCTTTTCAGCTTCTTTCGCTCAAAATCACTCCGGCACACGCTCGAAATCCGCAACCCCTTGGTCAGACCTAACCCAAGGGCGTCGGGAGTCCTTTGTCAGCTATCCATTGGCTCTCCACCGTGCCTCCGCCACGGCTACAACGGCCATCCCGTGCAACACTCCCAACTGTCATTGCAAAATGCCCTGCTTCTTCTCGAAAATAAACCATTCCTAACTGACCTCCATTAGACCCTTGATTATGAACGAATTACATCCCAACAAAATGCCCGAATTGAAAATATTGCAGATTTCACTTGGCATATATCAATGGTTTTGCTAAATCCTATCCAATCAATTGAATCAGGGTGATTGTAAGAAACTAACAAAAATAATAACATGAAACCGTATCAACTCCAATTCACACAAAGCCGCCTGCCAGCATGCCTCACGGCACTGGTAATACTAACAAACCAATATGTCATCGCCATGCCTATTGTCGGAGATACAATTGACTCCAACCTAACCGTTACCGGCTGGGGTTGCTTCACCGACGGTGTGGATTTGGGCCTCAATGGCGATCTGTCACTCAATTGGCTGCCCGCCAATGCATCCAATCCGCTGGGTACCGCCACCTCCGACATTGCCCTGGCGCAGGGGTCCTTCCTTTGGCGCGACGCAATCACCCCAGCCCCGACGGCTCGTAACAAAATGAGGCTGGATTCATCAAATAACCTATCTCTTTATAGGTCTGATGGCACAGAAGGTGTTGTCCTGGATCCTCAAAATGGTAGAATCAGAATACCAGCTTCCGGAACCAGCGGAGGCATCTTCTTCGGCACTAACACTGTCCCAACACTCCAAGCTGCCGCCAACGGAGCCGCCATATTTCCCGCCCAACTCACCCTCAAAAACGGGCTGATACTCAGCAACGGAACCCTTCAGGTGAGTGCCATTACCCCGGCTACGTCCTCCATTACCGGCGCTCTAATCGTAGCGGGCGGAATCGGCAGCGCCATGGATGCCTATATCAACGGCGTGCGCATCGGCAGAGGAGCCGGCAATAGTGCTGCCAACACGGTTGTAGGTGTTGGTGCCCTCGGCGTCAATACCACAGGATATAACAATACCGGAGTTGGTTCCAATGCATTGCATTCCAATACCATCGGATACTACAACACCGCTTGCGGACCGTATGCGCTGTATTCCAACACCATGGGTGCTGGCAATACGGCCTTGGGGCTAAATGCAGGTTATTTCAACACCCTTGGAAACAACAACGTCATCTTGGGATCCTTTGCAGCCTACTATCAGGCGAATGGCTCCACTCTGACAAATACGCAGAGCAGTATCTACATCGGGGCCATGGCCAAAGGCAAAGATAACAGCGACAGCAATTCGATTGTGATCGGAGCCAAGGCTGTTGGTGAGGGTGCAAACACGATTGTCATCGGCAACTTGTCCACCACCAAAACACATCTCTACGGCGAGTTGGTGGCGAGTTCAGCCACCATCGGTGGCTACCCGGTCCTCGCAACCCAATCCGGAACCAATTCGTCGCTCACAAATCTCGCCATGTTGGCGATTGGTGCTTCCGCGAAAGCCACTCAGGAAAACGCCATTGCCATCGGCCGCTGTTCTCAGGCAAGCATGCCTTTTTCGCTCGCCTTGGGCGATACCACCTATGCCGTCGGTAGTCACTCGACAGCCATGCAGCAGGGGTTTGCCTCAGGAGAATACTCATTTGCGGCCAATCAGGGAGATGCCGAGGGCAAATTCTCTCTAGCCATAGCATATGGAAAGGCATTCGGCTATGCATCAGTCGCTATCGGGGGATTCGATGGCGACTGGGAACACTCCAATTATGCGATAGGTGCCGGTTCAGTGGCCTTGGGCGGCCGAATGAATATGGCTACAGGCCCGGATTCATATGCGCTTGGAAATATGCTGACCT
>CAIKHZ010000203.1 GCA_903827375.1 Akkermansiaceae bacterium
AGAATCGATCGGCGCAGGGCGAGCTTATCGAGAAACTTCTTGAGGCGGCGGTAAGCGTAGCCCCAAGCACCGTACGAACTTTCTGGCTGGCGTAGCGTAGCGGTCATAGCGTAGCCACCTATGACTGCTACGCACGACACTATATTGAAGGCCGACCGCAGCGGGCGGTTGCGCTTTTCTCAGGAGCAACGGTTCCCCCTGCTCCAGGCCTACCAAACCAGAGGCCTCAGCGGGCCTCGATTCGCCGCCCTGCACGGTGTGAAGTATCAGACGTTCCTGACGAACCCAAACAAGTCAACGCCGTGCTCATGCAGCCCCGTGTTCCGAGATTCTGTCTCCCTCCCAAGCAGAAAACTTGACCTAACAACAGCAACTTTGACGTTTCACGGGCTCTAGCACAGGTAATTGAGGGGAATTGTGCCAGCGTGCCTGTGACCACCGGTGAATTTGAACCACCAATTCGCCGACCTCTCCCCATGAGATTTCATCAATATTTGAAAGAAACGACGCATTTCAACACGTTAACAGCCGAGCGCAGCCCTAACCTCAATTCTTCATAAGTAATATTGCCATGAATCACAATTTCCTTACAACGTGCAGCCTTGTCGCGATGTTGCTGGCACAGACGGCAATGGGCCAAGCTCCCCTGCCTTCCACGCCTGCCAGGCAAGTGCTGTGGTATGACACGCCGGCCGGAAATTGGGAGGCAGAGGCCCTGCCCATCGGCAACGGACGGCTGGGCGCAATGATCTTCGGCGCGGCCGACAAGGAGACGATCCAAATCAACGAGGACAGCCTATGGTTAGGCGACGAGAAAGACACGGGCATGTACCAGAATTTGGGCGAGTTCGAGGTGGCTCTGCCGCGGCCAAAGCCAGCTGAAAACTACCGGCGAGAACTGGATATTGGCCGGGCGATGCACACGGTTACCTATACCAGCGACGGAGTGGTTTTCCGCCGCGAAGCGTTTGCCAGCTTTCCCGACCAAGTCATGGTGTTTCGCTTCACCGCAGACAAGCCGGGCAGCCACAGCGGCTCACTCACCTTCAAGGATGGACACGACGCCAAGCCCTCCATCGTATCTAACGCGATAACAACTTCTGGTCACTTAAAGAACGGCCTGCAATATGAATCGCAGATCCGGGTCATCGCCGACGGCGGCACACTAACCGCCACGCCATCGGGCATCACGTTCCAGAGCGTCACCACGCTGACGATTCTTGTGGGCGCAGGGACAGACTACCTCAACCAGCGAAGCAAAGGCTGGCGGACCGGTGAAGCGCCACACCGCTTGGTGACGGAGCTGCTCGACAAAGCAGGCAAACGTCCGTACGACGCGCTTTTAGCGGCTCAGCTCAAGGACTATCAGACGCTGTTCAATCGTGTGGCGCTTGACACCGGCAAGACCGATGCCACGGTCGCCGCGCTGCCGACATCCAAGCGATTGGCCGCCTACAAGCAAGCCAACGCCAAGGATCCGGAATTGGAAGGACTGCTCTACCAACAGGCCCGATATCTGATGATCAGTTCATCGCGTAACCGCTTGCCCGCCAACTTGCAGGGCCTGTGGAATAACAACAACAATCCCCCCTGGCGCTGCGACTATCACACCGACGTCAATGTGCAAATGAATTACTGGTTTGTCGATCAGGCGAATCTATCAGAATGCTTCCACCCGCTGGCTGAGTGGTTGTTTTCCGTGATCCCAGTGCGCCGTGACGATACCCAAAAGGAATTCGGCAGCAATCGAGGCTGGATGACGCGCTCCGAAAATGGAGTCTTCGGCGGGGCTTCCTATCTTTGGGTTCCCGGCGACGCCGCTTGGGTGGCGCAAAACATCTGGGACCACTATGCATTCACTCTGGACAAGGAATACCTCAAAACAAGGGCCTATCCGATCATCAAGGAGTTATGTGAATTCTGGGAGGATGCCCTCAAAGAAGGGCCGGGCGGAAAACTCATCAGCCCCGAGAGTGTATCTCCCGAGCATGGCCCAAAAGCACAGGGTAACTCGTATGAGCAGCAACTCGTCTATGATCTCTTCACCAACTACATCGAGGCCTCCAATGCCCTCAATGTGGACGCGTCATACCGCGAGAAAATCACAGCTCTTCGCGACCGATTGCTAGGCCCGCAAATCGGCAAGTGGGGCCAACTTCAGGAATGGATGGCGGACCTTGACGACCCGAAGGAGGATCACCGGCATCTTTCTCACCTCATCGCGGTTCATCCCGGCCGCCAAATCTCACCCCTGACAACGCCCAAACTCGCCGAGGCAGCCAAAGTCTCAATGAACGCACGCGGCGATGAAGCCAATGGCTGGAGCCGGGCTTGGAAAATCTCGATTTGGGCCCGCCTCCACGATGGCAATCGCAGCTATAAAATCCTCAACGGCATGGTCAGGGGCCAGTTCACACAAAATCTCTTCGATCAATGCCCGCCCTTCCAAATCGATGGCAACTTCGGCTATGCCGCGGGTGTGGGCGAAATGCTCGTCCAGTCACACATGGGATGCATCCACCTGCTTCCAGCTTTGCCCGACGCCTGGCCCACAGGCTCGGTCAAGGGCCTGCGTGCCCGCGGCGGCTTCGAGGTGGACATGGCGTGGGCAGACGGCAAACTGACATCGGCGACGGTTCGCAGCCTGACTGGAAGTGCCTGCCAAGTGCGCTACGGTGAAAAATCCGTGAAACTAGCGATGACACCGGGGGCTGTGATTCACCTCAACAGCGACCTGGCACACTGAATTTTAAATAGTAACAATACCATGAAGACCAAACTAACAATACGTGCAATTGTATATCTCGCCATGCTGGCGTCGGCATCGGCCCAATATCAGGGGTGGCAGCACTCGGGCTCGCTTCACATACTAACGACAAAAGAAGGTGCGAACATGCCGGCCAATACCACCGAGGCGAACTTCCCTTTGCTGGTGCGTTTGAGCAAGGACTGGTTCGACTTCGGGCAGGCAAAGCCCAACGGCGATGACCTTCGATTCGCCAGTGCCGATGGCACGCCTCTGGCCTACCAGATTGATGATTGGGACGTTGGTACCGGCAAGGCGAGCGTGTGGGTGCGAATTCCGTTGATCAAAGGCGATGCGCGCCAGGCGATCAAGATGTATTGGGGCAAGACTGACGCCGCAGGAGAATCCAAGGGGCAAGCGGTATTCAATGAGTCCAATGGCTATCTAAGCGTATGGCACATGAATGACGCGGTCAAGGATGAGGTCGGCACGGTTGAATCGAAGGATACAGGCACCACCGCTTCTTCAGGCATCATCGGAAAAAGCCGACACTTCGAGACAGGCAAGGGCATTTGTGGGGGTGAAACGATTACGGCCTATCCGACCGGTTCCAGCCCGCACACGTCAGAAATGTGGTTCAAGGCAGAACAGGCAAATGCCTCACTGTTGGGCTGGGGGAACGATCATCCGCAAGGCAAAGTGATCATGCAATTGTTCAGTCCGCCGCATATCAGGGTCGAGTGCTGGTTTTCTGGAGCGGACGCACGCGGTGAAAGCACGTTGCCCTTATCCCAATGGGTTCACGTCGTTCATTCCTTTAAGAACGGTGATTCACGGATCTACGTCAACGGTGTCCTTGACGGAGTTTCTACATCCACCAGCGCCCCGCTGGCAATCAAGAGCCCGAGCCGGATCTATATCGGCGGCTGGTATAACAACTACAAATTTGTGGGTGACATTGACGAGGTTCGGCTATCAAAGGTCACCCGTTCAGCCGACTGGGTGAAGATGGAGTACGAGAACCAGAAGCCGCTGCAGACGCTGGTGGGGCCTCTGGTGCAGGCGGGTTCTGCATTCTCTGTCTCGACGGATGAAATTACTTTGCTAGAAGGCAAGAGTGCCACGGTGAAAGCCACGGCTGGAGGCGCGCAGAAAATTTACTGGGTGATCAAGAGAGATGGGTTGGAAACCATCGCTGATGTCGACGATCACACATTTACGCTGAATGCCGGGCGGGTGAAAGGTGACCAGTCATTCGTCCTGCAGTGGCGGGCTGTGTATGCCAACGAAGTAAAAACCAAGGACATACCTGTGACGATCAAGGAAGCGATACCAGAACCCGTGTTCTCCCTGAAAGCGCCCTCAAATTGGAATGGCCGGGACACCATAGAAGTGGTGCCCGAAATTCGCAATCTCGACGCGATGACCGCCAAGGGTGCCGGCAAATTGCATTGTGAATGGAGCGTTTCCGGCGGAGCGGTTAGCAAAGAAATGACACCTGCAAAATTGATCCTCAAGCGTTCCCAATACACCGGGCCGATCACCGTCAAGGCGGCGATCGACAATGGCGGCGCAGCCACGGTTGTTACGGCTACGATTCAGGTAACTGAACCAAAGAATGATCCATGGGTGCAGCGGATAGCCGCGAAGGACGAAAAGCCTGAAGATGGCCAGTTCTATGCCCGCGATGACAACAATGAAGGCACGCTTTTTTACAACGGCACATTGGAACAACCGGCCGACCTCGTGTTCTTGAAAGTCTATGCTGACGACAAACTCATCAAGACGGAATCGGCAAAACCGGCCGCGGACAGATCCTACTCTCTAGCTACAATGCTCAAGGCAGGTCTGATCAAGTACAAGGTGGAATTCGGAACAAAGACCGGCACCACCGAGAAATTGCTTCAAACCGTGAGCAACCTCGTGTGCGGCGATGCCTATCTCATCGAAGGACAATCCAACGCCCTGGCAACGGATACGGGCGACAAATCCCCGGCGGAGACCCATGAATGGATTCGCAGTTACGGCGGCCCGACAGGATGGGACGATGCCACAAACTGGGTTCATGATCAATTCAACAAAATCAAAGAGACCACGGGCCAAAGACCTAATCTGTGGTGCACCGCAGTTTGGAAAAGACAAAAAGACGAGAAGGCCGAACTGGGATGGTGGGGCATGGAATTAGCCAAAAGACTGCTAGCAAGCCAGAAGGTCCCAATCTGCATCATCCAGGCTGCCGCCGGCGGCACCCGAATCGACCAGCACCAACCATCGCCGACCAACCACACGTCCCTCGCCACGATCTACGGACGGATGCTGTGGCGCGTGCAACAGGCAAGGCTGACCCATGGCATCCGAGCCGTTTTGTGGCATCAAGGTGAAGCCGACCAAGGATCTGATGGCCCGGACAACGGATACGGCTCTACACTCTATCAGCAGTACTTCATGGATATGTCGGCCGCATGGAAACAGGACATGCCAAATATCCGGCACTACTATGTATTCCAGATTTGGCCCAATGGATGCAGCCAGGGTGGCGGACACGGCGACCTCCTTCGCGAAAAGCAACGGACGCTTCCGCAACTCTACTCAAACCTCGATGTCATGTCCACGCTCGGCATCAAGCCACCCGGCGGTTGCCACTATCCACTCACCGGTTGGTCCGAATTTGCCCGGTTGATGCAACCGCTCATCGAACGGGATTTCTACGGCCGCAAGGTTCAAGAGCCAATCACCGCACCAAATCTCAAACAGGTGTATTTTGCGAACACAGCAATGGACTCGATCGTCCTCGAGTTCGACCAACCCGTCATCTGGCTCGACTCGCTGGCTGGCCAGTTCTATCTGGATAACAAAAAGGACATGGTGGCCAAGGGCTCAGTGAACGGCAACGTGATCACCCTGCAGCTGAAGGCACCCGCCACCGCCGCCAAAATCACCTATCTCACAGAAATGATCTGGAACCAGAACGACCTGGTTTTCGGCAAGAACGGCATCGCCG
>CAIKHZ010000204.1 GCA_903827375.1 Akkermansiaceae bacterium
AACAAGGAAACCAAGGAAACCAAGGAAACCAACGAAACCAAGGCAACCAGGGCAACCAAGGAAACCAAGGCAACCAAGGCAACCAAGGAAACCAAGGCAACCAAGGCAACCAAGGCAACCAAGGCAACCAAGGCAACCAAGGCAACCAGGGCAACCAGGGCAACCAAGGTCGGCAGGGTCATCAAGGTCGGCAAGGCCACCAAGGCCAACACCGTCACCAGGCATCAGGCAACGAGCCCAATGCAACCCGGGGGGATGCCGAAGCGAACCGTCCTCTGATTCTAACAGGACCCAAGGTAGAGGCCAATGGCATGCTCGAACTCGCCCCCAAAGGCTTTGGTTTTCTGCGGGTACCTAAGAAAAACTTCGAACAAGCCCGCGACGATGTGTTTGTGCCTCCAGAACTCATCCGCCGCCACAACCTGCGCCCCGGCCAGTGGCTGCACGGCCTCTATCAGGAAAGCTCGCGTGGACCTCAACTCATGGAGCTCACCCAGATCAATGGTCTCCCACCAGACGAGGCCGCCAAGCTTCCCCACTTCGACGAACTCAAGGCCATCAACCCCACACGGCGCCTCAGCTTCGAAACCACCCCCGAACGCTTCACCACCCGCATCATTGACATCATGACGCCGGTGGGCCGTGGCCAGCGCGGACTCATCGTCTCCCCGCCGCGCTCAGGCAAAACCACCATGCTCTTGCACACCGCCGAAGCCGTGCGAGAAAAATACAGCGACTCACTCCACCTGATGGTCCTCCTCGTCGATGAGCGCCCGGAAGAAGTCACCGAATTCCGCCGCGCTCTGCCCGGCGCGGAAATCTATGCCAGCTCCAATGACGAAGTGGCCCGCAACCACTGCCGCATTGCAGAGTTGGCCATCGAGCGTGCCAAACGCCTCGTCGAAGCCGGCAAGGACGTGTTCCTGCTGATGGATTCCATCACCCGCCTCGCTCGCGCCTACAACGCCACCATGAACAACGTCGGCCGCGGCACCGGCTCCGGCGGCATCACCATCGGCGCTCTGGAAGTCCCACGCCGCCTCTTCGCCGCAGCTCGCAATACCCGCGGCGGCGGCTCCCTCACCATCCTCGCCACCGCACTCATCCAAACCAACTCCCGCGCCGACGAGGCCATCTTCCTCGAGTTCAAAGGCACCGGTAACATGGAACTCGTCCTGGATCGGAAAATTGCCGAAAATTATATCTATCCGGCAGTCGATATCTTCAAGTCCGGAACCCGCCGCGAGGAACTCCTCCTGCCCGAACACATGCTTAATAAAATCCATCTCATCCGCCGCGGTCTCGCCGGCCACCGCCCACTCGAAGCCATGGAACGCTTGCTGTTTTTCCTTAAAAAATTCCCCAACAACCCGCAGATGCTCCTCGAAATCAAAGGCTGATCCGCTCCTCCCCGCCGTCAATCATGCCCCGCGACAACGAACCCGCCATCGAAGTCGAAGTCATCGAAATTGACGGTGCTGCCCCTCCCCCTCCCAGGGATCCGGCCTCCGCAATGGCTCGCATCCATGACGATGACGACGACGCCTCCCCCCACCCAACATCGGCCAATTGGCATGGCTGGCCCGGCCAGCTCCGCACCTTGCCCGCTTGGTATTTGCCGCTGATTATCATTGGCGCTGCCATCCTGCTGGGGCTGGTCCTCACCCTCGGCGTACTCGTCGCGGCATTGATACTGATCTTTCGAACCGTCAGAGGCTTGCTTCGCGCACTGTTCGAATGAATCATTCATCATTTTTTCATATAACTTCCTCAGCAGGTTCGCACTAGCTGCGGCGTCCTCGCCGCAGGCCGTGCGCACCGCGTCTCGCGGTGTGTCTGAAGAGCCGAAGCTACAAAGCAACGGTGAGTTTTCGACCCTCTCCGTGGCATTGCAAGTTCCGTTCGTAACGCTGCTTCCTGCCGCTATGGGACTGAACTTCGGACCACGCGAAACCCAAAGCGAAATCATCGCCGCCAAGAAGCGCTGCGCTCTCCTATCTGATCTTATCTTGCAGTCGTGAGCTTTCTACAGGGGCTTTAGTGACACTGAGGTCTTGGGCAAAGTCGATGGTGGAACCAGGCACCGGCTGCAGACCTAGCAGAGAAAGTGCGAGGTTGGCTGCGTCTCCGTTGCGGATAGGTTGCGGACCGGAGTAGGGTGGATTGGCCTCAGCAGCCGGCTCGCTGCGGCTGGTCGGATTGAATGCATACAAATCTCCGCCAGGCGTTACCCCCGCACCCCAGACGTAGAATGGGATGGTATAATCGAGGGGATTTTTGGTATCGCCGTGGGTCCTATCATGGCCACCGTGGTCGGATGTTAGAATAATGGTGGTCTTACCGTTGAGATCGGGAGTTTCTCGCACCATATCAAGGATTTTACCAATTTGGGTGTCCACACTCTTGAGCGAGGCGGCGTAGCGACTCTCGGGATTGGCCGACCAACCGAGGCTGTGGCCAGTGGCATCGGGATCTTGATAGTGGAAGAATACGAAGTGAAATGGGCGGGCCGCCAACTGATGGATGAATTCAGCCGTTAGGTCCGCCGCGGGTATTCCGGCGGCAATTTTCTCATAGTCGATTTTATCGCGGCCGTGGTCCGGAAGGTTGAGGTCCGGCGCGCCGGTGGTGGCATTGTACGAGCTATGGAACAGGCTGAATTTCGATTTGCCGGACCAGATGCCAGTGTGCAGGCCGTGGTCATGGACGACGTCGAAGGCGCTGGCGATATAAGATCCCTTATTGGATGCGAGTGTAACGCCGGGTGCCGGATCGGTGTTAGTGGTCCAATTGTGGCCAAGCGGGCCGACCACGCCTCGCCCGGTGACCATGGATGTGTGGTTGGGCAGGGTGATGGCGTAATTGGCATCGTTGCGGGCATTGAGCGTGCCAGCCCCTTCCGATTGCATGCGCTTGAAAGTGGTCAGTTCGTTGGTGAGGCCGGATTGCAACAGAGGCTTGATATAAGCCGAGCCCATACCATCGACGCTGATGAGGATAACGTACTTCGCCAAAGGATCTTTGGTATTGGCAGCACCAGCGGTGAGCTTGCATGAAAAGATTAGGAGTGATAGCACGCCGAGGGCTCGCAGATGGGCGGGACGGATTGGCAGGACTAACGAATCAAAGCGGCAAAAGCCATGGAAGTGGGCGGAGCTGATAGATTTAAGGATCATTTGGAGTTCGGATAAATGGGTGAGGAACGGGTAAATTCGGTCATTCGTGGTAGCAACGCATGACCCGTGGGGTGATGCCGGTGAGAATTTCCCAGACGATAGTTTGAGCAAGGTCGGCGATTTCCGACACGGGCAGGTGAGGGCCGAAGAGTTCGACTTCGTCGCCTTCTGCGACGCTCTCAGAAGCGCTCACATCCACCATCATCTGGTCCATGGTCACCCGGCCAATAATGGGAAAACGCCGACCCGCAATACACACCTCCGCCCCCTGCCCGGACACCTGCCGCGGATATCCATCACCATAGCCAATGCCCACGGTTGCGACACGCGTCGGACGGCTCGTCACAAACGCCCGGCCATAGGAAACACCATGGCCGGCGGGCAGGTCGCGCAGCAAGGTAATGCGGCTTTTCAGCGTCATGACATTGCGCAGAAGTTGCTGAAACTTCGGCAAGGGAGAGATGCCGTAAAGCATCAGGCCGGGTCGTGCGAGATTGCAGGCGCCGTTTGGATAGCCGAGAATGCCAGCACTATTGGAAAGGTGTCGCCAGCGGAAACGCGAGCTGCCGCCCAGGTCATGGATGATCGCATCGAAGCGCGCCATCTGGCGCCGGGTGAACGGCTCATCTTCGTCGGCCGACGGCAGATGCGAGCCAATGCCTTCAATCTCCAACCACTCGAAACCCTCCAACGCCGCCATTGTTGCCGACAAACCATCCTCCACAAAACCACCCCGGCCCATCCCTGTGTCCACCGCCAAATGCACCTTGAACCGAGTCCCGCGCGCCGCCGCCAGTTGATTGAATTCCCGTGCCTCCTCAATCGATGAGACGCACGGCGTCCAGCCGCAGGCGACGATTTCCGCGCGCTCGGCAGACCAAGTCGGACCCAGCAAATAGATCCGGGTGCTCACTCCGGCGTGGCGGATTTGGCGGGCTTCCCGAACATTGGCCACGCCGAAAAACGCCAGATCCTCGGTGGCCAACGCACGGGCAATCTCATCAAGCCCATGGCCGTACGCACCAGCCTTGACCACCGCCATTAACTCCACTCCACAGGACTGCCGGGCCACCGCCAGATTTGAGCGCAGCGCCGCCAAATCAATCTCCGCCCACGCCCGCGGTGGCGAAACTGGAAATTCTTCGGTCACGCCCACGAGCGTATTCGGCCTGCCGCGCAGCGCAAGCCTGGTTTCACGGGGAAATCAAGGGCGCAGGGGAGATTTTTGAACGGTGAACCGCCACGCAGATGATTCTTCTCGCAGCAGAGAGCACATCAATTGACGAGTGAAATGACCCTTGCCACGGGAAAACCGCCGGATATGCTCCAACGCGAGGCCGCCACCTGCCATTCCCTCCAACAGAACCATTCCCAAATTTCCGCATGCACCGCCCCCGCCCATTTCCTCAGCTCAGTGCCCTGACTTGCCCGTGCGCAGCCAGCCACAATCCACGTTTCTAGCAGCCTAGCAGCGGAACGTCCGGCCAATGGCTAACATGCTCACCATATCCATTGTTATTCCAGTGTATAACGAGGCACCGGTGCTGGCGCTCTTGTTCGCTGGGCTGGAGTCCACGCTTGCGCTGTTGGAGCAAACGCAAGGGCCAGTGGAAGTCCTGCTCGTCAACGACGGCAGCTCCGACGCGAGTTGGAGCCTCATCAGCTCTCAGTGCCAGCGCGACGCCCGCTACGTCGGCGTGAACTTGTCGCGCAACTTCGGCCATCAACGCGCACTGGCCGCCGGTTTGGAGAGCGCTCGCGGCGAAGTTGTCATTTCAATGGATGCGGACCTGCAGGATCCACCGGCGGTTTTACCGGAGTTGGTGGCGAAGTACCGCGACGGCTACGATGTGGTGTACGCCACGCGCTTGACTCGCGGCAAGGAAGGCTGGGGCAAACGCATCACGGCTAACGTGTTTTACCGGCTCATCGAAAATGTCAGTGGCGTGACCGTCCACAAGGACACTGGCGACTTCCGCCTGATGAGCCGCCGGGCACTCGTCGAGTTGTCACGGATGCGCGAGGTGCACCGGTTCCTGCGCGGCATGGTGCCATGGATCGGCTTCCCGCAAACCCAGGTGTTTTATGACCGCGGCGACCGCCAGGCCGGAGAGACGCACTATCCGCTGCCCAAGATGTTGGCTCTTGCCTTTGACGGGATCGCGTCGATGTCCACGGCGCCACTGCGCTTGGCCTATCTGCTGTGCCTGCTATTATTCAGCGTTTTCATTGGATATATCTTGTGGGTTTTATTTGACCATTTCGTCTATGGCAGTGAACTGGTCCAAGGCTGGACCTCTCTGATGTCTGCCATCACTATTTTTGGCACCATTGAATTGCTGATGTTCGGGATCTTCGGCGAGTACCTGGGCCGCACCTATGAGCAAGTGAAACAACGCCCGCTCTATATCATTGCCGACGTCCAACGCGGTGCCAACGTCAGGGACATTCCGCTTGAAAGGGTACAACCGAAACCTGACGCAGATGAACCCGGATAGGATCCAATGAAATGTCTCTCGATCCCCACCTGTCAGCATCGATCTGCGGCTGAAATCTCAATCTTCAAGCATCACCTGCCTCGATCAGGCAGCGATGCCCACACGCCCATCCACTCCCAGTTTTTATGACAAACCCATCAGAACAACCCGCGGCTCCCTTCATTGCCCCTGAGGACCGCCCAACCCGCACCTTTGGACCGCTACTGTTGGCGGCGGCAATCCTAGCTGCCCTAACGCTTTTTCGGCTTTGGTATATCACGCACATCGAGCTGGTGCCTGACGAAGCCTATTACTGGGTTTGGTCAAAACACCTGGCGGCTTCATACCGCGATAAGGGCCCTGCCGTAGCCTGGGTGATCGCGCTGGGCAACTATGGGTTTGGCAACACCGTCTTTGGTGTGCGATTCTTCGCGGTGGTCTTGAGTGCCGGCACCAGTTGGCAACTCTTCGTGCTGGCCCGCCGCCTCGCCGGAAATCGAAACGCCTTGTGGTGCCTGATCCTGGCCAATCTGATTCCGCTGTTAGCCGTCGGTTCGTTGCTCATGACCATCGACATCCTGAGCCTGTTTTGTTGGGCATGGGGGATGAACGTGTTTTGGAACGCCATCCACAACCGAAAACTCTGGCTATGGATTGCCCTGGGCATCATCGTCGGTCTAGGGTTCCTCGCCAAATTCACCAACGGCCTGCAACTGCTCTGCATCGTCGCATTCCTTTGCTGGTCGAAACCGCATCGCTCACTTGTCTTTAGCAAATTCACCGTGGCGATGGGCATCGCCTTCGGCATTGCCATCCTGCCCATCGTCTGGTGGAACGTCCAGACCGGCTGGATTCATGCCGCCGCCCTGCATTCCCGCAGCGGCGTGGAAAGCTCCTTCCACATCCGCCCGCTGGAATTATTGCACTTTGTCGGCGGCCAAATCCTCGTGCTTTCTCCACTCATCGGACTCGGTTTGATCGCAGCCTTGGTCGGCACTTGCTGGAAAAATCACCGCGACCTACAAGCCCGCTTCCTGCTGTGCCACTGCCTGCCAGTGTACGCAGTTTTCGGCTTTTTCAGCCTCAACCACGCCGGCAAGGAAAATTGGGCAGCCCCAGCTCTCATCGCAGGAATTGTCATCCTAACGATATATTGGCGACGTATCGCTGCCCGCTGCTGGCGCGTGCTGGGCACCTGCAAATTGCGCTGGTGCACACTCTTCGATGCAGGGGTGGACCTGGTATGCGTCCTATGCCTCCTTGGCGTCGCGGCTGCGCTGGGATTGGCGTGTCTGGCGACGGTGGTGTTGCACAACACGGATTACCTCCACCTGCCGAGCAAATACGAACCGCTGCGCCGCGCTCAAGGCTGGAGTGATTTCACGGAGCATGTCCAACGGGCTAGAACCGAGCATGGCGTAACCCTGCTCATTGGCAATCATTACTCCCAAGCGAGCATGATGCAGTTCTATCTGCCGGACCAACCCACCACCTATCTGCCAGAGCAACCGTACGGCCAAAACCAGTTCACATTGTGGCCGTCCTATCAAATCAATGATCATCCGCAGGCGCTTTTCATCACCGACAAACCCGATGATCTATTGCCCGAATCACTGCTCCGGGACTATCCGAAGTGCGAGGTGGTCGATGACTTCTGGTCCCAACACCAAGGCCGTGACATGACTCATTTCAAAATCTATCTCTGTCATCACAATTGAGAAAATTACCACCTCGCCACTCATGCAGCCAGCCGATCCTGCCCCGCAACCAACAACCCGCAGCAGCCCCAGCCACCATGCGATTTGGGCCACGCTCGTCGGCTTGCTAGGACTGACGCTGTTCGCCTTGCTGCCTATCAATCCGCAGGGCCCCTTCGATGCCCGGGACTTTAGCCGTCTGTCCGGAATGCACTTAGAAACCTCCGGCATTGGCACCCTCGTTGAACCATGGACGGCGCCTTTCCACATCATGGCAGGGGCACCGGACTTCCGATTGGCGGGCTTGGTGAGCGCAATTTGGCTGATCCTAGGCGCTGCCGTCTGGCGGGCACTAACAGACCGGCGTGCAGGCCGCAGCGGATCCATCAAGGCCAGCCTGCTCAGGAGTGCCGCCGCAGGATTGGCGGCAGGCGCACTGATGGCGCTGTGGATTGGTGCCGCAGCGATGTTGCGGGTGCCACGCTGGCGCTTGCAGGTGGACGATCCCAACGCGCTTATTGTCGATCTGCATTCGCATACCTACGGGTCTCACGACGGCTTGGTTTCCCCCGCCCAAAACCTCGACTGGCACAGCGCAGCCGGCTACAATGCGGTCGCCGTCACCGAGCATCGCTACCCCGCCGGTGCCTTTGCCACCCAGGCGTTCGCCCGCCAAGCCACCACACCACAACCCGCCGTGATCCCCGGCCAGGAACTCGGCTTCTACTATCAAGGCGAATACCTCCCGCTGCTGCTCCTCGGCCTCCAAGACGACTATGTGGAATCCCCTAACATGGGCCTCGACTCCCTCGCCGACTACCTTGCGTTCATCCAAACCGAGCAGCACGGCGCGACTCTCGCCATGGGATTCACCCTGGCCGCGCATCAGGCAAAGGTCCTCGCCGAGGCCGGCATCGATGGCTTCGAAATCGCCAACTATGGCCACCCTAACATCCCTGTGGCAGTCCGCAAGGCAATCCTCGAGGCTGCCCACAATCACGGCCTCCCGCTGGTGGCCACGTCGGATTGGCACGGCTGTGGCGGCATAGCACGGACCTGGACGGTCATCCACACCAGTTCGCCAGTTGCCACCCAGTCTCCCCAACAAAAGTCCGACGCCGTGCTGAAAATATTGCGAGAGCACAACACAAACAACGTACTGCCGGTGGTGGCAGGCAACCTCGGGCCTGCCACTTGGTGGCGGGCAATTTTTGCACCAGTGGCCGAATGCCTGCGCTATGCCGCGGAACTTTCTCCGCTACAGGTCCTCTCGTGGTGGCTGTGGAGCGCTGTCATGTTAGGTGTGGCTAGACTTATCTCCCGCACCGGCTTGCAGCCCAGCCGGGTATTTGCAGCGGTGTGGATTGGCGGTCTGGGCGGCACCGTGCTGTGGGGCGGCTTGGCCTTGTTGGCCGTGCATCCAGCTGGCCGGTTGGCCTCCAACTTCCCACGCCACATCGGAACCTACGCCCTGCTGCTCGCCATTCCGGCACTGCTCGCCGGCATCTGGTTAGGCCGCAGTGCTTGGCGGCAACGCATTTGCAAGACGCCCGTCTGATAAACTAAGCTCGGATCTCATTGATGATCCGGATAGACCAGCGGCTGCTCCCGGCCCTCTAGCACGTCAATGAGGTGGCTAAGAATGCGCACTGCGTAAGGATCAGCTTTGCGGCTGGTGGCCAGCGCGGCTTTCATCGAGGGCAAGCCGGGCCTGGCGATTTCGCCGAGGTGATCAAGGACGTTAGCGGCTTGAACGGCGAATGGCGGGGTGGCCGCCTGCGCAGTCCAGCGCAGCAACACTGGCAGGGCCAGGTCGGGCTTTCCGAGGCGCGCGAGGGCTTCCGCTGCGGCGATCTGCACCGCGCCGGACTTGTCATTGAGGAGTTTGCGCAGTGCGGGCTCGGCCGCCGCAGCCTTGTCGCGCAACATGGCGCAGCCTTGCGCCGCCCACCAGCGGATCGGCTCACTCGGATCCCCGAAGGACTCCAACAAATTTGGCAGGTTGGCCGGGTTTCGTTCAGAGGCCATCGTGGCCAGTGCAAACACCCGCTCGATCGGATAGGCACCGGGCACCCGTGAGGCATCGTAGCCTTCGAGGGCTGAACCTTCCGGCAGAAAACCGTTATCCTTATCCACCAGCACGCGTTTCTCCAAAGCTGTGCGCATCCTCTCCAACGTCTCGCGGCTAGCGGGCGCACTGGCAAGATTGTGGATACTGTCTGGGTCGGCAAGCATGTCATAGAGTTCCTCGGTGGGTTTTTCTCCCCAAAACATCGCGGTCGCCGGAGTGAGCTTGCCTTCTCGGGCAACACGGGCCCATGATTGATAACCACGGGCTTGAAACATGTAGTTGAGTGGCTGCACAAACGGCAGGTCGGGCCGGTAGTTATGGATATAGAGCCAGCGACTGCTCATCACCGAGCGCATCATGTCATAGCGCTCATCCATCCGGTCGCGGCTGCAGAAAACAAATTCGTTAGGCGGGGCCTTAGCCGCACCTGCCATTGCGTGGCCCTGCATGTGGGCAGGAATATTCACCCCGGCCAGCGACAGCACGGTGGGCGCGAAGTCAATGAAGTGAACCGGATCCTTAATCCGGGACCCCGGTGCAGCGGGTGCGAGATGGCGCCACTTTGGCGGGTAATAGACGATAAGCGGAACGTGCGTGCCGCTTTCCTGCAGGAAGCGCTTGCTGCGCGGCAGCACACCCCCATTGTCTGCGTAGTAGAACACAATCGTGTCGTCGGCCAGTCCGGCATCGGCCAACTCCTTGAGTTTGGCGGCGATCTGGGAATCGAGGTTGGCGATGCGGGTGTAGTAACGTGCCCAGTCGGCTCGCATCTCGGGAGTGTCCGGTTGATAGGCCGGAATCCGCATTGCTGCAGGATCAAACAGCGATGCTTCACCCTTCGGAAACAAACAACTCTCATGACTCACCTCGTGATTGAACACACTGAAAAATGGCTGGCCGGCAGGTCGATTCTGATAGGTGGCCTGCTTGCCGGACGCGCTCCACGCCTGCTTGACGTTGATCGGCGCGTTGTAATCCGTCTTGGCGTTGTTAGTTGTGTAATAACCCGCCTCACGCAGATAGGCGGGAAACCCTTTGAGCCACGACGGAATCCGGCCCTGGGCCCGCATGTGTTCCGCCGGGCCACAAGTGACAGCATCCATCCCGCTGATCAGGGTGAAGCGCGATGGTGCGCACACCGGCATGGTGAAACATCGCTCATACAACACCCCTTCGTTAGCTAACTTATCGAGCGTCGGCGTCTTGGCCAGCGCATCGCCGTAGCAACCCAGAAGACAATCATTGTCCTCGCTGACCAGCCATAAAATGTTGGGCTTAGCGGGGCTGGCCGCGTTAGCCAAATTCGCAAAGAAAATCCCCCACAACAGCAATAGAAACGCAAAAATGACGGGCAACCGGTTCATCGGCTGTCGTCATCGTATCTTTGGGGCCGGGTTGTCAATCTAACTCTACTACCACCAAGCAATTTTCATCCTAGCCTTGGGCAACGCCCAAGGTCACGCGCCATGATGATGTTAGAGGGCTGAAAGTCCGGCATATATGGCCAGCACCACCAGCACTCTGGCGACGGCTGGAAAAAGGCCGCCC
>CAIKHZ010000205.1 GCA_903827375.1 Akkermansiaceae bacterium
ACAAGGATACGAATCTCAAACTCTGGCGGATTCGTGCTAGCCGACTCAGGTGTTTCACGGATAGAGAATATGCAAGACTCCAGACCTTCCCGGATACATGGGTTTTCCATGGTGACAACAAGCGGCACATCCACAAGCAGATTGGCAATGCGGTTCCCGTCCAGTTCGCCTTGCGAATCGCGAATTTTCTGAAAGTCATCCATGAAGCTCAACGTTCGGGTAAAGCCATGAGCTCGTCTGGTAAAGGTCGAAACACTCAAATCGAACTCGCATTCTAATATACTCGTCTCTGTCAACGCCCTGTCCCGCGCCTGACTCATTTTTCCACCATGTCCCAAGATTCCATCAAACCGATCAATGTCGCCGAGGAACTTTCCAGTTCGTTTCTGGAATATTCGATGTCGGTCATCATTTCCCGTGCTCTCCCGGATGTGCGCGACGGACTCAAACCGTCCCAGCGCCGCGTGCTCTATGCCATGCGCCAACTCGGCGTCACGCCGGGCAAGCCCCACGTGAAATGCGCCAGAATCGTCGGCGAAACGATGGGTAACTTCCACCCCCATGGTGATAGTTCGATCTACTCGACTCTGGTCAATATGGGCCAGCCATGGTCGATGCGCGACATGCTGGTGGATGGCCAGGGAAACTTCGGCTCGGTGGAAGGCGACGGTGCAGCATCCATGCGGTACACCGAAGCGAGGTTGCACCATCTGGGCATGGCGATGATGGAGGACCTTGACAAGGATACCGTCGATTTCCAACCGAACTACGACGGTTCACAAAACGAGCCGACCGTGCTTCCTTCGGCCTTTCCTAACTTTCTAGTCAATGGCGGCACCGGGATCGCCGTGGGCATGGCCACCAATTTGGCACCGCACAACCTCGGCGAAGTGATCGATGGCATTTGTGCCCAGATTGACAAGCCGGACATCAGTTTGCCCGAGTTGATGCAGTATATCAAAGGCCCGGATTTTCCGGTGGCCTGCGAAATTCGCGGCATTCGCGGCATCGAGGAGTACTTCCGCACCGGCCGGGGATCGATGCGGCTGCGAGGCAAGGTCGAGATCGAGGAAAACGAAAACGGCAGGTCGATCATTACCATCCGCGAGGTCCCGTATGGCGTTAACCGCGCCACCCTTCAGGAACGCATTGCCGCTCTGGTCAATGAGAAAATTCTCACCGGCATCTCCGGCATGCGTGACTTGTCCGATGCTGAAACCCGTATCGAGATCGAGCTCAAACGCGACGCCCGCCCTCAGGTGGTCGTCAATCAGCTCTTCAAGCTCACCGCGCTGGAAACCTCCTTCAGCGTCAACATGCTGGCGATCCATCAGAACCGCCCCAAACAACTCTCACTCAAGGAAGCCATCGATGCCTACATCGAGCACCGCCGCGAGGTGATCATCCGTCGTACGCGATATTTGCTAGGCAAAGCCGAGGAACGCGCCGAGTTGTTGGAAGCATTTCTGCTGGCGCTGGGCCACCTCGATGACTTCATCAAGATCATCCGCGATTCAAAAAATCGCGATGAGGCCCGCGAGCGCCTCGCTGCCTATCAATTTCCACTCGCCACCGCCGAGGCTCTAGGCATCCTCATCCGCTCGCAGGCCGCGATTCAGGGCGTGAACTACGTTTTCAGTGAGCGCCAGGTCAACGCCATTCTTGAACTCCGGCTCTATCAACTCACCGGGATGGAGCGAGACAAGGTCAAGGGCGAGTACGATTCAATCCTCATTGATATCAAGGACTTGATGGACATTCTCGCTCGCGAGGAGCGCGTTTTAACAATTATCAAGGACGAGCTTCGGGTGATCAAGGACAAGCACGCCACGCCACGCAAGTGTCCGATTCTGGCCGAAGCCGGCGAAGTTGCCATGGAAGACCTCATCGCCAACGATGCGATGATTGTCACGCTTTCGCATCGCGGTTATGTCAAACGCACGCCGGCCAGCGAGTACCGCTTGCAGGGGCGCGGCGGCAAAGGCCTGAAGGGTATGGAAACCCGTGCCACCGGCAAGGATGAGCCGAATGATTTCATCGAACATTTGTTCTCGGTGCAGGCCCATGATTACGTGATGTTCTTCACCAACACCGGCCGCGTCTATGTCGAGCGCGTTTATGAACTGCCGGAGGGAACCCGCACATCGATGGGCCGCAGTATCCGCAATGTGCTCAACCTCAAGCCCGAAGAGAAAATTGCGGCACTGCTGCGCCTCGAGCGAACGGTTGATGAGGATGGCAATGACGTGACGTTCCGCGAGGATGCTGGCTTCGTGTTTTTTGCGACGCGCTCTGGCAAGGTCAAAAAGACCGCGCTCAATGACTTCCGCAACTACCGCAAGGATGGCATCATTGCCATTAACCTCGAGGAGAACAATGAACTCATCGGTGTGCGCCTTACTTGCGGCTCTAATGAAATTGTCCTCGTCACCCATGAAGGTCTGAGCTTGCGCTTCCACGAGGATGATACCCGGTCGTTAAGCCGAGACACCGCCGGGGTCATGGGCATCCGTCCGGTCGAGGGGGATTTCGTCGTCGGGCTCGCTCTGGTCACTCAGGGCAGCACCTTGCTCGTCGCCTCGGAGAATGGTTTGGGCAAGCGCACCGACTTCGAGGAATACCGCACCCAATCCCGCGGTGGCAAGGGGATCATTACCATGAAAGTGACCGATAAGACGGGCCCCGTGGTAGGTGCCGTGACCGTCACCAATGCCGATGAGTTGATGTTGATGACCTCCACCGGCCAGAGCATTCGCATTCGGGTGGCGGAGATCCGCGAAACCGGACGCAATGCCATGGGGGTAAAACTACTCACCCTCAAGGAAGGTGAAAAACTTCAGGATATCTCGCTCTTCATTCCCGACGGTGAAGACGCTGACGCTGCGGTAGATGCCCCGGTAGATGCCCCAGTAGATGCCCCAGAATAGCAGATATAGTCGTCATTGTAGCGGCGTGTCTATGACCGCCGATGACAATGAATCGTCAATCAACCCGCCGCCTCGACGAGGGTCAACTCATGCACATCGGCGGTCACAGACATGCCGCTACAAGACAGCTCATGGGCCGACACGTAGGGAATCCGGCTTGTTTGCACCCTTGCCGAAAACGAGGTCGAACCCTGAGTTCTGGGCTTACCCCCGCCGTCATCGCTTTTCGATTTGATTTCACCCGTGTCCGGCGTTAAGACACGGCGCTATGCAAGAATCATCTATCATCCAACGCCGCAATTTCGTCAAACTCGGCACCTTTGCCGCCACCGCCGCACTGCTGCCCAGGACGGTCACCGCCGCCGCCACCAATGCCAATGCCACCGCCTCCATCCCGGTCGGTGCTCCCTATGCGTTGCCAGGACTGCCATACGCTCACGATGCCCTAGAACCGCACATCGACAAGCTCACCATGGAAATCCATCATGGCAAGCATCACGCCGCCTACATCACCAATCTGAACGCCGCATTGGCCGGCGCGCCGGATCTGGCCAAGCAGCCACTCGAAAAACTGCTTGCCGGGCTTCCCGCTGTGACCGACGAAGCCCTGCGCGGCACGCTGCGCAACCACGGCGGTGGCCATTGGAACCACGACTTTTTCTGGAAATCCCTCGCTCCCGCGGCGCAATCCGGCGAGCCGTCCGCCGCGCTGGCCGCCGCGCTGGATGCCAGCTTTGGCTCTCTGGATGCATGCAAAAAATCCTTCGGTGAAGCGGCCAGCAAGCGCTTTGGTTCTGGCTGGGCCTGGCTCATTGTTACGCCGGACGGCAAGCTCAAGGTTACCAGCAGCCCCAACCAGGACAATCCGCTGATGCAAGGAGTGGTGCCCGCCGCAGACCTCGGCAGCCCGCTGTTAGCCCTCGACGTCTGGGAGCACGCCTATTATCTCCACTATCAGAATCGCCGGCCCGAATACATCGCCGCTTGGTGGAACGTCGTCAATTGGCACGCGGTTTCCGAACGCTTCGCCGCCGCTAAAGTCTAATGGAAAATGCGGGCGGGACTTGCCAAAGTCTCGCCCGCCAGATTGGCTAACGAAGCGGCGCACTTGGCATGCGTCGCGTTGCTCGCTACAGCGAATGCGGGACGTCTGGCAGGAAGCGGCTCACACAGTATAGCACGGCCAGAAGCACCAGGCCGATGCCCAGACTCCAGCCGATGAGCTTTTTCTCAATCGGCAGCAAAGGTTCGTAGTCCTGTTGCATTTTGGTCATTTCTTCGCCGATTTTTGGTTTGTCAGCCATAATTTGATATGAGTTAAATGGGTGGAGTTATGGGTAAAAGGGTGGCGGACACCGTTCGCATGTTAGGGATGGACCAGTGGTGGATGCACACCGCCGAAAAACACCCAGGAGATAATCAGGCCGAACCAGATGATGAAGCCGAAGAGGCCAACCGCATAGACGGCAGCCAGCCGGCCGATGCCTTCGTCCCATAGTTTTCTGAAGTTGGAAATCACTCCAATCGTGAAAAACGTCAGACAAAAGAACAGCACACGAAAGATGTTAGCCTGCTCCGTCGATGCCTTGGCAGGCCCGGGCTTGGTTTCTTTCTTCATCACCGGCTCCGCCACCAGCGCGGCCAAGCCGGTGGCTGGATCCACCTTGGAGACCTCTTTCATGACGGGTACTTTGATCGATTTCAGCTTGCCAGTGAGCGGGTCGCTGACTTGTGATTCCTTGGTTAGAGGAACGAGGGATTCTGTTTTAACGAACGCGGGATAGGCCAGGCCGAGGGTTAGGAAAAGGCCGAATGTTAGCACATATCCGATGATGAATTTTGGGAAGCGTTGCCAGATTTCGATAGGGCGGACTTTGTCGCCGTCGCGTTTTTCGATATGGTTGGCCCAGATATATGCGAGCACGAAGGCCCAGATCCCAATGAAGATATCGATGAACACCTTGATGCTCGTGGCTGTGTTCAAAATCCAGTCCTTCTCATAGATGATGCCGTTGCCCGCAGCCTTTGCTAGAATCAGCGCGTCGGTGATGGCCCCGGCGGCAGTGGCAGCACCGTCGGTTTTGACTGCCAGGCCCATCCATGCCCCGGCTACCAAGGGTTCCTTCCATAAAAACGTCTGCGCTATGAACGGTAGCACCAATAACTCAACCACCGCAAATACCACCACCAGTGACGACACCATGATCGGCACCATCGGCCGTGCCCGGATCGCCCCACCTGTGGCAATCGCCGCTGATACCCCGCAGATGGATATACCCGAAGCCAGCGGCGCGGCCCATTCGCGGCTGAATTTGAAGTACTTGCGGGCAATGTAATAGATCACCGCCCAGTATATCAGATAGGCCTCAACGATGGCACAGAACCCGCGAAACATGATTCCCCACGCCAGCGAGGAATTTTCCAACGCCTTGATGCCCACCCCCGCTCCCATGATCACGATGGCCGCCTTGACAAATAGTTCGGGCTTTACCGCCTCCTGCAAAAGCGCCGCAAGCCGTGGGAAAAAGTTGCCGATGAGCAGGCCCGCCAGCAGCGCCAGCACAAACCCGGCCTCTCCGGTGAGCTTCAATGACCAAGTGATGCCAAATTTCTTTAGCTCAGCCGGGGTGGTCGCGGCGATGTTAGCATGACTGCCCAGAACCCAACAGGCAAAGCTGATGGCAAACGCTAGCGTGAAGGCGACCACGAATTTGCGCGGGCTGCCGCCTAACAGCCAATTGCCGACGCCCAGAAGCAGCCCCATCATCAGGTACGTTGATGCCACCGCCCACCATCCGGACATCCATTTGAATGAGGTCCCCACCGGGGTAATCGCTTTGGAAAAATCCGTCCAGATGCCCACCTTTGCGCCAAAGCCCAATAGTTCGACGCCGAAAAACACCCCCAGCGAGAGCACAAAAACCGCCAAGCCAGTCCATAATGACAGCCAGTCTTCGCTGATGCGCGGCTGGCGGGGTGCCCCTGCGGATGTATTGCCAGATATCGCGCTGGTTTCGAGATTCATTTTTGCTTGCTCCATGATACTTGTTTGCTCGTTTGTTCGCAGCGCAGCCAGCTTAGGGCCAAGCCTCTGGTTCTGGCAAGAGCGCACACCTGACAATGGAGATTCGGGCCGTTTCTCCCGCTGCTAATCGCTAAACCTCCGCATATTGTCTGCATTTGGCTATTACCAGCGAATTTGCACAGCTTTTGGGCAATCATGCGTAGTCAGGTCTTCTGGTATCACACAAGGTCCGCCGTCGTCTGCAACGACGCCAACCCCAGCCCCCACAGACACCCGAACCCAACAAGACAATCCCTACCATCACTCTTGCCACCCCTCCTAAGTAAAAATCCCTAGTCAATCAACGAATCACCCACAAACACCCGACAACCGAACCCCTCTAACCTAGACAACCATAACGATGAAAACAAACTGGAAACTTCCAAACATCTCGTCCATCAGCCGATGGATCCTCAACAAGCCAAGCAATTTGCTTTGGGGTGCCGGTGCCGGTGCCGCACTCGCAGTGGTGCTTATTTCGTGCGCAACCAACCGCACGATGATGGCTCCTCCAAGTATCCCCGGTGCCACCTTCGTGGGCTCCAAAGAATGCGCCACCTGCCATGAAAAACTCGTCCGCGATTTCCGCACGGCGGATCACGCCAAGCTCCAAGCCAAGGGCAAGAACGCCGTGGATATGGGTTGCGAAAGTTGCCACGGCCCCGGCAGCAAGCACGTGGAAGCCGGTGGTGGCAAAGGCCTCATCGTCAATCCCCGCAAATCTCCCGAAACCTGCTTCCAATGCCATTTGGACAAGAAGGCCCAGTTCAGCCTGCCCTACACTCACCCGGTGCTAGCCGGCAAGGTGAGCTGCAGTGATTGCCACAACCCGCACAAGGGCAACGCCGTCAAAGGCGGCGGCACCCAGCTCAACGGCAAGAACGAAACTTGCTATCAATGCCACAAGCAACAGACTGGTCCATTCGTCTTCACCCACGATGCCGTCCGCGAAGGTTGCACCACCTGCCACAGCCCCCACGGCTCCGTCAATCAGAAGATGCTCAATGAGCGCAATCAAACGCTCTGCTTGAAGTGCCACTTCGATGGCGGTTCCAATAATACGATTACCCCCACCCTCTCCAATCCAACCGGGTTCACGGCCACCATGGGCTCATCCGGCAACCACGGCGGCAACGGCAGTGACTGGCAACGCGGCACCTGCTGGAGTGCTGGCTGTCACGAAGCACTCCACGGATCCAACGTCAGCAACGCACTGCGCTACTAACTAACCCACCGATTCAAACTTAATAAAAATTATCACGACATGAAACCGATTCGCTATTCAAACCTCTTGGGACAGTCCAGGACCCTGCGTTCGCTCCGTCTCGCACTGGCCACTCCGGCCATGGTGCTAACCCTCACGGTTGCCGCCCACGCCGGTACCACCGCCCCTGCAACCGCCGCCGACGAAACATCCGGTACCAACTGGGTTGGCTTCACCATCGGTGGGGCCTTCGTCAATGGCAATGACGCTGGCATGATGCGCCGCACTCAGACCAATGGTGACTTCTACGGAGGCATCGATTCGCTGCAAGTGTCCCAGGCGCTCAACAAGGCCACCACGTTGACGCTTGACGGCCATGCCATTCCCGGCTTGGAAGATTATCTCGGCAACCTCACCCTGACCAACACCGATATCGGTTACGTCAAGGTCGGCTACAAACAATACCGCACGTTCTATGATGGCAGCGGCGGCTATATGCCGCAATTGCCCGAGCTCTATGCCGAACCGGCTTGGGGCCAGGAGCTGCACGTGGATCGTGGCGAGTTTAGCGTTGAAGCCGGCCTGCGCATGGAAAACCTGCCAGAGATCACTTTCGGCTACAAGCACACCTTCCGTGATGGGAATAAGGATAGCACGACTTGGGGCGCGCGCCCGGTGCAGCAGGCGGTAGTTGGCACCACTAATTTTGAGTTTGCTCCTTCCTTCTGGCATCTGGACGAAAAGAGCGATATCTTCGACCTCGGCGTCGAGCACACCGTCGGTAACACCGACCTCGGACTCGGCTTGAACTACGAGCATACGTCATACACCAACTCGCTCAACACCCGCACCGGTGCGGTTACTGTCAATCCGGTCGGTGGAGCGGTCACGGCCAATACCCAAGTCGCAACCACCAAAGCGGACGATTACGCCATGGACCTGTTCTCAGGTAATCTCCATAGTGTGACCCGCTTCAGCGACAAGTTGTGGCTCACTGCGGGCTTTGCCTGCTCCACGGTCAACACCAATACCGATGGCTGGCAGCAACTCGCATCACCAGTGAATCCCGGAGTTCTTCCTGGTAGCACCGCTTCTACCACCAACCGCGTGATGCCCATGGGCGGTGCCGAATTCGAGCAATACGTCGGCAACATCAACCTGATGTGGAATCCAATCGAAGATCTGACCATCACTCCGTCCTTCCGCATCGAGCAAACCAACCAAAGCGCGCTGGCCCAGATGAACCAGTCGACTACGACGAATCTGGGTGTCACCACGCTGACAAACCAGCTCAATTCGAGTGAAATCAGCACCAATAGCTACAGTGAAGCCATCGACCTGCGCTATACCGGTATTGAGGACGTCGTGCTCTACGCCAAAGGCCAGTGGGGAAATGAGTATCAAACCAATTGGTATAACGATAGTAACAGCAGCCCCGTAACGGTGCCTGCTGGTTTCGTGGGACCCATCGACTGGCTGCGTGAAGGCATCAACATCAAAACTCAGGATTACACCGCCGGTGCCAATTGGTATCCGCTTCGTGGACTGAGTTTCTCCTTGCAAGGTTTCTATTCGGAACGCGACGAAGCCTTGGATCCCAGTGCCGTCAATGGCCCTGGTGGCAGCGCGACCTTCAGGCCCGCCATGATTGACCACGACACCACCACCGATGACGTCAATCTGCGCGTGACTTGGCACCCGCTGAGCAACTTGTCGCTGGTGACCCGCTATGACCATCGCATCACTGAATATGACAACAAGGGCGTCCGCTGGAGTCCTGTTGCTCAGAACCCTGTGACGGGTGTCCAAACTCCTCCAGCCGGCCCGCCGAGCACCCCCTCTGCCAATACCAATCCGGTCAATGGCATTTGGAACGAGGTTCAATCCGGTCTCATCAAGGCCAATATCGTGAGCGAAAGCGTCACATGGATGCCTGTACAACGGCTCTATCTGCAAGCTAGCGCGAATTATACATGGTCTGAAAGCGGCAACAACACCCTGTGGGTGCCCGACTCGCAAAACAATTATTGGTCCGGCAGCCTGTCGGTTGGTTACGCGATTGACAACAAAACAGACATCACGGCCACCTACACGTATTATGGAGCGAACAACTATTCCCAGCAAGGGTCGCCCTATGATACCTCAACGACCGGCGTCAATATCCCCAATGCCATGGGCTACGGACTGAACACTCAGGAGCATACCGTGAGCCTGGCGCTGACACGCGCCTTGGCCCCGAACATGCTCTGGAACCTGCGTTACTCGTTGATGTCGAGTCAGACCACCGGTGCCCAGCAGGATCAGAGTGGTGGAGCCAATGACTTCACCGCCCAGATGATCTCCACCGGTTTGCAGATCCGCTTCTGATGTGCTAGACTGACTGGCCGTTTGAACTAAATTACCCCCCAAACATGACCATGAACTGGAAACTACAAGCATCCATGCTCTCGGCTGCCCTGCTGATTGCCGCCCCCGCGGCTTTTGGTGACGGCGCTGAAGTTTACGCCAAAAATTGTGCCTCCTGCCACGGCAAGGACGGCAAGGGAGAAACCACCATGGGCAAGAAAGCCAAGGTCAAGGACTACACCGACGCGAAGGTGCAAGCTTCCTTCACCGACGCTGAAGCGCTCAAGGTGATCCAAGAAGGCAAGGAAAAGATGAAGGGTTACAAGGACAAGGTCACCGAGGCGGAAGCCAAGGAACTGGTCACCTACATCCGCGCCTTCAAGAAATAATCCGCAGTTGCGGCGTCCAACCGCAAGTGTCTCGGGCGGGGGTTCGGCAACGAGCCCCCGCCTTTTTTGAACCCTAACTCAGCACTGTAGCGGCGCTCTGTGAGCGTCGCAGCCAATGACCAAGTCAAGCGCCGCGACTTTTCCCACTTGGGAAAAGCAGTCACAGGCCACCGCTACAATGCCAACCTGCGCAGGACTGTAGCGGCGCTTTATGAGCGTCGCAGCCAGCGACCAAGCCAAGCGCCGCGTCGGCCACAGACCGCTGCCACAATTCCTCCGTCTCCGAAGAATCAACCGTTGCGTCATCACGCCTTGTGTGACAAAACCTCGCCGCCATCCCC
>CAIKHZ010000206.1 GCA_903827375.1 Akkermansiaceae bacterium
CCGCTCCAACTCAAAATCCCGCTCTATGTCAAAATCGCCCTCCACGGCAGTCGCATCCACCTCGTTATGATCTCCATGCATACCGATCACTCCGGAAAGTTACTCGAAGCCATCCGGGCTTTCTTAAGAAAGAAACCATGAGTCGCAAAACCTACACCACCACCTTCGACGTCCACCTGCCCGCCACCAAGGATGAACCGGAACGCTTTGTCGAAACCATCGACGTCCAGGCATACCGGAGCTTTGGCGAGGAGGTCCTGACGCCGGAATCCCTTGAGCAGATCGAGCGAGTCAAGGCCCGTCACCTCGGCCTGATGACCGGCGCGGACATCAAGGCCATGCGCGAGCGGCTGAAGCTCTCCCAAAAGCAGCTCACCGCCTTGCTCCAGTGCGGTGAGAAAATGCTATCCCACTGGGAAAATGGCCACGGCCATCCCACCGGACTATCCAACACCATCCTGCGCCTTCTCGACGAGGGATTCATTGCCCCCAAGCAGCTATCCGCCGTGGCGCAACCCCGCACCGAGCGCAGCCCCGCCAAACTCCCCGCAAAAGCCCGACCCACAATCGCTTTCAAACCGCCAACCCAATTGGAATATGCCGTCCGCGAGGATCCCACTCCCTATCGAATCACCCGCACCAAAGAACGCCCAAAGACCTGATGTTTAGGGGATCGTTGGTGTCTCACCCGAAATATTCCTCTTCATTTCAGCGTTTCAGCTCTCAGCTCTCCTGAGTAAGTCGCTGTAATCCGTTGATTATCAATGCCTGAAATTTGAGGCTTTTCACTATTTTCAGATGAGTCATGCGGCGACTTACTCTCCAACTCTATCCGCCCACCCGGCGGTTGCTGCTCGCATCGTAGCATTTATCGATGCAGCGTCTCCAGCATGGCTTGCGGGTGGGATTCCGCGACACGCAGGAGTGCGCGGGCGGTGCCTTCGGGGCGGCGGTGGCCTTGTTCCCAGTTCTGGAGGGTGCAGGGAGAAGATATGGATTGACGATTTTTGATTCTTGATTGGTAAAGAAATCATGAGGAAATCGCCGTTTCGTCAGTTTAAAAATCCGAAATCAACAATCATCAATCGTCAATTTCCTGAGCGTAGATGATTGGGGGGGAAGCGGGTGGAAGCCGCCATTTCTGCGGTGGAGGGTTTTGATTGCAGCACAAAATACGAGTCACGCCACCAACGGCCGGATGAGTTTGAGTGCCTCGGCCTGTTCCTCGCGGGCGTTGGCGAGGTCGTGCATGTGTTGGAGGTTGAGCCAGTATTCGGGAGGAGTGCCGAAGTACTTGCCGAAGCGCAGCGCGGTGGCGGCGGTGATGCCCTGACGGCCCTTGATGATGGAAGTGATCCGGCTGTGGGGCAGGCCGGTATCCTGGGCAAGACGGTACTGGGTGATGCCCAAATCGCCGAGCGCTTCCTTGAGCGTCTCACCGGGATGGGGATTGTGAAGGAGTGGGGCGGTTTTCATGGCGGGTTCAGTGGTCTGCAAAGCTTTGAATCACGCGGGGAAGATGATCCTATTTACGGTTTTCGTCAATAGGTAATTTTCCTGTATGGGATCAGATTACTCCGATTCACATCCGTTATGCGGTGAAAGACCCACGGATGTGGAAGCGTCTTGTGTTTCGGATCAAGACAAACACTCCGGCGATACGATGAAAAAGACATTGATTGTTAGTTCGTGCATGTTGGTCGCCGCCCTGGCGTGCGCCGGGGAGCGGGTCGGGCTGTGGCCGGAGGGGAAGATCCCGGATTTCCAGACCCAACAGATCGCGGCAACCACCCAGGAGGTGACAGCGCCGGACTTCAAGGCGGCGGAGCATGCCATGCCATATCTCGACTGGCACGAGGCTCCTGCCAGGAAAAACGGTGCATGCATGTTGCTCATTTCCGGCGGCGGTTATCAGAATTGCTGCGACGGGGAGTGGATTGACCGGGTCGCGAACAAGCTAACCGGGCTCGGGTTCGTTTGCGTGAACCTCACCTACCGGACGCCGCGCCCCCAAGGGTTGCCGATCTATCAGAGCGCGTGGGAGGACGGCCAGCGCGCCGTCCGGCTCGTCCGCAGCGAGGCGCAGAAACGCGGGTTCGACCCGGAGAAGATCGGCGCGTTCGGATTCTCCGCGGGGTCGCACCTCACGGTCCTGCTCGCGACGAGCGCACTCACGCCGGCATACGGGGCGGTTGACGACCTCGACCGGCTTCCGTGCCATCTCAACTGGGCGGTGCCGATCTACACCGCCTACGCCCTAACAGACGGGCTCACCGGCCCCAACACGCGCGACGGCGATGCGATCGACGCCAAGCTCTCGGATGCGTTCAAGTTCGACGCGAAGACCTGTCCGATGGCCCTCTTCCACGGCGGGACGGATGCCTATTCGCCGAACGGTTCCACGCAGATCTACCGCCAGCTCCGCAGGATGAAAATCCCGGCCGAGATCCATCTCTTTGCGGACCGTCCCCACGGTTTCATGGGCGACCCGGGCAAGGGCGAGGGCGGCACCGCCTACGACCACTGGCTCGACCGTGTCGCCGAGTTTCTCCGCCAGATGAATTTCGACGGGCGGCTCGGTGCGGAAGAGGATCTGATGGCCCGTTATCCAAATGACGACGCGCGCGGCGAATACCGCAAGGAACCGCTCTGGCCGGAAGGCAGGATGCCGGATGTGCAGAAGAACCAGTGCCAGCCTTATCTCGAGTGGCACCTGCCGAAGGAACTCAGAACCAAGGCGATTCAGATCATCTACTCGGGCGGTGGCTACATTGGCAACGACCCGGACGGATTCGAAGTCGCGCCGGCACGGCGTTACCTGAATGAAAAGGGCATGACGGTCGTGACGATGAAATACCGCACGCCGCGTCCGCAGGGCGGACTCGCCAAGCACACGACGGCGTGGCAGGATCTGCAGCGCGCCATCCGGATCGTGCGCAGCGAGGCTGCGGCGAAAGGGCTCGATCCCGACCGCATCGGCATCATGGGGTCCTCGGCCGGCGGCCATCTAACACTCATGGGCGCGACCAGCTCGAAACGCGGTTCCTACGCGCCGATCGACGATCTTGACAAGCTGCCCTGCAACGTGCGGTGGGCGGTCGCGATCTATCCGGCATACTCACTCACCGACGGCGTGGATTCCCCCAACGCCAAGGGCGGCAACGAGGACGACGCCAGGCTCGTCCCTGAGTTTTCGTTCGACCTCGCGACCTGTCCTATCCTGTTCATTCACGGCGATGCGGACGGTTGGGCGGCGATGAATTCGGTGAAATGCTGGGAGCAGCTTCGCCGGATGGGAATCCAGTCCGATCTCCACACGCTGGTCGGACGCGGGCACTGCTTCCAAAGGAAGGCCGCCCCGGAGACGGGTAGCTTCACCTGGATGGGGCGCATTTGGGAATTCATGAACCACGAGGGGTTCAACAAGTAAACAGGGAATCTTCGACGAACACAGCATCATGCTGGCCGGCTACTTTCGGTGACCTGGATGCCGATCCGCCTGAGGGTCTGCCGGATGACCCGCGAGCTTGCTTGTTTGACGATGAACCTCGCCTTCCTCGGACGTGACAGGAAGGTGGTTGTCCCTCCGTATTCCAAATCCCCACACTTATGAACCCATACGTCACCAAAAAATCGCTGACATCCTTCGTGGTTGCCGGGTTGCTGACGCTTCCCGCCAGCGTCGCCGCCGCCAAGCCGAAGGGCAACGTGACCAACCCGGATTTCACCAAGGGCGAAGCCATTCCGGAGGGTTTCAAGCACGATTGGAATCTCGGCGCCACGGGTGCCCGCGGCTGGATTTTTTCCGACAAATTTGCCACCACCGATGCGCGCCAGATCAAAATCACCAAGGTCGCCAAGGGTTCTCCCGCCGATGGCACACTCGCGGTGGACGACGTGATTCTTGGCGTCGGCGGGAAACCGTTCTCCTATGATCCCCGCACGGAGTTTGGCAAGGCGCTCATCGTCGCAGAGTCCGAAGCTGGCGGTGGCAAATTGGTGGTGACCTGCTGGCGCGGCGGCCGCACGCAAGAGGTGAGCGTCAAATTGCCGGTCCTCGGTACTTACGGCACCACCGCCCCGTTCGCCTGCCCGAAGTCAAAGCGCATCTTCGAACAGGGCTGCGCGATGCTGGCCAAACGCGTCGCTGAGCCGTCCTATCATCCCGACGCGATCATCCGTTCGTTGAATGCGCTCGCGCTGCTGGCCAGCGGCAAGCCGGAATATCGTTCCATTCTGAGCAAGGAAGCGCAGTGGGCCGCCGGCTTCTCGGCCGAGAGCATGGCAACCTGGTATTACGGCTACGTCACCCTGTTTCTGGCCGAATACAAACTGGCCACCGGTGATGACTCGGTGATGCCCGGCTTGAAGCGGCTCGCTCTGGAGGCGGCCAACGGGCAGAGCATGGTCGGCTCCTGGGGACACAAGTTTGCCCGACCCGACGGCCGCCTGAGCGGCTACGGGATGATGAATTCTCCGGGCGTGCCCTTGACGATTTCGCTCGTGATGGCGCGCGCCGCCGGAGTCAACGACCCCAAGGTTTCCGTTGCCATCGAGCGCAGTGCGCGGTTGCTGAGGTTTTATATTGGCAAAGGCTGCGTTCCCTACGGCGACCACGGGCCGTGGATGCAGACCCACGACGACAACGGCAAGTGCGGGATGGCCGCCGTGTTGTTCAACTTGTTGGATGAACCCGCTGGTGCCGGGTTCTTTGCGCGGATGAGTCTTTCCTCGCACGGCGGTGAGCGGGATTGCGGCCACACGGGAAATTTTTTCAACATCCTGTGGGCCATGCCCGGCGTCGCGCTGTCCGGTCCGCAGGCCACGGGCGCGTGGATGAAGGAATTCGGCGAATGGTATTACGACCTATCCCGCCAGTGGGATGGCGGTTTTGATCATCTGGGGCCGCCGGAGCCGGATTTTGACAGTTATTCCGGCTGGGACGCCAGCGGTGCCTGCCTGCTGGCTTACGCGGTGCCGTTGAAAAGTCTCTGGCTCACCGGCAAGCGGCCCGCCAAGGTCCCGCAGCTTGCCGCCGCCGCCGCCGAGCAATTCATCCGCACCAGTCGCGGCTGGACGCAGGGGGATCTCTACAGCCTCTATGACAAGTTGAGCGATGACGAACTGCTGACCGCTCTCGGCAGTTGGTCGCCGATCGTGCGCGACCGCGCCGCGATCGCACTCGGCCGTCACAAGGCCACCCCGATGTCTCGCGTGCTGGCGTTGCTCGACGCTCCGTCGCTCGATGCGCGCCTCGGAGCATGCCAGGCGCTCGCCCAGCTCAAGGGCCGCGCGGCATCCGCCGTGCCGGCGCTGCGCAAAATGCTGCACACCGATGACCTCTGGCTGCGCATCAAGGCCGCCGAAGCCCTGGCGGCGATCGGCAAGCCCGCGATGGTAGCCGTCCCCGAGATGCTCGATCTGCTGGCCCGGTTCGACACGCAAAAAGACCCGCGTGGCATGCAGCAGCGCTTTTTCACCGCTGCCCTGTTTGATTCCCGCGAAGGGCTGCTTGGCCGCTCGCTGGAAGACGTGGACCGGCAGCAACTTTACCAGGCCGTGCGGGCCGGATTGAAAAACGAGGACGGTTGGGCGCGGAGTCAATTCGGGTCCGTTTACCGCAACCTCTCCGCCGACGAAATCAAACCTTTGTTGCCCGTCATCCTGCAAGCGGCGGCCGAGCCCGCCCCGAGCGGGGAAATGTTTGCCGACGGAATCCGCGTCGAAGGGCTTCGCGTCCTGGCCACGCACCACGTCGAGGAAGGGATTCGCGCCTGCGTCGATTACATCCGCAGCCAGAATCCATGGGCCAGTGAGCACCGCACGGCTGAATTGACGAAGATACTGGTCGGCTACGGCGCCCACGCCCAGAGCGTCGCTCCCGACCTTGAGCGCATCGCCGCCGACTTCGCCCGTGGTGAGCGGGATTTTCCGAAGGACCTCAGCGTCCAAAAGGCCGAGAACATCCGCGAGGCGATCCGCCAAATCCAAGCCTCCAACGACCGCCCCGAACTCATCCATATCCAATAAGGCGACGTTCCCCTCGCACCCCTTCCTCGATCCACACGTTGGCTGCCAAGTCGCGGCCAACCTCTCGAACTTCTTGCGCCCGTCTTCCTCCGCTGTGGCCACCGCTCTTTCAACCAATCAGTCAGCTCCAAGGATAATGGGCAACACCTGCAAAGTGCGGTAGCGGGCCAGTTGTTTCTCAGGCCGATAGCCGCGATAATAACGACCGAACCAACTCGGAGCCCTAAACCCGGAAATGAACGAATTCAAGGTGCCGATGGTTTTTTTTGACCACGAATCACACGAATTTTCACGAATAAGAAATGCTTTTGGGAGCGATAACATCACATCATGCGTGTCCATTCGTGTCATTCGTGGTTAAGAATTCAAAAATGCGTCGATGTAATTTAACCACGAATCACACGAATTTTCACGAATAAGAAATGCTTTTTGGAGCGATCATATCACATCATTCGTGTCCATTCGTGTCATGCGTGGTTAAAATGCGCTATTCAGGAAAACAATTTCCGGTCTAGCGCACGGTATTGGATGGCCTCCAGAATGTCCTGCGGGCGGATGTTGGTGGAGCCTGCCAGATCGGCCAGAGTGCGGGCCACCTTGTGGATGCGGTCGTGGGCGCGGGCCGAAAAACTCATTTCCTCCATCGCTTGTTCGAGGTAACCGGTGGCTTCCGCATCGAGTTGGCAATGTTGGCGGACTTGGCGTGCATTCATCGCCGAGTTGGTGGAATGCCCACAGCGGCGGAAGCGTTCGTGCTGGATTCCGCGCGCAGCGACCACCCGTTGGCGGATAACCGCGGACGCCTCGCCAATGTTGGTGTTAGATGAGAGTTCGCGGAAATCCACCAGCGGCACCTCCACGTGCAGGTCGATCCGATCTAACAATGGCCCTGATATCCGCTGCCGGTAGTTCTCTATCTGGCGGGGCGAGCACCGGCAACTGCGCTTCGGATCTCCGTAGTAGCCACAAGGGTGCGGATACCATTTTCGGTGACATAAGCATGAATCTCGATAAACCATTTGTAATCAGTAGTTTACGTTAGACAATCGGTGCTCAAACCAGCGCGCGACTTTTTCACAGCCGGTTGTTTTCAGTTCTTCCATGGGCCAGACCTCGGGGAAATCAAAGTCCCAAAGGGTCGCTGCTTTTTCGCCAGTCCGCGAAATCATTACCTCCCGAATCTCTTCGAGCAGATTCACGACAGGGCGTTCGCCGATCAATCCCGCCCGGTGGTTCTCCAGCAACTCCTGAATGAAAGCCCGAACGCATACGAGCATCATTCTGGCGTGTTTTACATCCTGCCTGCCATCCTGCGTGATGAGCGCCGAATTGGCGAGCTTTGCCTTCAATACCAGATGAGGTAACGGGACCCTAGCAACGATGCCCGCGACCTCAATATCTACCGTGTGCTTCAGGTCCTTTGCATCCAGTCCGAGAACGGTGTGGAGAACCTCCACCCTCAGAACTCCTCCTCCAGACTGAGGAATGTCCAGCCGGCCAAAAACCGGGCTCCGCGGCTCCGAGCGCAGGAGCCTGCCTTTGAACCGTTTGTGCAAATTCTCCAGCAACTCCATGGTCCCCACGAGATCAAGATCCTTACTTCGGAAGGGCAGATACTCCGCAAGTTTGGCCACTCCCCGTGAGAGAAAATACCGACTCCAAAGCCCTGCGGCATGCCCACCTACGATCAACGGGAGCTCGGTCACATCCACGGGCCTCAAAATTTCCGCAAAATCGCCAATGTCCGTCTCCAGGGGGAATTCCCGCTCTGGATTCATTTGCCGTAATAGCGTTCCAAGGTTCGGCAGAAATCGGGGATGGTGATTTTAGCGCCCATCGGCACGAATGAATTCTCCTCCTCAAGCTGTTCTGGCGTCACCGCGCCACGGGCTAGGCGCAGCTCGTCGCGCAACCGCGCCCTGCGCTTGTCACGTTGCAACTTCTCGTAGCTGACCGTCCTCACCCTCACGACGGAAAGCTGCCATCCCGGGCTGCCCTTGTCAAGCGCGTGCCTCCGGCCGACAAGCACATCATCTCCCTCGTGAAATTGAAGGACCCTCCATTTATCGCAAAAGGCAAGCGGGTGGACGAATCGAGCCCGCCCAGGCGGAGAAGTGCCAATTCTAGAGCTGGAGCGAGAGTTCAGGAAAACAGCTTCCGGTCTAACGAGCGGTATTGGATGGCTTCCAGGATGTCCTGAGGACGAATGTTAGTCGAGCCTGCCAGATCCGCCAGGGTGCGGGCCACCTTGTGGATGCGGTCATGGGCGCGAGCCGAAAAACTCATCTCTTCCATCGCCTGTTCGAGGTAGCCGGTGGCTTCGGCGTCGAGCTGGCAATGCTGGCGGACTTGGCGCGAATTCATCGCTGAGTTGGTGGAATGACCGCAGCGGCGGAACCGCTCGTGCTGGATTTTCCGAGCCACAACCACCCGCGCACGGATGACCGCGGACGCCTCTCCGATGTTCGTGTTAGATGATAGTTCGCGGAAGTCCACCAGCGGCACCTCCACGTGCAGGTCGATCCGATCTAACAATGGACCCGAAATCCGCTGCCGGTAGTTTTCTATCTGGCGGGGCGAGCACCGGCAACTGCGCTGCGGGTCTCCGTAGTAGCCACAAGGACACTGGTTCATCGCCGCAACCAACATGAAGCGCGACGGAAACGTCAAGGAGCCCGCGGCGCGGGAAATCGTCACGCAGCCGTCTTCGGACGGCTGGTGGCTTTCAACACTTGGTTTTTCAGGGCATATCATGCGGCAGCGGACAGCTTGGCAGCTACGATGGGGACAGTTGAGGCGTTTCCGGGCGCTCAGACTGCAAGGGATGTTTTCCTGGTAAAGGCGTTTGGAAGAGTCGGCGGCATAACCAGAGGGTGGTGAAAAAGGGGGCCTCAGAACATGTAGCTCAGGCTCACCTTGCACAACACCGGAGCGATCAACTGGTTGCCGTTGACGTGTTGATAGACCGGTAGTTCAACGTCGGCATAGAGCTTCACGTACTGTAGATGAACTTCGATTCCAAGCGCGAGCAGAATCCGCTGATAGCCCGAGTCGCCAGGGGCAGCGGCGGCACCGCTGTCATGCTCGCGGGCCGAGCCGATGACTTGCAGGATCGGAGCGATGGTAGCTTGCCCGCAGGACCAGCCGCGATAGGCCAAGCCCGCCGCAGCATCCACCTCGTGGCCGGGGCGGTACGCGCCTTGATACAGGAATGGCAAGTCGAGTTCCGTCTGGGCAAACCATTGCCAGAGGCTGCCAGTGGCGAGTGCGTGCCGATAAAACCCACCGAGCAGCAAGTCGGTGCTGCCGCTGCCAATTTGCGTGTCGCGATCAATCGAACCCTCCGCCTCGGTGTGGTTGTAACTACCTGTGGGCAGTTTCAAACCGAAGGTGACGCCGGCGGACATATCCGCCGCAAAGCCGGTGTAAATCCCCTTTAGGCGGATGTCACCCAGGCCGGTCCAGTTCAGCGAAGCGGCATTGACAGCACTGTCAAAGGTGCGGTTGACCACCGGCACTTCGAGCTGCGCACCCCAACTGCGGTCGAACATGTATTGCAAGCCAAGGGAGACCGCCTGCGTCTCAATCTTTTTGTCGTCATTGTCATCGGAGGGAGCCGAAGACGAGCCACTCCAGTTGTGGTTTTGATTCTGGTAATAGTAATTCAGAAAGGCGGTACCGCGTGCCTCCGAGGGCAGCATTGCGCTGGTTCCAACCTCGAACACCCCGCAGCCGCAGGCACACCCGAAAGCAACGCCCGGGGTCAAAATTCCAGCCAACAAGCTGCCAATCTGCAAATTTCGTGATTTCATGTGCGTAGGCGCGCAATGTGGTGTGACCTCCAGATTGTGTCAAGGCGGAGGCGAAACAAGGCCCAAACCCCGCCACTGCCACTAGCATTACAGAGTGACAGACAAAAAGTATGGTATGCCTGGTCACTCCCTCCGGCGATCCCGCCTACACCAAGCATTACGGCAAGTTGGATGTTAGAATTTGCACCCCGACGGAACTCCAGCTATCGAAATGAGATATTCAGGAAAATAACTTCCGGTCCAGCGAGCGGTATTGGATGGCTTCCAGAATGTCCTGCGGACGGATGTTGATGGATCCGGCCAGGTCCGCCAGGGTGCGGGCAACCTTGTGGATGCGGTCGTGGGCACGGGCCGAAAAGCTCATTTCCTCCATCGCTTGTTCGAGGTAGCCGGTGGCTTCGGCATCGAGTTGGCAATGCTGGCGGACCTGGCGCGAAGTCATCGCCGAGTTGGTGGAATGACCACAGCGGCGGAACCGCTCGTGCTGGATTGCGCGTGCGGCAATCACCCGTTGGCGGATAACCGCGGACGCCTCACCGATGTTCGTGTTAGATGAGAGTTCGCGAAAATCCACCAGCGGCACCTCCACGTGCAGGTCGATCCGATCTAACAGCGGACCCGAGATCCGCTGCCGGTAGTTCTCTATCTGGCGGGGCGAGCACCGGCAACTGCGCTTCGGGTCCCCGTAGTAGCCACAAGGACACGGGTTCATCGCGGCAACCAACATGAAGCGCGACGGAAACGTCAGCGATCCTGCCGCGCGGGAAATCGTCACACAGCCATCTTCCATGGGTTGGCGAAGAACCTCGAGCGTCTGGCGGCGGAATTCCGGCAACTCGTCAAGAAACAACACGCCGTTGTGGGCTAACGAAACCTCGCCCGGACCCGGATTGGTGCCTCCGCCTAACAACCCAGCGTCGGAAATCGTGTGATGCGGCGCGCGAAATGGCCGGGTCGTTAGAAACGCCCGCCGCGGATCCAGTAATCCGGTGACTGAGTGGATCTTGGTGGTTTCGATGGCATCCTCTTCGGTCATGTCGGGCATGATGGTGGGGATGCGCTTGGCGAGCATCGACTTGCCGGTTCCGGGCGGGCCTACCATGAGCAGGTTGTGGTTGCCGGCCGCAGCAACCTCCAAAGCCCGCTTGACGTGGTGCTGGCCTTTGACCTCATCGAAATCCACCTCATACGTCCGGTGGGCATTGAAGAATGCGCGCCGATCCAGGGTGAAGGGCGGGATAACTTTTTTGTCGGTTAGGAATTCCCATGCCTCGCGCAGGGAGCGGATGGGAAATACCCGGATGCCATCGACAATGGCGGCTTCCGCAGCGTTTTCATCCGGCACCAACAAGCGGGTTCGTCCTCGGCGCTTGGCCTCCAGCGCGATGGACAACACCCCCTTGACCGGGCGCACCGCCCCATCGAGCCCGAGTTCGCCAACGATGCAGCAATCATCCACCGGCAATACCTTGGTGCCGCTGGCGGCGATCATCGCCAAGGCGATGGGCAAATCAAACGACGGCCCTTCTTTTTTCAAATCCGCCGGGGCGAGGTTGACGATTTTGATGCCATCGCCGAGCACCAGCGCCGAGGCGCCGATGGCGGAGGTCACCCGCTGCGACGATTCGCGCACCGCCGCATCCGGCAGCCCGACAATGATAATGATCGGCTTGTCGGCGCCGTGGGCGTTGACTTCCACCTCCACCTCCTGGGCATCCACGCCGCGCAAGGCCGCTGAAAAAAGTCGGGTGATCATGTGAGTATCATCAGATTGCTCATTTCAGCCATTGCAGGCAAGCGGAAACAAGCGCGAAAAATCTTCAGCGTTGTTTTGGAAGCGCATCACGCCAACATTGGTGCCATGCGAGGACGGAGATGCCTCAACGGAAGGTCACAATCTCAAAGCACCCGAACACCCGGTAGTTGACCTCAACAGCAACCAAAAAATCCGTGTCAATCCCGTGAATCATCAAGCATCTCCTCAAGTACGTTATCCTCCGCCGTCAAGGCCTGGATCGGGCCGCCCACGCTCGCCGGATTGCGCTTCCGCAAGCTCGTTCGCCGCTGCATGTGCGTTTGCCGGTAAAGCTCCATCGCCTCCCGGATCAACTCCGATGCCTTGCGATCCACCCGCATCGCAAAGATCTGAAAATCTTCGTAAACCGGCTCTGATACATTGATCGTTACGGTTTTCATACAGCGAATCTAATGTATTCAGGTGGCGCGTCTAAACCTTCTCTTTTTATCTGGCACCTTGCAAGGTTGATGATCGGTTTGTCGGCCCCGTGGGCGTTGACTTCCACATCCACCCCCCGGACATTCACGCCGCGAAAGGCCGCTGAAAAGAGTCAGGTAATCAGATGTACATTTCTGGCCGACCTGCCACGCTTCGGCATGCGTATGATATTCCCCTATCGATGGATTCTATCTGTTTTGGCGGGACTGGGCATGGCATTTTGGGCGGGTCGTGCCAGCGCGCCTGAAAATTCCGCCAATCTAGCGGGAAGCAATCGACTCGGTGCCGGCGTTGCCGGGCGCCAACCAAGGCAAAATGCCAAAGCTGGTGGCGGCGGGCAAGCCATCACCAGCGCCATGCAACTCCGCGGGATGTTCAAGAACAGCCCCAACCCCTGGCTGGCGGGCGGGACTGCGGCGGACGCCAAACTGGCCAAACTGAACGGCTCGCAACTCTCGCAACTCGTCCATGACCTGGCCACCGCACAGGCCACCACGCCCGGCTATTCGTTCGGGCAGGAAATCAGCGCCGCCTGCGTCCGCTGGGCAGAGGTCGATCCGGACGCCGCGCTGCAATTTGCCTTATCGAACAAGCAGACATCGTTCCGCAACACCGCCATCACCAGCATCATCGCAGGCATCGCCAAGAATGATCCCGCGCTGGCCCTAGCGAAACTCGAAGCCATCAACGAACCGAAGTTGCGCAGCGCCGCCCAATCGTGCGTGATGTACGCATTGGCGGTGGCCAGCCCGGACGAATGGGTCGCAGCGGTCAAAGCTGATCCGTCGTTAGCCCGGCAGAATGGCGGAGCGGCTTCGTTTGCCGCTGACTGGGCGATGGATGATCCGGTGGCGGCCGCCAAGCGGATCATGCAATTGCCTGCCGACATGCAAAAGAGCGGGGTGATTGCCATCGCCAAAGTCTGGGCCGGCAAGGACAGCCCTGCCGCCACCGCCTGGGCACAAACCCTCACTGATCCCCAACAGCGCAGCCAGGCACTGGCCGCGATCGCCGGGGGCATCGCCGCGCAGGATCCCGATGCCGCGCTCGCCTCGCTCAACTCTCTGTCCCCCGCCGCCCGCCGCGCCGGCTTGGTGGCGGTTTTCAGCAGCATGGGCGACCTCGACTTCGACGCCGCCCTCGCGAAGGCCACGTCCCTCACCGATCCCGCAGAGCGCAAGACCGCGTTGTCCTTGTTAGCAGAAGGAGGAATTGGCAGGGGCGACATCGACTCCTACAGTATCGGCAGCAGTCCGGAGCAACTCAGCGCAGCACTGACGGCACTCCCGTCCGGTTCGCTGCGCAACAACGCGATCACCCGACTTGGCAACCAACTTGGCCTAAGTTCCCGCGAAGAGGCGGCGGCAATTTTGGC
>CAIKHZ010000207.1 GCA_903827375.1 Akkermansiaceae bacterium
GTCGGAGGTTCCCGGCGACCTTGGCCAAACACAAAACGCATAAGAGAGGTTCCCGGCCCCGACCGGGCTTGTTCAACCAATGGGTGCAGTCGAAATGGAGGCTCTGTCGAGCCCCCATTTCGCTGCACCCTTTATTGTTCGATTTCTTAATTTTTAGTTTCTGATATTCCACCCATAATCGCTAGGATAAGAATGAGTGATAATATTATTAGAAGCCCTAACGCGACCCAGGAACCGTCTGACTTATATCGATTCACTTTACCGCAGTCCCTGCACTGGGATTCACGCATCGCAAATGCTCCACGGACCAGTAGAAAGAACCACCCGAATAATATTACATACAATACATTCGGACGCGGACGCAGAACACTGTCTATGCTCGTGTTCAGGCTTCCACATGCAGAACATGGCTTCCCTCGTGCCAACATGGGGCGGTCTGGTGTTCCTCCAGAGTCTGTAAGTGGTGTCTCGTATGGATTCATCGTATTCTTCTTTCTACCGAACGTGCGGGCCTGCCATCCGGCTACCGGGGGGCATCCTTTGACGTGGGGGTTGGTGGTTGAACTTCCGCTGGCACCTTGTCTGCGGGCTGGGTAGCCGGTTGGCCAGCGCCCGGTTGTTCAGCATTGGTTACTGCTGACGGGCCGCAATCATGGTGTTCGCCAGGTTCGAATGTGTCGTCATCGACTTTCCGTCCCGTATTGGGCTTCACTTCGATTGGCTTCTTGGTGAGAATTTGCCCAGTCTTCAGATCAAAGAGAAATATAGTGCCTCCCAGTGTAGTCAATTGAAGGACAGGCGGATGAGTCGTAACGGTGGACTCTCCTTTGGTCGCAATCTCTACCGAATACCATGGGCTAGGTGCAATTCTCGGCTCGTTCCCGGGAGTCCGATCAACCCAGTAGGTCCCTCCCCAGTCGAATCGGATACCATTAGTCTTGTTCCCGATGAGATCCTTGGCAGTGTATCCAGCAATCAGGTTTCCCTTGCGATAGATAGTGACGACCTCCTGCGATATTTCATTGTCAATTGTTCCGTCAAAGTCAATAGATCCCTCCCGAATGCGTACTAAGGTCCTTCCGTCCGAAGACAGAAGGATTTCCCTTGGTGGAGCATACCATCCTCGAACCGTCCACATTCGTTTGAAATTTCCGTTCTCTTTGATCTTATACACGGTTCCGCCAGCCGGAGCCGTGATGACCCAGTCATCTCCATTCTGTATTCCCCGCTCAGGCAGCATCACAAAAAGGAAATTCCCTTCACTCGTTACAACGTGTCGATGTGGAGTCGGTGGAGACGATGCAAATAGTGCAGGAGTTAAACGAACGGCCAATGCAGCTACGAATGCGAATGAGCGAAATAATGATGTGGTCTTCATTGTCTTTGCTGATTGAGGTAGGGACGCCGGTTTCACCCGACGCCCCCCTCGCAGATCCCGGCGTGCGGAACTACCGCACCGGGCTCCTCAGGAAGCGCGCACATGAAACCAACCCCGACACAGAGTGCCAGAATCGGCTTCCATTGCAAGCAGGAAGCTTGACACAATTGATGGGATCTACGTGGCCCAGTGTGAGTGCTATGCTTGCGTTGCTTCCATGCCCAACCCCTTCGCCCTGTGACCGGCGTTACCGTCTCTGACTACTATGGGCGGGTCTGACTCCCGGGATGTCCAAATCGCGTCTTCCTGGGGTTGATCGCAATTGGCCCTTGGCGGTCTTCCGACCTCCGCA
>CAIKHZ010000208.1 GCA_903827375.1 Akkermansiaceae bacterium
AGCTTCCGGGTCTTGTCGATCTTGGCCTTGTAATCTTCTGCCTCCTTGGTCTTGCCCAAGACCCGGGCGCTGCGTTCGAGGATTTGCCACAGGTAAACCCGATAGCCGTTGTTGAAAATCTCACAGGCCGTCCTGCCCGGCCAGTTCTGGGTGTCCATGCCGCGCTCGGGCGGCACCCAGTCGCCAAGAAACCCACCTGGATCGCCGGTTCCACGCAGCAAGCCGTCTGTTGCCTGGCCGTCCAGAAACGCGGAGTACCGCCCCATCGCCACGAATGCGCCTTCTAGCAAACGTTGATCGCCGTAATATAGGTAATTTTTCCACGGCAGCACGGTGCCGATGCCACCCCACCCCGGGCCGCCCCAGGAGGGGATCACGAAGGGCGCGGTGAAGGGGAATCGGCCGGTGGCCTGATCCTGCGCGTCGAGCCAGTCAACCGCCCACTTGGCATAAAATGCCGGGGCGTTGCGGTTCATGATTTGGGTGTCGAGCGAAGTCTGACCATCACCGTAGCCGAGTCGCTCGCGGTGCGGGCAATCCACCATGTAGCCACCCAGACTCAGGCAGCGAATCGTCCACAGGTTGAGCTGATGAATGCGGTTGAATAATTCGCTAGAGCACTCGAACGTGCCAACTGGCTTGAGGTCAGATTCGATCAACAATGCCTCGGCATCACCCGCTGCGGGCTTTTCGGCTAGGCCGTCAACGGTGACATAGCGGAAGCCGTGATAGTTGAACTTGGAAGAGAACACCTCACCGGGTTTGCCGGCCGAGATGTACTCGTCTAACTGCTGAAACGTCTGGCCCGGTTTATCGGCATAGGAAAACGTCAGGCGCTGACCGGCCGCCAGCTGCGGCAGGCGAAGCCGTAGCCAACCAGTTAGATTGGTGCCAAAATCCATCTCCCAATTGTTAGCCCCTTTGGTGGTGCAGGCCACCAGAGGAATGATTTTGTTGATACGGTTCGGGGGGCACGACTGAGCGGTGACCACGCCCACGGGTGCTGCGACCTCCACGACCGGCAGCCAGTTGCCTGTCGTGCAGCCGACTTCATTCCAGCCGGCGATCTGTTTGCGGGCATCAATGGTTTCGCCGCCCATGTTATTCCACTCCCATGGGCCGCGCAGGGCATGGCTACTCACCATGCTGGCCCAGGTGCGGTCGGTGCCCACCACCACCCGCTGCCCGGCAATTGATATGTCGAACTGGACGCGACCGCTAGCGCCGTCCTTGGCCCAGCCGCGTCCGAGCCACAGGCCCACGCAGTTAGGACCTGTACGCAGCATTTTGCTGATATCATAAGTGGTATAGAGCGAGCGCTTCTTGTCCTGAGACACCGCAGGGGCGAGAACGTCCTCGCTCACCTTTATCCCGTTCAGATACAATTCGTAATAGCCATTCACATTCACATAGGCCAGAGCATGCGCGGGTGCTGATGTTAGATTAAACTCCTTGCGCATCCAGACTGCGGGCGAGTTCTCCATCGTCGCGACCTGTGCCTTGATCTGCTCCCAGGGGACACCGCCAAACTTCGCCATCTCCCTCGCCACAGGCCAGGACGCGTCATTGAAGCCGACCTCGCGCCAGCCGGCCTGCTCGCTCGATTGGGACTTCCAGGCAGGCCCCGTTTGCAAGGTGATTTGGCGCCCGTCGGCGAGTTCGGCCTTCGCGCAGCCGAGCAAACCCGCAGGGTTCGGCTTGTCACCGCCATTGCCCGCCACCACCGCAAAGACATTGTCACCGGGCATCAAGAGTGCCGTGAGGTCGGCCTTTTCTGGAGCGCTCCAACTGCCGCCTTTGAGCACTTCCTTGCCATTGAGGAACAACACAAAGTCGTTGTCGGCGGACATCGTCACCGAGGCGCGGCGCAGGGCACTATCCGCCGGAAGTTTCAAATGGGCACGGAAATAGGCAGAGGTCGTCGGCATCTCGGCAGTGGTCCCGGCATGCGGAAACCAGATCCACGCGCAGTGATCGAGGCCACGCATCCCGAACATCCAAGGGTCGGGCTTGACCCACTTCGCCTGCCAGTCCACGGCATCTAGCAGGCCCATCGACCAACTGGCCGGGGCACTCCAAGCCGACGGCTTGCCGTCCTTGTCCCAAACCCGAACTTTCCAATAAAAAAGCCGCCCCGAACCTAACGGTTTTCCCGCATATTCCACCTGGATGCTTTGGTCGGACGCCACCTTGCCGCAGTCCCATAAGTCGCCCTGGTCTTTGACTAACAACTCAGGTGACGAGGCGACCAATACCTGATAGGCGCATTGTTTCTGACCTCTTGCCTCCGACCGTTGATCTCCGGCCTCGATCTTCCACGACAACCGCGGCTTGGCGGCATCGATGCCGAGCGGGTTGTCGCGGTATTCGCAGCGCAGGCTGGTGACCTCGGCGGAGCGCGCTGCCGGGAGGTAGGAGAGCATGGCCGTGGCGGCCAGCAGGCATGCCGCAAGGCGGCGGATGAGGTGATGATTCATGTGGATGATAGATGATGTCTTTGTATGCGCGGAAGAATTCAGGAAGGACCGGCGATGGCATACGGCCTTGTTAGAGCTGGTGTGCATGGTTTCTTCTTTCATTCCTTCAGCGGATTTAGCGCTCTGTTACTTGGGTGATCCATCGGTCACCTCTTCGATCTTGAACTTTACCATCCCGATGCCACGGAAGCCATGGTCGTCCTCACTGGTGCCCGTGAAGAAGCAGGTGAATGTTCCGTCTCCCTCGTCAATGAGATCATGGGGGGTGCGAATCACGTGCCACCATGGCTTTTCACCGGCGTTGAATCCGGCACGGATATCCACCGCCTGTCCGTGCTCCGCTGGCCAATTCCGACCGTCCGAGGACCAGCTGAAACCGATCTCGGATAGATTCGGCCCGGCCACTTCATCATGCAGGAAATCGAACGTGGCGACCCAGTAGTCCTTGCCGCTCTTGGGTCCGCGAAAACGGATCGGCATAGGGTTCTCATTGAAGCCGGTCGGATCAATGAGAGGTTGCGACTCGTTTCCCAGTTGCGTGTAGGGGCCGTGCGGCGAGGGCGCGGAGGCCATGGCGACCCACCATTTTCCCCAGGTCTTGGTCTCGGGCTGTAGAGACGACCCATTGTCGCCGCCATAGAACACCAGCCACTTGCCGTCCTTGGCGAGGAACGGAGTGCTGACCGAGCTAACGGATGCTGTTTTGGGGTAGCCGACGCCTGGCTTAAGGACTTCCTCACCCGGGAAATCGTATGGGCCGCTGATGCCATCCCGCCCTTTGACTTTTGAGGATGCGCAACGCAAGGTGCCGCCGGGACTCCAACTCTGCTGCGGCTTGGCGAACAACGCATAGTAGATCTGCCAACGATCCGCTTCCGTATCGAAGAACGGCATGGGCGAGCAGGACAGCGTCCATAGCCCCGTTGCCTTGTCGGTATAGGGCGGCACCAGCACCTGGTCGTGACGCCACTGCAGGCCGTCCGAGGAAATCCAGTGATCCAGTCGGCAGTGGCTCCAGTCGAGCGTTTCGTAAGAATGGGCGAAGAGGTGGTATTCCGATTTGCCCCGGACCGTAACCTTCACCGTGTTTCCACCCTCGAAACCGCCGGGAATATCCTCCGCGCCTGGTGTCTTGCTGTTGATGACTGGATAGGGCAAAGTCTTAACAACGACAAGTTTCAGTCGTGGCGAACTATTGGTATCTGGGGTTCCAGATTTTGCGTTTGCCAGGGACCCGACGCCCCCGGCTATTGTGTTGGCGAGGAAGACCCCGTCTGCGGCTGCCACATCAATGGTCGCTGTCTGGGCGCCTAGCAGCATATGGTTCCAGCCAAAACCGAGGACAGTGAGAACAACAATTGCAATTTTCATATATACATCCTGTTCGTGTGATTTCTATATATTTCTTGTTGATAGATCACCGTTGAGGCGGATCAACGCCTCCGGTCTCAGAACAGATCCCGAGAAAAATGCCACCAGCGTCAGCAATTCGCCATTCTTCAAAAAATTGTCTGCGGCGCTGCGGAGCAACGATGTTAACAACAGGCCGATGGCAGTGGTGGTGAATTTCACGGAAGTGTGGATTGAAACCAGTTGAGTGGCTGGGATTTGACCCGAAGGCCACCCTTTTAGACCAGGTGCATGAGTGCAGATGGCCAAAAAGGAGGCTCAAGACGCAGCATAGGGCCTGACAACTGCCCCGCAATACCCATAAACATGGGTATCATCGAGGCCATTCACCGCATCGCCCTGGATTTTGGATTGACCTTGGAC
>CAIKHZ010000209.1 GCA_903827375.1 Akkermansiaceae bacterium
AGAAGGCTCGCGAGGGCTTGGTGCGGGCCTATTTTTGCGATCAGGGAGTGGGGTTCGAGGCGGAGAAATGGCAGGAGGTCTCACGCCTATACCGGCGCTTGATGGGCTTGGCCCTGGGACGCAAGCCGGGGCTAGCTAAGGTGGGTGGAGCTGAGGCGGGTGGAGCCGACGTGGCTGGAGAGGAAAATCGTGCGAGCCAAAACACGCGGAACACGGCGGAAATGGTAGATAGTAAAGACAACGGCACGGTCTTGAAGGATATGGGAATTGTCCAAATGCTGCATTGCAGGGTACGGTATTTTACGGATGGGGCGGTAATCGGCAGCAAGGAGTTTGTGAACGAGGCGTTTGCCCGGGCCCGGGAGCGATTCAGCGCGAAGCGCAAGGATGGAGCGCGGGCGATGAAGGGCAGTGGGAGCGGCGTGAATGGATTGCTGTGGAGTGCCAGGGATTTGCGCGTAAGGGTCTGACAAGCTTGATTCGAACCAGCGTTTTTCAGGGTACAGCAAGGACTCTAGGAGCAGGCAAGTTGAACAGAGGGGGACCGGTACTATTCGACACGCACGTTGAGACGATAGAATCTTCTAGCATCGGTGGCGGGCTGAGTGATCCCGACTGTCTGGTCGTTGCCGACGATGTCAGAGAAGCCAGTGATGGGTTGCCATGAGGTGGGAGAGACGGGGTCGGCAGTGCTTTCCACGGTGTATCTGCGTGTGAGACCCGTATATCCGTCTCCAGTCGCGCGGAGAGCGACGAAACTGAGGGTGAATTGGTTGCCTGCGGCCTCCGCGATGGCAAGCGGTTGCGGGCTGAAACTGCGAGGATCGGTGCCGAGTGTATATTCCGATAGATTGGTAAGACCATCGCCGTCGGCATCCATATTGTCAGAGGCGAGACCAGCGCCGATCTCAGCCGCGGTGAAATGGGCGCTCCGCCATACCGCGAGGGGCTCTGCGGCAATGGTCAGGGTGCCTGTGGCTGTGCCGGAGAAATTGGGATCAACGATAGTAGCGAGAACCAGGTAACTGCCGATGTCCGTGGGCGGGGTACTAGATCCTTCGTAGGTAAAGTTGACCGGTTTGCCGCCTGGATTGGTGGTGGCCGAGGCAGCTTTCGGCGATCCGTCGTAGGTTTGTACCAGATTGCCGAGTGTCACGGTGGCGGATGCCTTTTCAATGGTGCCGGTCATGCAGTTTGCGAGTGTCACCGAATAGTCGGCTCCACTGTTGCCGTCGTTGATGGCTATGTTAGGAACTATCACCTTATTGCCGGTGCCGGCGTCGGGGGTCTGGAACACCTGTGAGAGAACGGTGGCCGTGTCACCAGCAAGCAGCGGTGGCGAGTACGTCGGGGTGCCTGAGGCGGCGCACGTGCCGTCGTAGGTCTTGGTTGAGCTCACCGCAGTCACAGTCAATGTCTTGGGGGTGATCGTCACTGAGACGGTCGATCCAGCGAGGGTGTAGTTAACTGCCGACGCTCCTGTTAGTGCCAAGGTGCTGGTGGAAGCGGCCTTGAAGGTGGCGATTGCGCCGGCCCATGCATCCGAGGTGCTGATGGTGCCGCCGGAGCCGGCGGTACCGCTGGAGCTGACGATTTTCTCCAGCGCATAGATCATCGCGTCGGAGGAAGTGCTGCCTGATTTCGGAGAAGCGACCACGGCAAATGAGTTGCCGTATGGGGCATTCAAGGATCTTCTGCCATCGGCGATACCGATTCCGCCGATCCATAACTCGCTGGCCTGCGAGGTGGTGGGACTGGTGCCGGTGACCGCAGCGCTGCTGCTGCCGGTGGCTGTGCTGGTCTGATCCAGCGCGCTTCCCGTTAGGATGCCCTTGTATTCCACGACCACGGCGGCCGAGCGCAGCGATGCTTGGTTGATGGTAATCTGTGAGCCAAGTCCGGCCGGCATATTGGAGGTGTACCAAATTTCCGTGGTTGCACCACTGGAATTGGCTGCTTGAGTGGCGCGTGACCAGATGGTGCCGGATTGGATGATTCCGGAGACCCTGCCAGTGCTGGTGCCGCGAGTGGAGATTATCGCGATCAGTGTGTCGCCGGAAACCGGGGGGGTGGTCAGATTCACATTGAAACTCGTCACGCTGCTAGTCCCGCTGCTGCCGGTGGCGCTTTGCACCTGAACGGGAGTGACGAGACTTGATAGAAACCCTTGCGACCCGGCATCTTTGGCGGCCAAAGTGGCAGTTCCTGATAATGCTAGGTTGCTGCCGTCGAGATTGTTTTGGATTGTCAGAATACTGGCCGCCGCCGTCGCGGTTCCGTCATAGGTCCGGCTGCCTGCCAGTACGACAGGCAGCGGGCTGATGGTCGCGTTAGGCACAGTGGGTTGGGCAGACAACACATAGTTGCCGGCATAGGGGCCGCCGAGGGAATAGCCGCTGGCAGTGACCGGCCAAGTGCCTGCGTCCGAGCTGGCGAAAGTGCCGTTGCCGGGAATGATGGTTAGTGTTTCACTGGCGACCATGCCGCCGGAAATCGACCCGCCTGTTAGTGTTGCGGCTGTGGATTTGTCATAGGCCCTATTGTTGGCCATGACGCCGGTGATGGTCATGGATTTGGCGGTTACCACATATGCAACCGGCGCGGAGACGCTGCCATTGAAGGTGGAATCGCCGCTGTAGGTGGCGGTGATTGAGTGGTTTCCCACTGCGAGTGCGTTGGTGCCGAAAGTGCCGGTTCCTGAACTCAAGGTGGCTGTGGCTAGCACCGCGGAACCATCCCTGAAGGTCACTGTTCCGGTGGCACCCGCTGTGACCGTCGCGGTGAGGGTAAGCGCCGTGCCATAGGAGCTGGTATCGACCGGTGAGGACACCAGAGTGGTGGTCGATGGCTGGACAGCTGGAATGGCGCTGACTTGATTGGAGTTAGCGCTTTCCCCGGAGGCATTGATGGCAGACACAACATAATAATAGGTGGTGCCATTGGCGGCTGTGAGGTCGTCATAACTTGCACTGCTGGGATTGCTGATCACGGTGAAGGTGCCACCGTTGGTCGGTGAGCGTTTCACATAGTAGCTGGTGGCAGCGGCTGAGACCGTCCAAGTTAGGCCGATGTGATTGCTGCCGGGCGCGGCGAGCAGGTTAGACGGCGCAGGAGGCAACATGCTGGTTACCTCAATGGTCATGTCGGCGGAGGTGCTGGTTGCATTGGTCGAATTGCCCGTATATTGAGCCGTGATGCTGTGAGGGCCGATGGCTAGGCTGTTGGTGGTGAAAGTCGCTTGATACGACGCGTTCAAGGTGCTGGTTCCTAGCAGCGACGTGCCGTCGTAGAATGCCAAGTTGCCGGTCGGTGAGTTGCCGGTGACCGTCGCGCTGAAGGTGAGTGGCGTGCCTGAATTGGACGGAGTGCTCCCGATGGCTAGAGAAAGCGCGGTGGTGGTCGCGGGGAGGACTGTTACCGTTCCGGTTCCGGAAAAGTAGGTGTCAGTCTTGTTAGTTGCAGACGAGGCAGTCGAGCCATACGTTCCGGGCGGCAAGGATGATCCGGCATTGAATGTGAGCGAGGCGATGGTGCGGGTGCCGGTGAAATTTAGGGCGACGGTAGCTCCGTTAGATATATCGAGGGGGCCGGTGCCGAGGGCTGCGGCCTTCGAGCAGGACAGTGTGCCGGCTGTTATTCTGTTAGCTCCGGAGAAACTGTTGGTGCCGGATAGCAGCAGGGGATTGCCGCCTGTTTTAGTGAAGCCACCGGTGCCGCTGATATTGCCGCTGAGGGTCAAGGACCAGGCCGCATTAGAGGTTGCGGTGGCATTCAGGGTGATTGGACCGCTCCAGGTGGAGCCCCATCCGTTATTGCTGTAGAGAGTGCCGCCATTGATCGTGAGGGCATTTGTGGCAGTGATTCTATCGAACTCGATGGTGCCGCTGTTCAGTGTTACGGTTCCCGTTCCAACAGGGTTTGCACAAAGTGGACTGATGCCATTGACCATGGTGCCGAGGTGGAGCGTGCCGCTGTTGACGACGGTTCCGCCGCTGTAGGTGTTCGGAGTTAAGCCATAGAGTTTCAGCATTCCAGCGTTTGCTTTGGTCAGGCCGCCGGAGCCCGAGATCGAGCTGGCTAGGTCCACCTCGCCGCCGCCGGTGCCGCCGAAGCTGGTCATGGCCGTCAGGCTCAGCGGAGTATTGACGGTCACCAAACTGGAGCTGTTCTGATTAAACTGTGGCAGCAAGGTGCCGTTGGCGGTGAAGGCGAGACCGTTGGTGCCGGCAAGCGTCAGCGTGGCAGCCACATTGAGTTGGTTGAGCAAAAACCCGTTGTTCAAGTCATGGGTGACGGTGTAGGTGCCAGCCTGGGCAAAATTGAGGTTGTAGTAGGCTTGGCCGGTGGCGGCTGGAGCCCCCGAAGCCCAATTGCCTGCGACGCTCCAGTTGCCTGAGGCGGCGCTTGACCACGTGCAAGAAACGGGTTGGCCGGCCCAGATGGAGATGGACACGGTGGCCGGGGTTGAGTTGCTGGTGCCATTATTGACGAGGAAACTGAAGCTATCAGACCCGCTGAAGTTGGCCGCCGGGGTGTAGGTCAGGTTGGGCGAAGATCCAGTTAGAGAACCATGGGTCGGCTGGTTGACGACGGTGTAGGTCAGGGTGCCGCCGCTGCCAGTTAGAGTGATCACTTGGGCGGTATTTTGTACCAAGGTCACGCTTTGAGCATGGGCATAGGGTGTGCGATTGGTCACCCCGGTGCCGTCATAGAGCCACTCCTTGGCGATAATGCTCCCGTTGGCACCTGCGAAGGAGGGGCCGGTCCACTTAAGTTTTGCGACGGCCGATCCGGTATTTTCATAATACTCCATTTGCAGGTCCACCAGCTGGCCAGCCGTCAGATAGACCGGCACGCTGTCTGTCCAGTTGGTCGTCTGGTCCACATAGTCATCGATCACCTGCACTCCGTTGATATACAATCTAATACCATCGCTGTTTAGTGTTGAAAATTTATAGGTGGCGGTTTCGGGCACCAGTAGCAGACCGCTCCAGCGAACGCTGAATGTGTCCGCACCGATCGTGGGGTCTGGCGAGCCGGTGCCCCAGTCGAAATTCACCTGTGCGTCGGTGCGGGTGACTTTTAGGTTGGTGAAGTCGATGTTATCAAAATACTCGCCTTTCAACCCGGCACCGGCGGTACCCACAATGATGCTCACCGCACCGGGTGCCGATGTGGTGAGCGTATCAGTCACCTGGAATGAGAAGCCGTCGAGTCCGGTATAGCCGGCGGCCGGAGTATAGGTTATATTCGGGGCGGTGCCGGTGAGCGTGCCGTGGGCAGGCGCGGTCACGTTGGTGAAAGCGACGGCGGAGCGGGGTGAAGTGCCTGTTAGCGTGATGGTTTTGGTGCCGGTTGAGGCAACGACTTGCGGGTTAGCCACAGCCAGGCCGGGGACCTGGGAGGGACCGGTGATGGCGGCTTGGATGCTTGCGATGGTGCTAACGAGGGTGGAGTATTGGGATGACGTCGGGTCCCAGATGCCGAGATACATCTTCAAGGTGGGCAAGGTCCAGCGGGCGGCATCCCCGTAGGCAGCCAGGGCATTGAGGCCGGGAATCTGAAACCCGTCACTGCCCCAGCCAAAGCCGGTCGGCACACTCAGCATGTTCAGTGCCTCTGGAATGCCTTCGGCGATTTTGTATTTGGAGAGGGTGGCGATGCCCGATCCTCGGGGGTTCATGCTCCACATGGTGTCCGCCTGGCTCTCGGTTTCGATGACCTGAAAGAGGTCTGGCAGGAGGGCCTGGACGTCCGTGAGTGTTAGATAGCTATTACAGAAGCTGGCAACGCCGAAGCGCGATTTGGAATCCGGTTGTTTCAAACCGGCTTGGACAGCGGGATAGAGGAGGTTTTTGGAGGCGTTGATGGAATAGGATGCAATGTTATTGCCGCCATAGACGGCGTCGCCAAAGAGGGCGAAACCCAAGTAGCCGTTAGATATCTGGATGGGATCATCCCACACGATGACATCCGGATCGGTGGCGTTGGCGGTGAAGGCGGTTAGCATCGGATCGCGTTGCGTGCTGGTCGTGGCGGATGTATAACTTCGCAATGCGCTGGCGGCCTTGGCACGAACCCACGAGTCCGGCTCTATCGTCTTGTCAAGGCGTTGGGTGATCAAGGGCATGGCGGTGGCGTCCTTTAGAAGTCCCAGTGTTTGGCAGGCACCTTGGCGGGCGTTGGCAGTTGAGCCAGAGACCATGTTTCGGAGCGTGGTTAGATCTGTGGAAGTTAGGGTGCGGGTGGCCAGTTCGATGGCGGCGTAGTTGCGCACCACCGGATCAAACTCACTCAGGGCGGCGATCAACTGGGTGGTGGTGAGCCCGTGGCAATCCAGATCGAAGGTCGCTGCGGCGATTGCGTTAGCCACCTTGGTGGAGTCTAGCGTATTGGCGGGGATGGCATTTTTGCCGGTGATATAGAGGCGTTGCAGCGGCAGCGAGTAGGTAAGGATATAACTGGCGGTCGGGTTGATGTCGTAGTAGCCACTCTTGCCAAGATAGGTGCCGTCAGCGGTTGAGCCCGCGCCGAATTGCTCCTGGCCATCATAGACAAACGAGCCGTCGGTGCGGCGTTCCAGGTCGAGGTGCCAGCGCACCGGTTTCAAGTACTGAGCCACGGCTAGGGCACCGCCCATGTTGGCACCCATGGCTCCCCACAGGTAACTGAATCCCTGGCCGGTATGACCGTATTCTCGGCCGTTGAAACCCGCGGTGCTCATGCGGGCGAAGTACTCGGTTTCCAGACTGCGGTTGGCCTGCAAACCAAAGAGTACGGCGCATGACGCATCCTTGCCATTCGGCGAGTGGCCCTCCATGAACGGTTCATGTTCGCCATAGGGAATAGGGCCCTTGTTGACATACCATGCGAAGAAATCAGACCCGCGCTGGATCGCCGGATCGATCTCTGGATCAATCGCTTGGCCGGCCGCCAGCAGCGCCTTTTTACCCATAACGATGGCGATGTTAGCCGGAATGCCAGCCTGGTTGACCGGGCCATAGGGTGGGATTGTGCCGTGCAACGAACCATCGGTTCGTAAGAGGGAACCACCGTGACCATAAGTGCCGTATCGGCTTTGGACCTTGGCTAGGGCTACGGTGTAATTGTTAATTCCGGTTAGCACGTTCGCGTCGCCCGTGCTCAGGTAATACTCGCCGAGAAACGTGCCGATGTAGCCCCAGTCCCAGACGTAGAGTCCCGAGGGAACGGGGGTTGTAGCTGCCAGCGTGCGGGCAAACGTTTGCAGACGGGTCTGCACCGTGGCATAATTGGCATCGCCTGATGTGACCCCGGCTAACAACGCCAGGCCCTTGATGGAACCGGCGTAGTCGGTGGTTAGAAAGTTAGAGTCCGCAAGGAGTTGGCTGACCAAGGATGTCCGGGCGTTGGCCAGAATCAGCGCGGATTTGGGACACGAGTAGGGCGCTGTATCGGCGTAGTTGCCCATGATGGTAATGGCAATGTTGACATCGGTGGTGGTGCCGGCGCGCCAACGTTTGACCCGCAGGGTGCCGGCTCCAGGGCTTTCGGCATCGCCAATTGCCGCGCCAAATGCCTTTCGACTGTCACTGGTAAACAGCGGAACGGTGCCGCTGCTGCCGGCCATCGCCCCGAGGATCACGTCGTCCACCGTCAGCACGGCGCTGCCCGGCGTGCTCGCCACGGTGACCAGGATCTGGCGGCTTTCTCCGGTGATGATATCGTCCGGGCCCATATTGCCGCTGGAGATGCAGATCCATCCGCGGATGCCTGTGGGCCCGAGGTTGTAGGTCTGGCTGTAACGGGGAGAATAGTGGGGAGTTGCTAACAGATCATCCGCTTTGAGCGCGGCGATCACGCCTGTTGCAGTGAGATCCGGAGGCGCGGCGTGGACCGATGTGGATAACGCCAGCCAGCTCAAACTCAGCATAGCGAGAATCAAACGGGTAACTATCTGGTCTTTCATGGTGACATTTAAAACGATTTTTCGAGACGACTTCACGGACTAGCAAGTCCGCGCCCCTTGGAATCCAGAGAAAGCCTAATAACTCCAGAAACGAGGAAAAGTTCAAGGATAATGAAAACAGACTGGAATGTCTTCCAGACAACTGGTTCGATCAGTAGATCCGTGTGCCTGCAATGCAACCTGTGAGCCTCCCGCCAAAATTTGCACGACTCCTAATCGAGTCGATCAGGGGGACCAGTTATCGCCAAGAATTCCGAAATCTGAAAAATCTACTTTGCCATTTCCGTCCAAGTCCGAGGTGAGTCCCGACTGCTGTTTTCGCCAATCGGTGCCCATGAGTTTGAGGTCGAGCAGGTCCACCTTGCCGTCCATATTGAGGTCGCCCGGTGGCGGGTTGAACAGTGAAATGTTATCAAGGAAGACGGACTTGGTCGAGCCCCCCAGATTGAACACCATCATGGAACTCAAATCTGTTGCCGCTGCCATGGTGAAGATGTAGCGATAGTGCTGCTTGGTAGCGGTGAGATTCGGGATCCTGGTGCTGCTGTAGTTGGTGTTGGAAGAACCGTTCTGCATCACCTTGGCTTCGATGGTTCGAGTGCCGCTGCTCGTCCATGCATCAAATTCAAAGACGTAGGTATTCCCCAAGACCATGGGAAGACCGGTTTGCTTTAACTGGATGCTTGCGGTGCTGCTGCCGCCATTGGTGATTACATAACTGCTGTAACCGCTAGCGGTGGACCAAGTGGCCGCTGCCGGACTTGTGACCGATGAGGACCATGACGCTGTTCCGCCGGAGAAATCGCCGTTGGCGACCATATTCTGACCGGGCTTGATGATATTGACTGCGACGTTTTCTTCGTTGGAGTAGGGGCCTTCCACGCCATTGCTATTGACGGCGGTGACCCGGAAGTAATACGTCTGGCCGCTCGTCAGGTTGCTGAGGCTCTTCATCGTTGTGCCCGAGGTGGCCAGCAGGGACGTGGGCTGTGGCGAGGAGCCACCATAGATGCGGTAAGTCACCACGCTGCTGTCGCCGAACTGGTTGAAGATCAACGTCACATTATCCGGATAGGCTTCTAAAATCAGATAGGGTTTGAGGGCGACCCCGTGCCACGGGCAACGCCAGACGCGGTAGCCTTCGTATTGGTTGATCCAGTTCATCTCGAACGCCTTGGTTCCATCGGGCCGTACTTCTGTTAGTTTCGGCAAATTGCCTACAGCCCAGTTGATCAAAGTGTTGCCGTTGGGAAGGCGCTGGACATTGCCCATGTAAAACGAGTATATGCTGGTGGTTGCGGGGTCCGGGTATTGCCAGACCAGGGTGGCGGTCATGGCCACTGGGTCAATCACGTATTCGACGCCGCGTGACACCTGCGGACTATGGCCGTCGCCATTGTCAAAGAGCGTGTAATGGTTATTGCCGAGCGGCCGGATGCAATGCTGGTTGCGCTGGCCATTCAACGGGTCATTGACAAAGGTGAATTGGTTATGTGTGCCGCCGAGCCGCCAGATGATCTCGCCAGTGTCGGCATTGATTTTGGTTACTTCGCTGGTATTGCGGCTGGACAGCAGGATGTGGCCGTCGGAATCAACTGCAACAGCATTCATGTGGGTGAAATCCCCCGGATTGGTGGTGGTTACGACGGTATTCTGGCTTGCCGGATCGAGGTGGTCCCAGGCACGCCATTGGAAGATCAGGTCGCCTTGCGGGGTGAATTGCTGGATGCAATTTTCGTTGATGCCGACGCTGGTGCTGGCACCGGGAACGTAGCGGCTCAAGTCAACGGTCTCGCCGTGGTCCCCGATGAGGAAATAGGTTCCATCGGCCAGAACCTGCAGCTCGTGGTCATTGGTGCTATAACCATTGGCCGGGGGATAGTGGGCGACCAACTCATAGTGATTGTTGAGGCCGATAAACCCGTTTGATGTTAGCATGGTCAACATTCCATTGGGTTGCACTTTCATATCCCGTTGCTCGCCGGGCATGCGTTGATACCAGATGGGTGAGCCGGAGTTATCGAATATGACATTGTAGGGATTGCCGCCGCCTCCCCGGTTATCAATGAAGATAGGATCCGTATAGGGGTTGTTATTTGTGGTGATGTTGATGAACGGGAAGTTGCTGGGAACCGACACCCCATTGGGCATGATGCCGGCCTTGCCGGGCGATGCCGGGGTATTGCCAAGCGGCGGGGCCGGAGTTGGCATCGGAGGTTGTGGTGAGATGTTGCCGGTGACAATCCATGGTGTGAGCACCCAGCCGGGGACGACCTCGGAGGGTGCGCTGGTGGCCTGACCGGGTTTTGCCCAGGCGACTGCGAGATTGTCGCCGCCGCCGCCCTCTTTTTGCAATGCCTCAATGTAGTATGTTTGGCCGGCCAGCAAGTTGATTGCCGCGGATTGTTGTTCGGCGTATGTGGACCATTGTCGAGAATTCGTCCATCCGGGCACATAGGCGATTCTAGTTCTGTTAGCTGGATCGGCATTGGTGCTCAGCCACAGTTCGCTGTTGTCATCGCTGGCAATCCAAAACACATAAGAGCCTGTGCTGGGCGCGGTGAGGTATCCCCGAACCCGGGTGCCGTAGCTATCGGCCCAATTCGTCGGCGCCTCAAAACTGGATAGAGAATCACGGCCGGAGGGACTGTTTGGATAGTTGGCGTTGCTTGTCAAATCGCTAACAGCGGTGCCGGAGATGCCGGTCCAGTACTCGCGGAGGATCGAGCCCGTGGGCTCAATGAAGGCGAGTTCCGCCAATTGCACGCCGGCGGCACTGGCTGGATTGGCGACCTTGGTGATTTCCAAACGATATCCACTGAAGCTCACCGTGCTCGCCAAGGCGAAGGTTCTGGTCTGGAGCCGACTGCTGAATGACTGATTGGTGCGCGTATCAAGAAGTGTCAGGGCGTTGGATGAGTCCACGCCGTAAAACCGCCAGTCCATCGGATCGCACTCGGGTGCGTCATTGGCCGAGGTGATGGCATATTGATTGAGATAGTGCGTCACGTTGATCGGGTAAACATATTGGATCCAGCTGGAATTGGCACTTCCGTTAGGGACAACGGAATCCTGCCATTTGGTGGCGGAATTGCCGTCAAAGGCATTTTCCTTGGCAAACTCGGGCGGATTGTCGCCTCGGGCGGTGACTGCCGGAGGGTCCGGCATGTGGCCTGAGGTCATGAACTGGTATTGATAGGGCTCGATGGCATTCGACGGCGTCAGGGGGGCTAGATTCACCGTGACCAGCTCATTGGACTGGAACGTGTTGTTCATTTGGAAGATGACGGTGCGGTTGTCACTCGCGATTTTGGTGGTGCCGGTGTGGATGCCGCTGCTGGCACCGATCACCTGGATGGATTGCGACAAGTTGGTGACCACCGAGGGCGAAACATCTTTGAAGCGAACCAGCACAAACTGGGTCTGCGCCGGGGTGTATTCCGCCCCGGGCAAGGGCGATAAATACAGATAACCCAAACCCCGGTAATTGCCTGTTGAACTGACCAGCACCCTTACCCGGTAAACTTTGGTGCTGCCATCGTGGGCAGTGACCGTGTAGTTGACCGCGTTGGTGAAGTCATTGGTAATGCCTGAAGCAGGAACCGCCATGGCCAGAGGGGAAAGCGTATAGCTGGGTGTGAGATGCGTCAGATCCGTTCCAAAAGGAACAGTTAGATAAATATTGGTCCCGGAAATGATGGCAGCACCCAGCGCCCCGAACTTGAAACTGAGAATGTCCTTGCCAGCTCCCGCTGGACCGAACCACTTGTTCATCAGGTAGGTCTCCACGGATACCCGCTCTGCTTCGGTAAGCACCCGGTCGTAGATGATGACTTCAGCCTGAGATTGATCGCCCGAGTGATAGGCTCGGTCCTTGTTGAAACTATTGGCTTGCAGTGGGTTGCCCGAGAGTACCTCCACGAGGTTGTAGCCGTTATGTTGGTCGGTGGGCATGGCGAAGGGTGCTCCGCGATCATCAAACGGCTGAACCAGCGTTCCGTTCACATAGGTTGATCCGGTATTCGCCCCAGTGGTGGGATATGTGATAGGTCCGCTGTCCTCGCTATATCCGTTATTATCACGGGCCCATCCGGTGAAAAGCGGGCTTGCCGGATTGTCGTCACTCGGTCGATGAAATTGATAGAGACTTGAATCCGTGAGGAGGAAGCTGCTGCCCTTGAACACAGAGAAGACCGTGTGTATGCTGCTGTCGCGGGTGAACTGAAATGCCCCGCTGCTGTTGGCACCACTTCCCGCAGTGAAATGAATAGCGGCTAGGCTGGTCTCGGTGCCCGCGTTGGCAAGATATGTGGGGTTTGCATTGCCGCTTGGCACTGTCGCGTTGGCACCATTGCCGCTGAGGTCAGGCCAAGTGCTTATGCTGGCACCGTCACTTACGCCGAGAGTTGAAGCATCGAACCAGCGGGCGTAACCGGCCACCGGGGGAACTGCGGCCTGGGTTGCCCGGGTGGCCAGAAACAGCGTGCATACAGTGGATAGAATGGAGAAGATGCGTTGCATGGTGGGTTAGTATCGTTGAACGCTGAAGAGTTTTGCCGGAGGCTTCTAGGGAGCTTGAGCCACCTTCAAGCGACCGAAGCGGGTGCCCGGGCCGGGTGCCGGATCATCC
>CAIKHZ010000210.1 GCA_903827375.1 Akkermansiaceae bacterium
AGGCCCGCCAATGGACCAGCACCGATGGCCCCGGCACCGCGCACGACCATATCGCTGATGGCGAGGGCGGTGGCCCGAAAATCTGGCGTGCCGATCACTTGGAAGTCGTGCGGCAGCAGGCGTTGGTCAATCAAGCGCACCTGGTTGGCGGGCTCGTCGAAAGCCACGGTGCGGAAATGTTGCTTCTCGCCGTGAATGGTCACTTGCATATCAACAAGGTGGGTTTGCTGGTTTCAGCCATATCAATGATGGTCATGCCTTGGCGGTTGGCGTCGTGCGCTTGGTCCCGTCGTGGAGCCGCGCTGCACTCGTCATTTGCCTTCGCGTTGCCCCCAATGCAAGACGAAATTGCCAATGACAGGTGCCAATTGCAGGGGAACAGGTGCTGGAAAATTTCCCGGATAGCGAGGTTGAATGCTGAGTTCTGGATCGGGTGAGGGGAAAATTTTCTGGCAATATGGCACCTCCGTGGCATTCTTCGGCCATGCAAAAACCTCTCATGCTGGAAGCGCTGGTCAGCTTGTTTTTGGTGGGTGGAGTCGCCGCTCAGGTGTCCATAGGATCCGCCCCGAAAGGCATGGTGACGCGGCCTATCGGGGGTGGGTCCATCGGCGGCGTGGGCATCACCACGTCGGATCCTCCGGCCAACCCGAACGAGCGTCATACCACTCATTTGGTGCTGTCGGAGGCCCGCCAATGGACCAGCACCGATGGCAGGACCCTCCAAGCCAAGTTGCTGGCTTTTGAAGATATCGTCGTGGAAGTCCCCAAAGGCACCCAGCCGGCCGCGCCGGTGCTGCCCGCAAACGTCACGGTGATCCGCAGCGGAAAAATCCGCCTTGTCACCGAAAAAAAACCTTTTGAGCTCGCGTTGGATCGGCTCAGCCAGGCAGACCGGGATTTTGTCGAACGCATCAGCGCCGAACATGCGAAAAAGCCGCTGACGCCTCCGCCCTGAAAATTCTCGTATTTTTCGACACTGGTGGATTGACAAGCGGCATTTCGTAGCTAGGCTGCGCGTCCGCTCGGACGTGCCGGCGGTCATCCAACTCTTCACCCACAGGCATTAGCCATGAGCAAACGCACCTACCAGCCATCCAAGCGTACCCGCAAACAACAATTCGGTTTCCGCGCCCGCATGGCCAGCAAATCTGGCCGCGACATTCTTCGCCGTCGTCGTCAGAAAGGTCGCAAGCGTCTCATTCCCAAGGGCGTAGAGATTCAATTTGCACGTCACACCCAGCAGCATTCCTGAGCTCCTGCTCATCTGCCGCCACGGGTGCTCCTTGCACCCCAGCCATGCGCCTACCGCGGAAATGCAGCATCACCCGGCGGGCAGATTTTGCCCGCGTCAAGACGCTCGGCCAAGCCAAGGCCGGGCGCTTCGTTATTGTGAGCACTCTCGCCGATGCCACTCTGGCCTCTCTGAGAACCGGCTTCATTACCACCCGTCGCAGTGGCAAGGCTCACGATCGCGTCCTGCTGCGGAGGCATTTTCGAGTTTTGGTGCAAGCCCACGCACCGGAGTTTTTGGACATGCGCCGCTTCCTCATCACCATCGCTCGTCCCGGTGCCTCCCAAGCGACCTTTGCCGAACTTAAGGCCGATTGGTTCAAACAGGCCAAACGCTTGGGCCTTTTTCCCCGCCCCGAAGAAAAACGTGATCTCTAACTTGGTCAGCAACGCCATCCGCATCGCGATCCGCGTTTACCAGCGCGTTCTCAATCCCATGCTCAAAGTGGCTGCCGGACCGGCCGCCGGCTGCCGCTTCGCCCCGACCTGCTCGAACTATTTCCTCCAAGCCGTGGAAATTCACGGCCCGCTGCGAGGGTCGTGGCTCGGTATTTGTCGAATTTTCCGCTGTCATCCTTGGGGTGCTTGCGGTTATGACCCGGTTCCGCCGCCGCCGGACTCGACAGGCGGCCCGGCCGCCGACTCTCGTCATTGTTCCCATCTTCATCACTAATCCTCTTTCTCAATCCACTTATGTATGACCGAAAAACCTGGGTTGTCCTCGCTGTCTGCGGCTCGTTGTTAGCCGTCGGACTGGTTCAATCCAACAAGAATGCCCAAATCAAAGCCCTCCAGGAACAGGCTCGCCTAGAAGCCTTGGCAAAGGATCAGCCCGCTCCGGGGACATCGCCCGCCGACCCCACCGCGGCACCCGTCACGCCCGGCCTAATCGTCGATCCGCCGCCGCCACCGGTGGATGAGGAGTTTGTCACCCTTGCGACTGAGAAGGTGCTCTTCACCTTGTCCAACATCGGCGGCGGGATTAAATTCGCCGATTTCAAAACCGAGTTCCAAGTCGGTAAAAAATCCGATTTGGTGCGTGTCAACGAGCGGGGAGGGGGGCCTATCGGCGGTCTGGCAGGGGCTGAGGAGACATTGGAAAACTTAAGTTACACATACCTTGAATCCGAATCAGAGCCGGGGCAAAAGGTGGTTTATGCGGCGAAGCTCGCCGATGGCATGCTCGTCAAAAAGTCCTTCAAGCTTGTGGCATCCAGCGAGCCGGGCGCTCCTTATTTGCTGGATTTCGACCTGACATTCGAGAACTCGTCAAGCGGTCCGCTCAATCTGAAAAAGTACAGCCTCTATGCCGGGGAGGCGGCACCTCTCTATCAATCCGAGATGCCGGATTGGACCGGCATGTTTTGGCTGGAAAACGACTCGATGAGCTTCACCAAGGCCTCAAGTTTCAAGGGCGGCATGTGGTCATCAGAGACGTCGGTTTTCAACAGTCCGGCGGGTAAGAAAATCCAATATGCCGGGGTGACCAACCAGTTTTTCGCCACTGCCATCCGTCCCAAAGAGGCAATCGAAACCACGGCCTGGGCCAAGCCGTCCCAAATCAAACTCAAGGACGGAGCCGCGCCGCTCAAAGCGATCCGGGCGGGCCTGCGACTGCCGGATGCCGCGCTCGATTCAAACGCAAAAAAATCCTTCTCCTGCCGCATCTTCGTCGGCCCGAAAAATAACAAGGTCCTCCAAAGCATGGGCAATGGCTGGGGCGAGTTGATGCAATACGGGTGGTTCTGGATTGTTTCAGTCACCCTCAACCGCACGCTCAACTTTTTCCACGATTGCCTTGACGGAGTCGCCAAGGATTGGTCGTGGGGACTCGCCATCATCTTCCTCACCATCGTCGTCCGGATGGTCATTTGGCCGCTGCATGCCAAGTCCACCCGCACCATGAAACGCATGAGCAAGCTGCAGCCGGAAATGGCCAAGCTGAAGGAAAAATTTGCCGATGATCCGGGCAAGCTCAACACCGAGACGATGGGGCTCTATCGGAAGTATGGGATCAATCCGCTGGGTGGCTGTCTGCCGATGTTCATTCAAATCCCGATTTTCTTTGGTTTTTACAAGATGCTTCAATATGCGGTTGAGCTGCGCGGCCAAGGGTTTCTTTGGGTGCCCGACCTTTCCCAGCCGGATACTTTTGCTACTCTGGCAGGTGTGCCTATCAACATCCTGCCCGTGGTGATGGCCATCTCCAGCTTCTTCCAAATCCGGATGACGCCCAAGACCGGTGACGCCATGCAGCAGCGCATCATCATGTTCATGCCCTTCATGTTCTTGTTCTTCTGTTACAACTTCGCCTCCGCCCTCGCCCTCTACTGGACGACCCAGAATATCTTCTCCATCGGCCAAACATGGCTCATGAGCCGCATCCCCGAACCCGAACTCAAACCCCGCAAGGACGCCGGTAAAAAAAGTTGGGTCCAACGCATGGCCGAAACCCAGGCCGCTGCTCAAAAACAACGCCAACTGGGCAACTCCGGCTCCCAAACCACGCCCGATTCCCAGAAAAAACGTCCCCCCCGCACCGGGGGCTAGTCGGAAGGTCTGAAGGTCTGAATGTCGGAATGTCTGAATGTCTGAATGTCTGAATGTCTGAATGTCTGAATGTCTGAATGTCTGAATGTCTGAATGTCTGAATGTCTGAATGTCTGAATGTCTGAATGTCTGA
>CAIKHZ010000211.1 GCA_903827375.1 Akkermansiaceae bacterium
CATCTATCGAGTCCGGATCACCATCCCTCCGGTTTCCAAGCCCCTCCCGAGTTGGATCACCATCGAGATCGCCGGCGCAAGCGAGCCGCCACCAGCCTGGGGAACGATCGGGTCCTTTCCACTGCAGCAGAACGGCACCATCGTCAAATGCCTGGCGACCTCGGGTGACGCGGTCATCGCGGCCAGTCCGTCGCCCGACTCGCTCATAGCAGGCAGAAAACAAACAGAATGATTGAAAGGAAGAAGAAATGAATCTAACACCATACTTTGCGCTTGCCAAAGCGATGGCTTCCGGCGACCTGTCGAGGCCGTGAAGGGGACCCTTCTGTTCTGACGAGCGACAAACGATACCGGAATCAGCCAAACCCACCTACAAATGAGCACGACACCTGTATTTTCCCGGCTTGCCGTGGTAGCGGCGGCATTTCTTCTAACTCTGGCCCCAAGCGAGGCATCACCCCTGATATTCGCCCAACCGACGAATGCGAACGCGTTCGTCGGGGACACCAGCGCCAGCTTCAAAGTGCTAGCCACTGGCGATGCTTCACTGGCATACCAGTGGCAACAGCAGCCCGTCAGTGGTACCTTTTCCAATATGCCCGGTGAGACAAACGCCACCCTGAACGTGAGCAGTCCGACGCTTGCCTTGAACGGCTGCAAGTACCGCTGCGTGCTCACCTGCACCGGCACGAGCGCCGGGACGTTGACCAGCGCGGTGGCGGGATTGAATGTATATGCCGCCCCCACGTTGACCCCGTCGGTGAGTTTGTCCACCACCAGCATCCCTGCCAACAGCAGCAGTGACGTCACCATCCACATCACCGGTTTGAATCCCGGCGATTCAGTGCGGATTCAGCGGGTTCTAGCTATTTCATGCTGGCCACTCAGCTCGGATATGTGGGTCAGATGGGCTCGCTGAGCGTGACCCTGGGTGCAGCACAAACGCTCACATCTATCAATCCAACTCTAACATCGGCCACATGCACCGTCTCAGGACAGGTGCAGGATTCATCCGCCAGCACCAACCTCAAGGGCGTCCAACTGATGTTCAGCTCTAGCGGCAATTACTTCGCGCTGGCCATGTCTGATGGCAACGGCAACTCAACCATCACAGTGAGGAAGCTGGCGGCGATCGTCGTTGAGTCGTAGGGGCAATCGATGGCCACACGCTCCCATTCCGCGTCGATATCCGTTACCGTTTCGGTGGCGGTTACCGGCATCCACGCACCGAGGGTGGTTGATTGTTCCGGAGTATAAATGAGTCCGCTAAACTTGCGGCGCAAGTATTCCAGATGCAAAACCACCTTGGTATCACTGCCGCTCTGCGTCAGGCTGGGCAACCCGGCCGTACCGGTGGTCTGGACCAGGCTCTGTGCATCAGGCCCGCTGCCATCCATGTTGAAAGCATACTTGAGAAGGTTAGGCACACCGTCACCGAAAGGCATCGCATCGGGCAAGGCGTTGGCACCGGTCAGGCCAAATCCGCTGGCCCAAGTGGCATATCCCCGGGTGATCGTGATGGTGTAAAGATTGACAAGGGTGGCACCCGCGCTGTCCGTCACATTGAGAGTAAAACTGGCCGTGCCGACAGCGACCGGGGTTCCGCTAACGGTCAAGCTGCCCAGCAGCGGGTTGACTGTGACGCTTCCGGACGTCAGGCCAGTGGTGCCGCCATCGAAGCCGCTCACGGCAAAGGTTGTGTACGGGGTGGTGCCGCCGCTGACGATTACCGTCTGATTGTAGGCGATGCCGACTGTTCCACCGGGCAAACCGGGGCTAACGGTATGGCTGATGCTGAGGGCGGGATTGACCGTGACCGAGTATGCCTTGACAAGAGTTGCACCCGCAGAGTCCGTTACATTGAGCGTGAAACTTGCGTTGCCGGAAGCGCCAGGAATGCCGCTGAGGGTGACGGTTCCCAGCGCGGCGTTGACGCTAAGCGCCCCAACAGTCAATCCCGTCGTGCCGCCGCTGAAGCCACTCACACCAAACACCGTGAAAGGAGCCGTGCCGCCACTAACCGCAATGGCATGTGAGTAAGCAGTCCCAGCAGTGGCAGCAGGCAAACTCGCCGGACTAGCGGCCAGAGGCGGGTTAACGGTGGCGGCAAATGCTTTGGTTAGGACAGCTCCGGCCGTATCGATCACGTTGAGCGTGAAACCCACCGTGCCAGAAGCCCCGGGAGTCCCACTAACGGTCACGGTGCCAGCCACGGCGTTGACGCTGACCGCTGCGGTCGTTAGACCAGTGGTGCCTCCGCTAAAACCGGTCACGCTGAAGGTCGTGAACGGCAGTGTGCCGCCACTGACGGTTAGAATTTGGTTGTAGGCGGTCCCCGCGGTGCCCGCCCGCAAGCTGACGGGGCTAGCGGCGAGAGGAGGGTTGAGGGTAAGACTGCATGCTTTGGTTGAAGACAAGCCGTCGGCACCGGCCACTTGCACGGTGAAACTGGAAAGACCTGCGGCGCTTGGCGAGCCGCTGAGATTTCCGCCGCCACTCAAGCTCAAACCGGCCGGCAAACTGCCTGCGACGAGGGACCATGTAAAAGGAGCTGTGCCACCGGTGGCCGCCAACGTCTGGGCATAGGCCGCACCCACCGTACCCGCTGGCAAGGGGCTGTTGGTGGTGATGCTTGGCGCAGATGAACTGGTCAAACGAACATCATCGATGCACACGCCATAGCCATACTTGGCGTTGCCCTCAAAAGCAATGTAGTAACTGGTGTTGGGGTTAGGCAAAGCAACAGTTTGCTGGGTCCAGGTGGCGACGTTGCTCGTATAAGTGGCCAACAACGTCCAAGTCCCGCCGGAAGATGTCTTGTAGTAAATTTTAAGGTTATCTTGGTCAGGGCTCCAGAATTGCATGCAGTGCCAGAACGTCAACTGGGCGTTGGCGGCATTGGTGCCGAAGTTGATCATCGGCGTCACCAGTTTGGTGATATGATTTGAAGCCGCACCATAATACAGCAGAGCGTTGTAACTGCCGCCGTGCGCGCTTGCCGGATGACTGCTGTGACCGCCCGCTTGGAACGTCCAATTGACGGCACCCGTCACGTATTCCTGGGTCCAATATGCAGGAATGGCCCCGGCATTTTCAAATCCCTCGGTGAAGGGGATTCCAAAGTAAGGGCTAATCGAAAGACTATAAGCCTTGGTCGAGAAGAGCCCGTCACTACCGGTGACCTTGAGTGTAAAGCTCGCACTCGTCGTCGCGACGGGAGTGCCGCTGAGGACGCCGCCACTGGTCAGGCTCAGGCCAGTGGGCAATGTGCCGGAAGAAATTGACCACGTGTAAGGAGTTGCCCCCCCGCTTGCCGCCAACGTCTGGCTATAAGGCATGCCCACGGTCCCCGTCGGCAGCGGACTGGCAGTGGTGATGCTCGGAGGAGGCGATGCGATCGTCAGGCTGAACGCCTTCGTTGAGAACTGGCCGTCGTTGCCAGTCACTTGCACGGTGAAACTTGCTAGAGTCGCCGCACTGGGGGTGCCGCTGAGCACGCCGCCACTGCTCAAGACCAGGCCTGACGGCAGAGCGCCGCCGGTGATCGACCAGGTGTAAGGGGTGACGCCGCCGCTCGCCGCCAACGTCTGGCTATAGGCCGTGCCTGCAGTGCCAGACGGCATCGGACTGGCGGTGGTGATGGCCGGTGGACCGGTAATCACAAGACTAAGTGCGCGGTTTTGGGAAACCCCGGATGCCGTGTTGGTAAAGGTCAGCGTATCGGCATAACTGCCTGCGCTCAGGGTGGTTGCGCCGCTGTTGAGCGACCAGGTGACCGTGACGTTGGCACCCGCCGCCAAGGAGTCGCTGCTGGCTGATAGAGTCGTCCACGTTTGGGATTTACCGGCACTCCATGTCACCGCTGAAGTCCCCCCGTTGGTTAGGGTATAACTCACCGAGGCCGGAGTGAACGGCCCGCCCAAATGGCCAGTGGCAGCAAACCCGGGCGTGGTCACGAGCAACGCATCGGGCAGCCCGGCAATGGCGTTGATCAAAACGGATCCAGCGGGGCTGCCCCAACCGGTGCACAGGTCATAACCGGCCACAGCGGAGAATTTTGCCGGGCTGCTGCTGCTGAAATTATTGCCACTGGTGGTATCGTGAAAGCCGGATTTATAGTTTGTGCCATTGCCAAAAGCATAGATGGCTGGGTTGAGAAAGCCGACACTGGTCAGGCCGTTGGCGGCGGCTTGTTGATTGAGCAACGCGGTGAAACCGGCCCACAGGGGAGCCGCGCAACTGGTGCCGCCCATGGCCCCGGAGCTGCCGTTGTTATAGCGGACGAACACATTGTCACCGACAAGAGCGACGTCGGGAACATTGCGTTTGGTCGTTGAGCCCTGATTGGTGGCCATGCTGGTCCCCTGCTGCCAACTTGGAATGGCATAGTAGTTGCTATAGCCGCCGCTGCTGCCCACATAACTTCCGCTTTGCAATCCCCAGTTCCAAACGGTTTCCGAGACGTAGGTACCGCCGGCCCCGGAGGTGGTCAGTGTAGTGGCACCGACCTGAGTGATATTCGGGCTGTCCGAAGGAAATGAGATCGAGCCCGTAAAAGCATCGGAATCCCCGGTGGCGTTGAAAAACGACTGACCTTGCGCGGCCATCTGCTGGAAAATCGCCTCAGCTGCGGCGCTCGGGCTGCCCCCGCCCCACGAACAACTGATTTGTTTGGCTAGGTTGTCGGTGGCCATTCGGTTAAGCAGGTCCACCCACGGACTTGAGTTGGGAGCTTCGTACACATATATGGCCGAGAGTCCCGGTGCCATTGACATGGCCATCTCTATATCCAGACACACCTCACCATTGCCGCTGCCCGGGCTGGAGACACCGCCATCAACCGCTACGTTGATCAGCGGCACGTTAGGCAATCCGAATTGCGTCCGGTATGCCGCTATGTCACTCGCGTAATACCCATCAAACTGGAGCAATCCCACACTCTGTCCTGCACCGGTCAGGGTCGTGCCTGGCACGTAGGCCGCGCGAAAATCCCCGCCTGCGTAGGCACCGCTCGGGCCGGAACCGGCATGGGGTGCTGCCGTTGAGGCCATGGCGGCGGGCCGGGGCTTGGCGTTCGAATGGGGCAGTGAGAAGTTGTCGAGGCCGCTGATTTGCAAGACGGAAACGCCCAGATCGACGGAGGGCTCGGCGCTTGGCGCGAAAAACGTCCGTGCTTCCCGTGGATGCTGGTACACCTGCATCGTCACACCAAACGCATTTTCGACGTCGGTGATGGCCCCCTCCACATCGAGCAACAGACGGTTGGGATGAGTCACCGTCACAGCCAATCCATGGGACTTGGCGAAGTCCACCAACGCCTGGTAATCACTCTCCGTCGGACCAAAGTTTTCAGTAAACTGCGCCGGAGTGAGGTATTGATGGTAGTTTGGGCTGGCTGGGTCATACAGGTCCTGAACCAAACTCTTGAGTTTGTCGGGGTTTCTCAGGGGCAGGCTGATCGCCAAATTCAGGTGCTGAGCGGCGGACAGATGCTCCACGGGTTGCAATCCGACGCTGGCCGCCGGCACATGCCCATGCAGGGTTTGCTTAGCGCTAGCCGCAGCGGAAACCGCCACTGACATGGCGAAAATGCCTATCCTGAGCCTGAGACAATGGCTAGCGAGGCTGCGCCTCAGACACAAGACACAAAACTCCATGACCCAAAACGGAAACATTCGACCCAACGACAACAGCCGTGGCATTTCAACGGCAGTAGCGGAAACATGAGACATCGGTTGCGGCAACTGGGCCGCGTGAAGCCCCTGGGTGGGGTGGGCACTTGGATTCATGGCTGGGTACGGGGATCGGATTCGCTAGAGAAGGAAACCCACCCCTTTCAAAAAAAGGGCCGGCATCCACTCCAGAACCCGCCAATTTCGCACAAACATCTCACCGCGCTAGAAAAATTCGCTAACTGATAGCTGGAGCGGTTAGGGGTGCCTCGCCGGTTCATGGAGGGTGGTGCGCAAGGCCGTGAAGAAGATTCACGACACGGGCCGCAAGCTCTGGGGCGATACCGAAACCCGGGTCTCATGCCCGGTATAGAGAAGATCGGTCGTAATCCGTCCCTGTCGCGAGATGAACACCAGTTGATATTCCCGCGCTGCTATGAACGCAGCGAAGGAACCGGCACGGGCGGATAGACACAATTCGCCTCGTGCGTCGTCCCATGTAAGATTCACGATTGAAAAGGCCCCCTGCTCGTAATCGTAACCATCGCCGGCATCTTCATAGATGCAAAACGCCGCGTCAGCACCGCAGTAAACCCGGATCTCATACGGCGCCGCGGGGATCTCATCGACGTGCTGCATCACCGGCGACATTGGCAGGATGCTGCCATCAGGCACGAATAGAGGGATGGTTTCCAACGGGGCAGCGGCGACAATGGTTTGCCCGCCCGAATACGCCTGTTCGGTCCAGAAGTCATACCAACTTCGGCCAGCTGGCAAATAGACTTCACGGCTCTTTGGCACATCGTCCAATGGCTCGGAGTTTCGCTCGTAATACATGGGCCAAATCACCGGGCAGACCATGAGCGTGGAACCGAAAAAATATTGATCGGTCAACTCGTGGGTTGCGACATCGTGAGGAAATTCCAGCGCCAGCGGCCGCATCATGGTATAACTATTCAACGTCACCTGGGCGGCTAGCGAATAGATATATGGAATGAGCCGATAGCGCAGGCGGATGAATTTCGCGATGGTGTCGTAGAATGGCGTGCCCGCCTCTCCGAAGCGCCAGATTTCGCGCGGCGCGTCGGTGCCGTGTGAGCGCATGATCGGCAGAAACACTCCGTATTGCAGCCAGCGCGTGTAAAGTTCCCAGTAACCAAGGTCGGTGCAACCGCTGTCCTGCGGATCGGGATCTAGCGCATCAGCATCGGTCAAACCACGACAACCGGCGGCGTAATCGCCGCGCCAAAACCACAGCGCAGGATCGGTCCTGATGAAAAACCCGCCGATATCCACCGTCCAATACGGCTCGCCCGCCGCACAAAAGTTAAGACCCTCGGGAATTGAGCGCCGCAGCGTCTCCCATGTCGCGGATACATCCCCGGACCAGGTGATGGTTCCATAACGGTGCTGCCCGGCATACGATGAGCGAGTTAGATTGACTACCCGCTTACCGCTTTCCGTGCTCCGCTGGCCTTCATAGATGCCCTTTGAGTGCACCAGCGAATAAGCATTGATATAGCCAGGATCGAGATATTCTTTCGCCGCTTGTGTGTTGATCTCCATGCGTTGCTGCGCCCCGGGATTCACCGCGCCCTGCCAGTCCGCCTCGAACGGCTCGGTGCAATCGCTCCACCATGCGTCAACCCCGGCAGCGAACAACCCGCGGTTGGCCTGCTCCCAATAACAACACCGCGCGTCCTCTTGAAACGCATTGTAGGTGGACTGGTTGCCTAACATAAGCCTACGCTCCAGCAATTCCCGTTGGTCCGGGCAATCTCCGGTCAGGATTGGCCAGATGGAAACCATCAGCCGCGCGCCGAGTTGGTGCAGTTCATCGGTGAACGCCAGTGGATTCGGGAAGCGCAGCGGATCGAAGGATTTCTGGCCCCACCCATCGCCGTTAGGCCATGACTTCCAATCCAGCACGATCAGATCGAGCGGGATCTCGCGCCTCCGGTATTCACGAACGACGTCGAGCATTTCCGCCGCATTGACATAGCGCTCCTTCGACTGCATGTAGCCGAACGCCCATTTCGGCAGCAGCGGCGCCTTGCCTGTGAGCAGGTGGTAGCCGCGGGTCACTTCATCAAACGTCTGGCCGTGGATGAAATAGTAATCGAGTTCATCCACCACGTCGGCCCACAGATAGGAGCCATCCGCGTCATCGTGAAACGTCATCAGTGAACCACAGTCGAGCAGCACGCCATAACCCATGGTGGAGACGAAATACGGCACGACCGCCTTCATGTTGTGCTGATACAACTCGCGCGATTTACCCCGAAGATTGCCATATCCCTCCTCGTGCGAACCTAAGCCAAACAGCGCCTCATGCACGCCAAAAACAAATTCCACCTTCGCCTCGAACGCCCTGCGATCAAACACCCGATCAGTGGTGGCTACCGAGGCACGCACCCCATCGACGCTGTGATCGGCAGCAACATTCGCCTGCTTGCCATACACATTCTTGAACACCTCCTTTGCAGTGAGCCATTTGCCGCCGTTTGCTGGCTCGCGCACCAACAACTTGTCATGCCGATCATAATAACAGATGGCCGCGCTTTGTTTGCATACGACGAGTTTGAGTGCTTCGGTTGAGATGATATATTCGTCTGCGGTCTCCTGCAGATCAAAGGCAACAAACGCCCCCTGTGGCTCAACAATCAGACTTGCCTTGGTCTGGAACGGCTGACCGTCCGTTAGCGTTAGATGAACGATGGTTTCCGTGACAAAGCCGATCCGCAATCGCCGGGGTCCGGCGCTCAGAACCAACGTAGAGTCATGGCTATCGATGGTGAACATGCTAGCTGGCGACCAAGGTACCGACGCAGTGGTTTCCCCCCCGGGCATCTGGTGTGGGAGTCTCGCAAGTCCGGAATATTTCGATGACGCTGCCGCCGGCGGGAATGCGCACAGTTCGCACTCCTAACAGAGCGTTGAGTTCCAGCGGTTGCGCACAGGCCGTCGAAGGCTCGCACATCACCTTGACATCAGCGTCAAAGCGGGTCGGATTGGTGAGTTTCAATTCCAACGCACCGTTATGGTGGTCGATGGCTTCCGCTAGGACATGATCAAAGACGTGGAACATGCCGGTATCGGGCTGAACGTAGAGCCCCGGTATCTCAATGGTAGTCAGCATCAGACTGACTTCCGCCCAACAGGAGCCAAACAAATTTCCGCCGACGCCTTGGGCACCCTCCCAGTCGCCTAGGTTGACGCGCTCGCACATCCAGCCCGGATGCATCGGCTTGCCTAACAGCCGATCCTCACGCGACAGGTATTGAGGCAGGCCGTGGGCGATGTCGCCTAGCAGGTCCAGTGCGAGCGGATCGCCGCTGGCACGCCACAGGCGCAACAGGACATCGCCTGACAGGGTGCAAATCCCGGGGCAAGCGCACTTATTCTGGATGTTGGCCCAGACAGCGCCGGTGCTGCGGGCCTGGCTGTTGGCCAGGGTGGTGCCCGCTGGAAACTGATAGTCATAAGACACAACCCAGGTTGCGGATTGCCGCAGCAAGTCGCGTGCTGGTTGCCGCCACTCGTCATCGCCGGTAATTTCCAACAGAGTGACGAAGGACTCAAGCATCGCAAAGGCCGACTCGCTGTCCGGAGCTGAAAGAATTTCACCGGGGCCACCGGTGGTCAGCCCGAGGAGGACAAAATTCTGGTAGTAATTGCGTGCCGCCGCCACCGCGATGACCAGAAAGCGAGGTTCATCAAAATAGAGGGCGGCCCGCGCCAATCCGGCGGGTGCGATTGCCCCCGCCGCCGAGCCGCCGATAAGCAATTCACCGGTCTCGACGTCCACGAATTGGCCGAATTGGCCAGCTTCCTGCCACAAGCGTGTGAAGGCCTCGGCCAATCGGCGGGTGTTAGTGATCCACAACGGTGGGATCTTTCGTTGCTGTTTGCGGAATAAATCAAAATGTTTGAAGGCTAGTAACAAGGCATCAGCGCTCTTACGAACCATGTGCAGATGCTGCGGGTGCGGCCCGTCGATGCCGTCACCATAAAACCTTTCGCCATCGCCAATGCCATAGAAAAAGCCGGACGGGGCGGAGGTCCGCTCGAATAGCATTTCGAGGTTGCGCCAGGCCCGTTGTTGAGAAAGCGTGGAACCTTGGAAACTCAGAGGCAGCGTGGCGATGCCGCCGCCGACCCAACCGAGTTGCCAGAGAAAACACAGCGGGTTGTCACTCACTGCAAAAGTGGTATCCGCATTGGGTGCCAGACGATAGTAACCGAGGGCTTCGTCCCAATTGTCGCGGTTGTATTTGGCATCGAGTATTTGCCATGCCGCACTGAACGGCAGTTCGTGTGTTAGAACGGACGGATTGAGCGGTGCCTTGCGGATCTCACAGAACCGGTCGAACAGTGATTGCAGCCGCGGCGCGGCGAAAAAACACAGGCTCAGGCGCAACGTCACACAGTCGCCGGTCTGCCAGTTGGCGGCACGGTCGTCGCTTGGCACCGCATGGCAGTGGGCCTGGCGGAATTCGCGGACGCACGGAGCCGTCACCAGAAAGCGGGCGTTGCAGCGATGGTCGCTCGTTTCAACAGTTAGGCCGGAATTGCCAAAGCGGGTACCCTGAGTCGTCAAAAGCAGGAACCCCTGCTGGCGCGACGGCGAGCGAAACCCCATGCACGGCACGGAGGTATCTCCTGTGGTCTGCTCAAGGCGTGCGCTATCCGCACTCAAGCGCGGCACTGGCGTGGCGGTGGTTGGCATGTCCGCCCGGAACTGCGAGGGTTCACTCCAAAATGGCGGGTACGGGATGTCCCAGATCTCGAAGTTATTGCTATCATAAACCGCCGATGGTAACAGCACATAGTTGTCAGGCAACCAGTCGGCAAAGCCGATGACCACAGCAATTCCTGCCGACTCCGCGCTGCCGCGGGTCAGGCCGAACGTGCATTCCATGTCGAACCGCCCCTCGCCAGGCATCGCCACGATTCGGGATTGACAGCTCCACTCTGCCTCGCCGCAGGTGAGACTGGCCTCTTCTGATAGATCAAATGCGCTTTCCTCTCGCAGGCGGTTGCCGTCGTAGTACCGGACTACCGGCTGGATAGTCGCGGCATGAAGTGCCAAAGTTTGTTGGATTGTTATCATGGAAAATGTTGCAATGATTCAGGGCAAGTCGGCGCGTAGGTGGACCACGCCATAAGCCGGGACGCGGATCGCGCCCTGCACGGCAGTCACAGGTTGTTCGGTCAAATCCGTCAACCAAACGGCGCTGGGCTTGATCGAATGCCATGCGAGGGTGATCGTGTGCGGTTGGTCTGAGACGCCGAACAAACGCACGATCAGCGCCTTGCCATCCGCGCTGACCTTGATCGTCTCTATGAGAACCTCCGGCGTCGAAATGGTTAGCAAGGAACCCGCCGGATTCGCGCAAGCCGCAGCCACCAGCAAGGGGCGCGTCGTCTCATGCCCGAAACGCGCGGCCATTGCCGCCGCATAACCGCCCTCATGTGGCCGCACCACATACCGCAAGGTGGCCATGCCGGGCTGATCGGTTTTGTAATTGGTGTTCCAATGGTTGTTTTGCGCCCATGAATAGAGCGTTTGGGAATCAATCGGCCGGGTCATGTAGGCATCCGGTGGCACCGTCTGCCACTCGCCAAACCCGACGCCGCCCACTAAATTGGCGGTTAGCCCGCCAATCTCCATCAGCGGCGTGTCAACCGGCGCCCAGGTGACGCCGCACAAATCGTTCGATACATCCACCCAGCGTTGGACGGTAAACCAATTGCAACAGGCACCGGGCAATTGATCCACATTCGGGCGCACCACCGCCCACGGCGTCTCCATGCGCACCGTGCCTCCGGGCACATGGAAGCCGAATCCGAAGTGGACCGCATCCTTTTCTCTAACTGACATTCGATCCAGATGGTTGACCATTTCCACCCGATCCAACCCGTCGATCACGCGCACTTCTCTAACTAAATTATTGCATCCAGGGGCATCCGATTCGATGCGCAATGAAGCCACCAAAGGGCCGTTTTCCAGCACTCCGACGCGCACAGGGCCGTTGCTCTGGGCGTTTGAGGTATCGGCACCCAAGACATAGCGATAGTCGTTGAGCCCCACCGAAGACGTTAGATCGACGTATTCGTGGTCGCAGCCAGAGAGGCGAAGGCTTCTAAGGGCACCACTTATTGAATCGACTTCCAAGGCGATGAGGGATGTCTGCAAGGACAGGCCGGTGGCGCGGGCGGCACCGATGGCCGGTGGTGGCAGGTTACTGAGCTGATAGCGCCTGGTCCCGAACGGTGGCACCTGCTGAGCCAGGAACGCCAGACTGCCGGAGGCGAGGCGTTGGCAGGCCACGGGTTGGCCCAGTTCATCGAGCACCGATTGGCCGATTAGCTCGGGAGGCACTATGGCTAGGTCCGTGCGTTCCCACTGCGTGGTGTTATAGACATCGATTGCGGTGGCATGAGTGGCTGGCGGTAAGGCAGCAGCGAGCAATGCGCGGGATTGGCGGTCGGCATCTCTGGCAAAACTCCCTTTCACCTGCCACTGATCTAACGTAAGCGGTGCATCCGGTTGCAGCACGCTGCACCACGCGCCCCAGGTATGTTCGCCGTATAGCAGCACGTTTTCCCAAGCGACGGCAAATTCGGCAGCGGGATATGCCCCCGGATCAGTCATGGCATACAGGGTGGTTGCTTGGGCCAGACGCTCGGCGGAACCCCGGTTCATGGCGGTTTCACGTGCAGTGGATCCCGCGCCGTCCTCCCAATGGGGCGTTAGGTCACCGGCAAATTCTGGCAAACTCGCGCCATGTCTGGCCTCGAAGGATTGGAAGAACTCGCGGGCCAAGCCGATGTGTACCTTGGGTATGGCATACTTGGCATTCCAAGCCGCCACCTTGTTCACGAGTTGGTCATCGGGCGGCGCATTATCCACGCCGCCATTCGGCCAGGCCGCCACCCAGAAGATGAACGCGGCATCATAGGGGAAGCCGCTGCGTTCAAGCTGGGCCACCTGATTGATGACGGCTTGTTCGAGATTGTCCTTGCGATGATAGTTGTCCACCACCCAGCACAGCACGCGTTCCTCGCCGCTTTGCGACATCCAGTAAAACGGCTTGTCATCCCAGACATGGATGTGGCCCACGCGGTCGGCCATGTTAGGGCCGACCGCAAAATATTTCACACCTGCCTGAGCCAGCATCGGCACGATGCCCCAGGCGAAGCCCGGGATGTCGCAAATGGTAGCGGTTGCCAGCGGAACTCCAGTTAGATTAGCAATTCGCACACCGCTAGCCAGGCATTCTGCCAACTCCTCAGGGCGGCAGAGGCCGGTGAGCATGTTGGTATAAAGTGCGTTAACTTCCACGTCACCGCGGCGCACCGCTGCGATGAATGCGTCGCGCTGCGCCGGGGTTGCCCGCCGGAGGTAATGGTCGAGCGTCCAAACCGCCTCTGGATTCCACTTGAAGCGCAGGCCCGGCGGATTGGCCGCACTGGCCACGGCCAACTTGATGGCGGTTTCGAGATTTTGCAGCTGCAAGTCGAGAACTTCCGCTTGGCGATGGGTATAGCCGATATCGACATGCGAATGCGGCAGCACCCACATGTCGCGGATGCGGGGCGGAGAGATGGGAATCCGGACATCGGCCAGCCCCTTGCTCCAGGTGGCAATGCGCAAGGCCACCGTGCGCGGTTGTTCGGCTGCGGCGACCTTCAGTTCGAACGACTGCTCGCCATGCTTGAGTGGCACCTTGACCGGCGCTCCATCATCTAGCATCAGGGTTGCTTCGCTGTCGTCACCGGCATACCACAACACCACAGTTAGAGGCTGAAAATCTTTGCCATCTTCGTGGAGCCAGACAGGCGGCACATAAATACCCAGCAGGCGGGTTTCCGAAAGGATCGATGATTGGGTTGTTTCGTTAGTTAGCATGCTGCATGGATTTGTCATTGAATGGGGCCTGAGACGGAGGTGCCGCAAGTTCCTCCCAGCCGTTTTCGGGCATTTAGCTCGGCGCGAATCTGCTGGAGGCGGGTTTTTGATAGTGGATAGATGAAGATGGATAACATCCCGATCAGGAATCCCGTGGGCTGGGTGATGATAAGTGCCAAGAGCCAGAAGTGAATCGTGCCAACGGGTTGCACGTCAAGCTTGGAATCGAAGCCGGAAGCAACTAACAGAAATCCCTGAAGTGCCAGCGAGACAGCCATGGCGATCTTGTCGGTGGTGACGAATACCGCGCCGTAAAACGCCTCGCGGCGGTGGCCGGACTTGAGTTCGTCCAAGTCACAGACATCGGCGATCATGGAATTCAGAATCATGGGAATGGTGGAGGTAAACATGCCGATGAGTGCGGCCGTGATGAGGCAGGGCCATTGCAATGTGAAGCCATTGCCGGAGGCACCCCACGGCAGCGGGATATGCAAAAATGCTCCGGGCACGTTGGTGAAGGTGAACCACAGCGATGTATATGCGAACGCGCTCATCATGAGCATTGTTAGCAAGCTGTTTTTCTTACCCATTCTATCGGTGAGCCAGGCCACCGGTGCCATCGAGCACAGGCTGAAGACATTGAGGGCATTGAAGAAAATCGCCAGATATGCAGAACCGGCACGCTGGTCGCCCTGCGTGATGTGATAGAGAAAAATAAACGCGAAGAAGATCCCCGTCACTTGCATGCAAAACTTGGTGATCACATTGCTGATCACCAGCAACCGGAACGGCTTGTTGTCCAGCGTCAGCCGAGCGGCACGCAGAAAACCGATTTTTTCCACGCCCCGATGGTCGGCGACATTCTCTTTGCAAAACAACACCGATGGCAAGCCAGCCAGCAGGATCAACACCGCAACGATCGCACTGACCGTGATGATTCCCTCGGCCCCCCGCAATCCCTGCGCACGCGGGCCCTCCAGCCACATGGCCAAGGGCAATGACCACGGGTTTAAAAACCCGGCCACCGCAAACAACGTGAAACGCCACTTGAACAAGTGCGTGCGTTCATTGTAGTCGGTGGTCATTTCATAACCCATCGCCGCGTGCGGAATGCAAAAAAACGCGTAGCCCACCGCGTAAAGCAACGACATCAGCACTGCCAGATAGGCAAACGTCCGCCAATCCCCGCCAGCTGGCGCGTGCGGCGGATACCACAACAGCATCGTGGTCACCGCGCTGATGATCAATCCCGCCAGCATCCACGGCCGGCGCCGCCCCCAACGCGAACGGGTGTTATCGGATAGGTGGCCGACCATCGGGTCGGTCACGAAATCAAGGAAGCGCGGAATCGCGCAGGCCAGATTGACCAGCGCCGCATTGACGCCAAGGGCGTTGACATAGATCACGTTGACCAAGCTGCCGGTGCCGTTGTAAATCATGGCATCGGAGAAGCCGCCCATTCCCCACAGGAAGCGGGTTTTGGTGGGCACCTCGGCATGGGGGTGCTCACGTTCATCCGTACCAGCCTCGTGGTTTGTTGGGATCATCTGAATTTTGTTTCGCTGTTTAGCGTCCGATGGTTTCCCGCAGATTCTCTGGCTTGGTGCCGCGTTTGACCAACGTGAGCGTCTCGCCCTTTTGGGTTTTGATGGTCAGCAGGGACTGTGCAGTCACGCTGTAGTCGGTGGCTTCCACGCCGTTGCGGAAAAGGCTGGCCTTGCTCTCCGGCCACGGGTTTCTAATGCGGCACGAACCACCCAACTGGGAAACAATCTCCACATAACTCACCGCCCCGTTCCTGGCCGAAGCCGACACCAAAAACCCGCCCTTGGCTAACAACCTGAATGCCGCCGGTTTGGCCATATCCCATGCCGGGAACACGTGGATCACCGGCTCGCCGCCGGCATCCGCCGCGATGCTTTGCAGCAGGCCTTTCTGCAAGCCCGCGCTGAGCATGCCGAAGCCTTGCAGCATGTCATAATAGCACTCCTGATGAAAACGGTTGGCGACGGCCCCTAACACCTGGTTGATGTCGTGGTCCAGACTGGCCATGATGGCTGGGTATTCGGGGCGCGCGAGGGTGGCGGCATCCAGCACATACTTGCCGCCCTGATAGCCATAGGTATCTTTCGACGGCTTGCCTTTCCAGTCCAGGCCTTTAAGGTTGAGCAGATATCCCGGATGTTTCTCGAAGGTGTGGTTCGCAATATTCCAATCCGCGAGCACCTTCAACGCCTTCTTGTCGGCTGGCTGGGTCTTGAGAGTCTCCTTGGCCTGCGCCACGGTTTCGAGGGTCAGAATGTCGAAGTTCTCCAACATCCGCAAGCGCGGGCTCTCCGCCCCCCAGACGCCGTCACCGGGGCCGTTGATCACCGGGCGGCAGGCTTGCGCCCAGGTCGGTTTGCCCGGCGTGTCGGCCAGCTTGCCGACTGCCTCGGGATCACTGCTGAGGACGTAGGGCGTGAGCTTGTCGATGATGTTCTGCCACTCCTGACGCAGCGGCGCATCCACATTCAACAATTCGGACGCCTTGATGGCCGCGGTCAGGGAGCCGCGGATGAAGGCGATGTCGTCAACCGCGTCCTTCGCGCCATAGATGTGTTCGTGGATGTTGCTTTTGTAATGGTGATAGAAACCATCGGCGTCGAGTTTCAGGTGCGGGGTGTTCCGATAGAACTCGGCCGCGCCCTTGATCATTTTGTAGGAGTCCTTGAGGAATTTGAGATCCAGGGTGTAAAGGTAGCGGTCCCAGTAGTGTTCGGCTTTCTCCGCCCCGTTGATGGTGGTCAAACCGGTCCAACCCGAGGGCAACTGCCACCTGGAATCATGATAATGGCGGAGGATCGCAAAGAGCGTCAGTGCGGGTGTCATCGGCCCGGCTCCATCCGGCGTGGTGCAGGCCAGCAAATCCTTTGAAATGCTGTCAGGGACTTTCTCCGGGCCGTTCCACGGCCGGGTTTCCTCGATGAAGATCGCCTCGGTCTCCTTGCCGATCCACTGCTGCCGGGCCAGGGTCTTGTAACTCTCATAGTTCTTCAGATTCAAGCGCAAGGTGGCATCCTGCAACTCGCCGTGATTGGCACCTTCATACGAATGCTGCATCGGTTCCTCGTTGAATCCCCAGGACATCGTTCCCCAGCCGAAGTTGTTGCCGTTAATGTTCCAGATGTTGCCGCCGAACCTCGCCGGATATTGCCCGCGCGTGCTGCTGGCCATCAAATACAAGTAATAATACCATTTGTTCTGGATCGATCGGCTGACCTCATCAGCCGGCAGGCACACGTATGACTTTCCCCAAAACTCCCGCCACCAAGCCTGGTTCGCGGCAAACGTCTTGTCATAGCCTTTGGCCTTGGCTGTCTTCGCACGCTCCTTGGCCTTGGCGAGCACCTGGGCCACGCTGATTTTTTTGTCCAAGGTGGCGGCGCTCGCGATATGCACCAACACCTCGCCCACTCCCGCCTTCAGGGTGAGGCTGACTGTCTCGGGATTTGCTTGGGATGCCGTGGCGTTGCGGCCCGCGACATCGATGACCACGCTCGAGGCGCTGTAGTGATCCATCTCGCGGAATTCGGTGGCGGCCTCCTGTTCAAATTTTTGGGTCAGCCAGATTTGCGTGCCCTCCGAGCCATTGGCCAGAGTCGAGAAATGCAGCTTGATAGCCCCCTTGGCCAGCAGCGACTCAACGGTCTCGTTCTGTTGGGCCAGCACCTTGGCTGCGTCCTGAGTGATGGA
>CAIKHZ010000212.1 GCA_903827375.1 Akkermansiaceae bacterium
GCATTTTAGCTCACATCACGCCAAGGCGTGATTCAGTTGTTAAAAGCCATCAAACCCTTGTGGCAGTAGTGATTTTACGATTTTAAAGCCAATTTGAAGGGCTGCCAGACTCTAAATTATCCGGATCTGAGGGAGGGGTGGGGCAGTAATGCCCCATTCCTACCTCTATCCGACGTTATGGATCACTTTGCATCCCCCTTGGCCGGGATCACCTGCATTTCCTCAAAGGTCGTGTTCTGGCCACCGATCTCCCCCATGGCGGGCGAGGCCGCCCAGACCAGCCAGCGGTAGGTTCCCAGCGGTTTGTCCGCGCTGCGGCGGATGCTGGTGGCCTCACATTCGGTCCGCTCGCCGCAGGAATCCACCGTGATGACCGGGATGAACACGGTCGTCTCGAAGATACCCTAAACTGCCAGTACTGGGCCGCTTGGCCGAGCCTCCTGCGGATCATTCTTCGACCTCTCGCACATGCTTTTTGTGCTCAGCCACAATCTTGGCCTCCAACTCGTGCGGCACTTCTTCGTAGTGGTCGAATTGCTCGCGATGGCGGCCACGGCCCGCCGACAAGGCACGCAATTGGCTCGAATATTTGTACAACTCGGCCTGTGGCACCTGGGTGACGACCACCTCGAAGCGACCCTCGGTTTCCATGCCCATGACCCGCCCGCGGCGGCCGGACAGATCGGCCATGACTGAGCCCACCGCATCGGATGGCACCTTGACCCGCAACAGCATGATCGGCTCCAGCAAGCGAGGTGTGGCCAGCAGGAACGCCTCGTTGAAGGCGGCTTTGCCGGCGATTTGGAAGGCGATGTCCTTGGAATCCACCGGGTGCTGCTTGCCATCGTAAAAGTCCACCTTTACGTCGGTGACGGGAAATCCTGCGTAGGGGCCGTGGGTGCAGGCGGTATGGACGCCTTTTTCAACGGAGGCAACGAATACGCGGTCAACATTGCTGCCGACTAGCGAATTGGTGAAGACCAGGCCGCTTTCCGATGGCAGGCTCTCGACGCGCAGCCACACTTCGGCGAATTGGCCGGCACCGCCGGTTTGCTTCTTGTGGCGGTATTTGGAATCCCCCTGGCGTTTGATGGTTTCGCGATAAGAGACGCGCGGTTCGACGAGTTCGACTTCCACGTTGAAGCGGCGTTTGAGTTCCTCAGCGACGATCTGAAGTTGCAACTCGCCCTGGCCGGAAACAATAGTCTGGCCTAACGAAGGATCGAAATGGAATTCAAACGTCGGATCTTCCTCGCGCAATATCGACAACCCCTCGCCGAGTTTGTTCAAATCCGCCCGCGACTTCGCCACCAAAGCACCGCGGGTGTTGGCTGCGGGAAATGCCACCGTCGGCAGAACCACCCGCCGTGACGGCGAGCAAAGGGTGTGGCCTGTTAGGGTCGAACGCAATTTCACCACCGCTCCGATGTCTCCGGCGTGCAGTGCGCCGACCGGTTCGCGGTGCGAACCATTCACCCGGTACAACTGGCCGATGCGCTCGCTCTCCCCGCGGCTGGCATTGTATAACTCGGTGCCCGTGGTCACATCCCCGCTATACACCCGGAAGTATGAAAGCGTCCCGACGTGCTGTTCATGCATCGTTTTGAACACATAAGCGACCGTGACCCCGTCATCCAACGACACGGTCACGGGTGCTCCATCGGGAGTGGTGGCCTCCACCGTGGCGCGATCCACCGGTGAGGAACCATATTTGGCGATAAAGTCCATCAGGCGCGACACACCGACGTTTTTCGCGCCCGAGGCTGCAAAGACCGGCACCACCAAGCCTTTTTGCACGGCGTCATGCACATGAGCCCGCAACTCCTCTTCAGTGAGCGTGCCCTCCTCGAAGAACTTCTCCAACAGGGAATCCTCGGACTCCGCCACCATATCGATCAACTGGCGGTGGAGTTCCTGCACGCGTTCCTTGAGCTCGCCGTCGGCGGGGCGCTCCTCATAGCGGCCGCTGCCGTCTTCGGCGAATGTGATCACTTCCGAGCGCATCACATCGAGCACCGAGCGGAAGCCCGGCCCGGCGTCCACCGGCAGGGTCATCGGAAACACCCGCGCCCCGTAGTGGTCGCGGGCTTCCTCCAGGATTGCATCAAAACGCGTGCGCTCCCGATCCAACAAGTTGATCACCAGAAATTTGGGAATGTCGTAGTCACTGGCTGCCGCCCACACCTCGTCAGCTCCCGTTTCCACGCCGTTGACCCCGCTGATGACGATCAAAGCGAAATCCGCCACTCGGATTGCGCTCAATGGTTCGCTAACAAAATCCGGCATTCCGGGGCAGTCGATGGCGTTGATTTCTCGGCCGAGCCACTCGGAAGTAAGCACTGTGGCATGGATCGACTGGTGGTGTTCTTTTTCGTCGGGGTGAAAATCTGAGACGGTGTTGCCCTGTTCGATGGTGCCTGCCCGTTGGATGCGCCCCGCGCATACCAGCATGGACTCGCACAGCAGGGTTTTGCCAGTGGCGGCGTGACCGACCACGGCAAAATTGCGGATTTCTGGCGCTAGGAAGTCTTTCATGTTTGGGAATCGTGTTGTTGTGGGTTAACGGATAGCTCACTGCGTCCATCCATGTGCATTTGAGCAATTCTGCCCCTCCCCGTCAACTCCGGGATTGCCCACGCAAAACCAAGCGCCTATTTAGGCAAAATCCGGTCACTCGGAACGGCTCGGATTGCCGTTGGCCTGCAACGGCTGCGGGGAACTCAAGGAGTGGTGGCGTCCTCGCCGCCATTCGCCCATGTGCGAAGCCAGGGCAACCATTGGGCGGATAGAGGTAGGAATGGGGCATTACTGCCCCACCCCTCCCTCAGATCCGGATAATTTAGAGTCTGGCAGCCCTTCAAATTGGCTTTAAAATCGTAAA
>CAIKHZ010000213.1 GCA_903827375.1 Akkermansiaceae bacterium
GGAATACGGGTTGCCGGCGAGATAGCGGATGCGGTCCAGATCAAGGCCGAAGCGGTCGATGGGTTTCATGCCGAGGGTGGTGTGGATGCGGTTGTGATAGGTGGTTTCGAGCCATTCAATGAAGGCGGCGTTGAGGTCGCACAGGGTGTGGATGTGGGAGAGGTCGCGGGTGAGGAACTCGTCGCGCACGGTGCGGAAGAAGCGTTCGATTTTGCCTTTGGCGGCCGTCGCGCACGGGGGTGTGGATGAGGACGGTGCCGAGGCGGACGCAGATGGTGGCGAATTCCTTGGCGGTGTAGTTGGAGCCGTTGTCCACATAGACGGCCTTGGGCACGCCGCGTTTGTGGAGGGCGGTTTGGAAGGTGTCGATGAGGCTGGTGGTGTCGTCGGCCGCGTGAAAGCGCCGTGGGGGACGACGCGGGAGGCGTCGTCGATGAAGCAGATGAGATAGGTCTTGATGGGTTTGCCGCGCAGGCCGGTGTCCAGATAGGGGCCGTGGAGGGTGTCGGCCTGCCAGAGGTCGTTGGCGTGGGCTTTGGCAAAGGCGAGGCGGGCTTTGGGGCTGTGGTCGCAGAGGGGTTTGAGGAGGTCGAACTTTTTGACGATGCGACGGAAGGTGTTGGGGGCGACTTGTTCGCGGCGGATGAGGCCGCGGCGGATGCATTCGCGATAGACGACGGCGATGTTGCGGGGCTGGCCGTGGAAGGAGGGCAGGACGGTTTCGATGGCGGTGGCGAGCAGCTCGGGGCTGACCTTGCGGATGGTGTCCTTGTCGGCGCGTTGCGGGGACTCGGTGATGCCGTGTTTGCGATAGAAGAACCACCAGGTCTGGATGGTGCGCCAGGTGAACTGGCGGGGTTGGCTGTCTTCGTCGAGGAAGGTCATGGCGGCGACGGCTTGGTAGCGGGCTTCCATAGAGTGGCCGGTGGCGTATTCGAGCGCGCCGAGAACGCGCATTTTGAGGTAGTTGGTGGTGTGTTTCATGGCTGAGCCGCGAAGATGGGCAGGGACCGGGCGGCAGGACACATGACCAACTCGTGTGGCTGCAAAAAATCTGCTGGAGCGGCGGTGGCGGGACGACGGGAATTCGGCCTCCGTTAGATCAGGGGCGGGCCTCAGAATGGCCCGGCGGGATGCCGGGGTGGGTGTTGTTTCAGGTGGCGAGGGGGACTTGAAAGCGGTTTTGGAAGGCGGCGACCGGACAGGGGCAAGCGGGGAAGGCCGCATCGAGGTGGCGGAGGTTGTGGGGATCGGGAAGGGAGTCGCTTTTGCCCGGTGGGTGGCAGACGGTGCAGAGCCATGTTTTGATAGACGTGGCAAAGCGTGCCCATCGGGCGAACCAGCGGTAGGCGCCGGTGAGCGAGATAGTGAGTGTGGTTGCGGCCCAGGCGGCGTGGCGGCTGGGAGCGGTGGCTAGCTGATGAACGAATGCCTGAGTACGTTGCGCGTGCTCGGTGCTACCTCCAATGAGCGGAGCCAAGCGTCGATTTCCTGCGAGGTTGCGTCCAGAACCTCGCCTGGAAACCGGGCGGCGAAGCGATTGAGGGTGGTGCGGAATTGCCCCAGATACACCTTGCTAGGTCCGCGTGAGTTGTCGCCATTTTGTCACCAGCCTCGTCCATGACGCTGGAAATGGTGTCAACCTGCCCCTGAACGTCATTCATAACCCATTGATTATGAAGATGGTGCGCGCGAGAGGACTCGAACCTCCACATCCTTGCGAATACTAGAACCTGAATCTAGCGCGTCTACCAATTCCGCCACGCGCGCACATAAGACCGGCAAGCCGGGACGCGTAGAAGAACAGGACGGAGGGAGAAATGCAACCCTGAATTTGAATAAATTCCATTCTGAGGGGCAACTGGAGGGCTGGAGTAGGTGTTGGGGTGGATTTTTAGTGATTTCAGGGGTTAAAGGGCCTCAGAGTTTCCAGCCAATGAGGTGTCTCCGACGTGCTAAGCCGACTGTATTGGGCTTCCCGCCCGGTGCCTCTGTTGAAACAACCAAAAATGGCGACGGCTACGGCTTGTGTCAGGAGCTGATGGCCGTGGCTTCGACTGGATCCCCCTCGCGCAGCAAGGCATTGGGATTGACGATAACGGCTGAATCGGGGGTTAGATCGGCGGAGGTGATTTCGATTGTGATGCCGGAATTTTTACCCGGCAGGACTTCGACATAACTCACCTTGCCATCTCTAACTACAGCGACCGAGGCGAGACCTTGGCGCACGATGAGGGTGTTCGCCGGCACCGTAAAGGTTGCCAGAGCAGGCGGCAGGCTGAAAGCCGCGAGACCGGTGAGGCCGGCAGGCAACAACAGGTCCTTGTTGGCAATGAGGAACTCCGCACGCATCGTGCCCGAGGTGGCGTCAAACATCCGGCTGGTGCGGGCCAACTTGGCCGTGAATACCTGCCCAGGCAATTCACTGAAGCGCACCTTGGCCACGGTTTCGGGTGTTAGCCGCAAGGCGAGGTCGGGGGTCGCATTGACGACAAAGTGCAGTGCGTCGAGACGCACGAGTTTATAGAGCCAGCCTTCGGATGTGGCGGAGTCGCCACGCATGCGATCGCCGCGCTCAAAATTGCGGGCGGAAATGATGCCCTCAAACGGGGCGCGCACACTGGCAAATTTCTGCAATACCTCGAGCCGGGCCAACTCGGCTTTGGCGACCTCCAGAGCGGCTTCGGATTCGGCGGCGAGGGAGAGTCGGGCTTCGGAGTCCTCCTTGGAGACGGCGTGCGTGGGCAACAGGGCGGCGCTTCGCTCACCCGCCTGACGAGCTGTCTTGGCCCTCGATGCCACCTGAACGACGCTGGCACGGGCCGCTTCGACGGCACGATCGACATCTGGCACATCAATCACGGCGAGTTCTTCCCCCGCTTTCACGTGCTCGCCGATATCGAATTTTCGCTCACTGACAATACCTGCGGCGCGGGTAAAAATGGTTGCGGATTCCAAAGGTTCGGTTCGGCCGGGAAGTTCAAAGTTAGCTGGCGTGCAACTCTTGATCGGCAACACGGTACGCACCGGGACCTTGTCTTCGGCGCTAAGCGTGGCGGTAAGAGCCAGCAGGGACAGCGGAATAATGGATAGGTTCATGGCGAATCAATGGGGAAAATCGTTCAAGATGCCAAGGCGGCTTGCCGACGGAGGGCCCGGCGGTGAGTGAAACCGCGCACTGCGGCAAAAGCAATCGGCACCAGAAATAGCGAGGCAACCGTACCAAATAACAGCCCGCCAATCACCGCGCGGCCGAGTGGCGCGTTCTGCTCGCCCCCCTGGGCATTGCCAAGCGCCATCGGGACGACACCCAAAATCATCGCCATGGCCGTCATGATCACCGGGCGCAGGCGGGTGGTGGCCGCCTCAATGGCCGAGTCAATTGCAGATTCGCCTTGGTCGAAGCGATCGCGGGCGAAGCTACTCACGAGCACGCTGTTAGCAGTGGACACGCCGACGACCATGATGATGCCCATCAAGGCAGGCACGCTCAGCGGGGTACCGGTGACCCACAGCGCGAACAAGGCCCCGGAAATGGCCACCGGCAATCCCGCCACGGCGGCCAAGGGCAACGTCCATGATTGGAAATTGACGACCATCACCAGAAACACGAGCACGGCTGCAAGTCCCAGCCCGCCTATCAATTCTGCATAGGATTTTTCCATCAATGCGGCCTGGCCTGCGAGTTCGATCCGGTTGCCGGGCATTAATTTCTCGCGCAAGTCATGCAATATCACTTCCAGATCCTTGGCGATGCCTCCGAGGTCGCGACCGGATGCGTTGCCAATGACCGTGAACGTCGGCTGCAAGGACGTCCGGCTGACGCTGGCAGGCGCGCGTTTTTCCACCACCGTGGCAAACGCCCGCAATGGCACGGGAGACGCGCCGCCGGTGGACGGGCGGATGAGCAGGTTGAGCAACTGCTCGACGGACTTGAGTTTGCTCGGCGGAGCGATGATTTGGACGTCGTAGGCCGAGCCCGTCGCAGGATCCGACCAGAAATTAGCCGCGACTGAACCTCCGCTGCCCAGCGCGGCCAACAGGGCGTTGGCGGCATCCTGAGCATTGATGCCGAAACTCCCAGCACGGGAGCGGTCGATCCGGATCGCGTAGCCGGGTTGGTCTAACACCTCCCGCAGGGTCACGTCGGCGGCCCCCTGGATCTTGGCAAAACGTTCCCGCAGGTCTTTGGCCAGTGCTAGATTGCCGATCGCGTCGCGCCCCATCAAGCGCACTTCAAAGGTGGTCGGCGCGCCAGAGGCGAGCGTTTGGCTGGTGGCATCGGCCGGCCGGAAAAACGCCTGCACTTCGGGAAACTTCGCCGCCAGCATGGCTCGGATTTTTTCTACATACCTCTCACTTGGCGCATGGCCGGACCCCAGCTGCACGAGAATCTCCCCGTCGGACGAACTGATCGAGGTGGTTTCCACCCAAGCTTGGTTGACGGAAACGGGCGTGCCAATGTTCTCCACCACAAACTGCAGATCCTTGGCCGGGATGATCTCCCGGATCTCGCGCTGAATGTCCGCAATCGCCAGCGCTGTGTCGTCAATTCTCACACCGCTGGGAATACGCACAAACAGCCGGATCAACCCGGCGTCGGTCTTAGGGAAAAACTCGCGACCCGACCTCATCACCGCGAAAATCCCCAGCGCCACAGTTAAGAAAACCGGTATCAAAATCAGAGTCTTGTGCGGCATGATGAACCTGAGGATGGCACCCTGCAAACGCCCGATCCGGGACATGGCCTGTTCTATCCAATGATGAACCACTAACACACCGCGCGGTTTGGTATCCCCCCGGAGTTTTTCCGCGCGGATCTCCGCTGGCAGGACGATCGAGGCAAGAGTGGTCACAAAGGTCCTGGCTAACAAGTAACTTGCGAGCATCGCGAACACCACCGCCAACGCGAGGGGGCGGAAAACAAATGAAGCGGTGCCGCTAAGCAGGAAAATGGGTAGAAAAACGATGCAAATGGAAATGGTGGAAACGAACTCGGGAAAGGCCACCTCCTGAGCGCCGTCGATGATGGCTTGTTTGATTTCCTTGCCCAGAGCGATCTGGCGTTTGATGTTCTCAATTTCCACCAGCGCATTATCGACAAGAATACCGATGGCCAGAGCCAGCCCGCCAAGGGTCATCAGATTGAAGGTCACGCCACATAGGCCAAGCCCTAACACCGAACACAGCAACGCCAGTGGAATCGAGGTGAGCACAATCAAGGTGGATCGCCACGAGCCGAGGAATAACAGAACCACCAGCGCCACCAAGCCGCCGACTAACATGATTTCGTGGCGAACGCCGGTGACGGCCTCGCGGACGAAAACCGATTGGTCAAAAATCGGTTCGATGCTCATGCCAGGAGGGGCTGAAGCGCGGATTTCCGGCAAGCGCTGGCGGATTGCATCGATAATTTCCACGGTGGAGGCTTTACCGAGTTTGAGGATGGAGATCATCACCGCGTTTTGGCCGTTGAGGCGGGCCATGTTGGTGTTCAGCGCCTCTCCGTCTCGAACGTTGGCCACATCCCGCAACAAAATGATTTTGCCTTCAACCGCACGCAGCGGAAGGTCCAGAAACGCTTGGATGTTCTCAGGACTGGCATTAATTTCCACCGGCAGCTCGCGCCCTCCCTCACGAAGGGTGCCGGACGGGCTCGTTAGATTCTGACGCCCCAGCGCGGCAGTGATATCCGCAGCCGTGATGGTGAAGGCGTTCATGGCCTCCAGATCAAGATCCACCATGATTTGACGGGCCGCGCCGCCGTAGGGCAGCGAGATGCGCATGCCCGGAACACTTTGCAGCTGGGCCCGCAACGCCAGCCGCGAGTAATCGTAAAGCTGGCCGCTGGTCATCGTGTCCGACGCCATGACCAACTGGACGATGGGCACATTGGACGGGCTGCTGCGGACAATGAGCGGCGGGGTGGTGCCGGGAGGCATGCGGCGCAGGATGGTTTGCGAAACACCGGTCACCTGGGACATCGCGGTGTTGATGTCAACGTTGGGTTGGAAGCGCAATTTCACCAACCCCACCCCGTTGGAACTCTCAGAGCGGACTTCCAGCAAGTCGTCCACGTTGTTGAGCGTGGCAATCTCCGAAAACGAGGTGATCTTCGAGGCCATTTCAGCCGCATTCAAGCCCCCATAATTCCACACCAAAGTGATCTCCGGGCTCTCCACCCGCGGCAGAATATCCGTGGACATCCGCCGCCCGGACATGATTCCGAATAACAGAATCAAAATCGCCAATACCCCAATGGTGTATTTGTAGCGAAGGGCAAACAGGACAATCCACATGGCACCGAAAAGGAATGGCAATTCTCGAAATTGAGCAAGCAAGATACCGATTAGATCAAGAAAACCTTGCGGCTTCTTCACGCTTGGATGACAATGTCTGGTTCACAATGACGGCTCCCCTCCCCTCCCTTCTTCTCGCCCTTCTTCTCGCCCTTCTCCTCGCCGGCCTGCCCTCAAGGGCTGCTGAGCCAGCCTTGGACGTGGCGGCGATCGACCGCGGGCGCATCCTGCTAGCCGCAGCAGCTGCGCTGGAATTAGCCCCTCTGAGCATCACCCGATTTCCCGCCAAGTTCAGCGAGGGCGGGCCTAACGACTATTATTCCAACGGCGACTATTGGTGGCCCGATCCTGATAAACCTGACGGCTTGCCCTACATCCAACGCGATGGCCAGACCAACCCCGCCAACTTCAACCACCACCGCTTGGCCATCCGTCACCTGCGCGATGCGGTGGCGGCCTTGGGCGCAGCCTACCAAATCACCAGCGAACCCCGTTACGCAGCCCAAGCGGCGGCGCTGCTCAAGGAATTTTTCCTCGATCCGGCGACCCGCATGAATCCGCACTTGCGCTACGCTCAGGCGATCCCCGGAGTGTCTCCCGGCCGCGGCATCGGCATCATCGATACCCTCCATCTCATCGAAATCCCGCAGGCCATCACAGCGATGCAGGACGCCCCCGCCTTCACGCCGGCCATTCTCGCCGAATTGCGCCAGTGGTTCGCGGCATATCTCGATTGGTTGCTAACCAGCCCTCATGGCAAGCAAGAGGCTTCGGCAAAGAACAACCACGCGGTGGCATTCTGGCTGCAAGCCGCCGTGTTCGCCCGCTTCACCGGCAACGCCAATTGCCTGGCCGAATGCCGCCGCCAATTCAAAGATGTATTTCTCCCCGACCAAATGGCAGCCGACGGCAGCTTCCCGGCCGAACTCGCCCGCACCAAACCGTTTGCCTACTCGATTTTCCAACTCGACAACTTAAGCACCCTCTGCCAGGTGCTCTCAACACCAACCGAGAACCTCTGGCAATTCCAACGGCCAGACGGTTGCGGCATCCGCAAAGCTCTCGATTTCCTCTATCCGTATCTGGCAGACAAGGCCAAGTGGCCCCGCAAGCCCGACGTCCAGGCCTGGGGCGGTTGGCCGGCACGCCAGCCATGCTTGCTGTTTGGTGGCCTGGCCTACAGCTGGAATGATCCCCTCTCCCTTTGGCAAAAACTCCCGCCCGACCCAGCCGACCCCGAAGTCCAACGCAACATCGCCATCACCCAGCCCCTACTCTGGTTGAAACCGTGATGCACCGGTTCCGTGGTTTATCTTGCCCACAACTTCCCACCGGATTACCATCAGGCCATGACCCTCAACCTAACCACCGTCCTGCTCGCGGCAGCCCTGTCTTTCGCCACAGCCTCAGCTGAAGACCATGCCAAGGATTCCCGCCTTTATGAACTGCGCACCTACCATGCGGAGGCCGGCAAACTCGATGCCCTGCTAGCCCGCTTCCGCGACCACACCGTCAAACTTTTCGAAAAACACGGCATGACCAACATCGGTTATTGGGTGCCTGTGGACAACAAAGATAACCTTCTCATTTACCTCCTCGCCTATCCAGACCGCGCCGCCCGTGATGCTTCCTGGGAAAAATTTATGGCGGATGACGATTGGAAGAAAGCTGCCAACGCATCAGAAAGGAATGGCAGGCTCGTTCGCAAAGCCGATCAACTCTTCCTCACTGCCACAGACTTCTCAGCCGGCTTCAGCTCAGCGACCACCCACAGCGAGCGCCTCTTCGAAATGCGCACCTACACCACCCCCCCAGGCAAGCTGCCCGCTTTGCACAGCCGATTCCGGGACGTCACACGCGGTCTTTTCGCCAAGCACGGCATCAGCAACCTCGGCTACTTTCAACCGGTTGCAGGCCAACCTGCGGCAGACGAAACATTGCTCTACTTCGTCGCCCACAAAGATGCGGCGGCCTCACAAAAATCCTGGGAGGCATTCCGCGCGGACCCCGTCTGGGTGGCTGCTAAAAGCGCCTCGGAAACCGCCGCCGGCGGTTCGCTAACCGTTCCGGACGGCGTCGTGTCCATCCTTCTCAAGCCGACCGATTTTTCGCCGGTGAAGTGAGCCAAAGATTTTACAAGCGGTGCCGACCGCGGCTGAACGCCAGACAGAACTGAAAATGACTGACTTTCCCGTTCGTTCCGATGCGCGGCATCGCATGGGGGTCCACATCCGACCATGGCATGATACGCGACTTAATGCCCACCGCACAAACCATTCCGGCCTCGCGAACCAGTCGCACATCCCTCTCGCCAAAACGCCCGAATGGGTAGGCAAAGCTCGTACATGGCACTCCGGTCACGGCCTCCGTTGCGCGAATCGACCCGTCAATCTCGTGGCGCGCCCCAACATCGTCCAAGCGGGTCAGATCCGGGTGGGTCAGGGTATGCGCACCAAACTCAACACATCCACTCTGCTGCATCGTCTGAATTTGCCCCACATCGAGCAACCCCGGATCTTGAATCCCCGGATTTATAAAAACCGTCATCTTGGCCCCGTGCTTCTTAATAATCCGATAGGCTTGCGTGAAATTATCAACGTAGCCATCGTCGAGCGTGATCGCCACGAAGCGGCCCTCCTCCTGCCGATTCATCCTGCCAACCAGTTCGGAAAGCGTGCAAAATTGCGCCTTGCGGCGCTTTAGCCAACGGATTTGCCGTTCAAACGAGTGCGGCTGAGTATTCATCGCACTGGGAGCACTGGTGGGGCAAATATGATGATAAAGCACAACCCGCGCCCAACCCTTGCCCCAAGGTTTGGGCACCTTCCACCACGTGTGATGGGCCGAAAAAATCGCCGCAACAACCAATAAGCCAACAAGGATGCATGCAAATTGCATTCCTGAAACTATCGACATCATTCGGTTCGGATTTTGAGATTAATCGGCTTGGAAAAAAATTGTAACCAGACAGGAAAACTTACGTCCAGAAAAATATTTTTCAACTCCAATGAGAGCTTCGGCGCGACACTCTCCAGCAAATGCACAGCAAGAGGACTTTCTTGGCATTTCCTGCGCAACGGGTACGCTGCCTGCTGGTTTACACATGGCCGCTGCCCCACGCCAATGCCGTAGCCCCCATCCCAACCTCAACTACCAACCCCCAAATCGCCAGCCATGAACCGAATCCCGCTCTACCTGTTTTCCTGCCTGCTTTTCAGCTCCTCCGCACTGCATGCGGAATACCGCAACTGGACCAATGCCGAAGGCAAAACCATCGATGCCGAACTCACCAAGGTGGATGGCGACAACGTCACGTTCCGCCTCCGGGGCGGCAACAGCACCGTCTATCCCCAAGCCAAACTCTCTGAAGCAGACCGCGACTACATCGCCAAAAACCCGCCCTCCGCCACTGCATCGGGCAAGCCCGCAGGTGCCACCGCCGCTCCCGTCGTGGAAGCAGATCGCAAGGCGAAGTGGCAGACAAAAATGACCAAGGCCCAAGAAGAAGCCAAGAAAACAGGTCTGCCAATTCTGGTGCTCTTCACCGGGACATCTTGGTGCCCGTACTGCGTCAAGTTAGAGGCAGCTGTCTTTTCCAAAAAGGAATTCTCCACCTTCGCCGATAAAAACCTCGTGCTTCTCAAACTGGAATTCGGCCCCGGCGGATCAACCACTAACAAGGATTCGAAAAAACTTCAGAGCGATTTCGGCGTCAGCGGCTTCCCCACCTATTTTCTTACCGACGCCGACGCCACCAAGTTGGCACAAGGGGGCTACCATGATGGCATCACTCCCGAGGTGTTCTCCGCTTGGGTGACTAGCGCCGCCAAGCCCAAATAATTGCGAGGGAAAAAGTCCCCTGCCGGAGATTCTGCGAAAGAATTGCCCCGCCTTGGCGTAGCCTGAACCTACACAATTGAAAATCAAATGAACACACGGCAGCGATTGAAGTTGGGCACGATGGTGGCGGGCCTTGCGCTCGGAAGTTTGCCTGCAACGGGCAAGGATTGGCCACAATTCCGCGGGCCCGATCTCGACGGCAAATCCACCGAAACGGGCATCATCAAGAGCTGGGAGCAAAAGGCCCCTGAATTGGCGTGGATGGGCCAGGGACTGGGCAACGGCTACGGCGGTGTCTCGGTGGCCGGTGGACACATTTACACCACCGGCGACTTTAAGGACGGCCAGGGCGTGGTGGCGCTCAACGCAAAGGATGGCAAGGTCCTGTGGACCACGGTGCTGACCGAAGGGGTTCCGAAGCACGGATTTGAGGGCTCACGCTGCACACCAACGGTGATCGGAGACCACCTGTGGGTGACCACCTCCAACGGCATGGTGGCCTGCCTGAGTACTGCCGGCAAGCTCGTCTGGAAGAAGAGTTTTGATAAGGAATGGGGCGGCAAAATGATGTCCATGTGGGGCTTCGCGGAATCGGTGCTCATCGACGGCAACGCCGCCATCTGCACCCCCGGCGGCCCGGACGCCATGATGGTGGCCCTCGACAAGGACAGCGGTAAAGAACTCTGGAAGTGCCATGTGCCAGAATTCGGTAGCAACGGCAAACCCGGCGCGGCCTACAGCACCGCCGTCATTTCGATGGGCGCAGGCGTCAAGCAATACGTGCAGATGACCGGCCACGGGGTTATTGGAGTGCGCGCGGCGGACGGAAAATTCCTCTGGGGCTACGACCATTCTGCCAACGGCACGGCCAACATCTCCAGCCCGGTCGTCTCCGGCGACTATGTCTTCAGTTCAAGCGCCTACGGGGCAGGCTCGGGCCTGGTGAAACTCGAAAAAGACGGCGATGGCGTGAAAGCTACCGAGGTTTACTACCTCGGGGCCGACGTCCTCCAAAACCATCACGGCGGCATGGTGGTGGTGGATGGCAACCTCTATTGCGGCCACAAACAAAACGGCGGCGACCTCGTCTGCATCGACCTCGAGACCGGCAAATTCCTCTGGGGCCCGATCAAAGGTCTCGGCAAAGGATCAGCCTGCGTCACCTACGTGGATGGCCATCTGATTTTCCGCTATCAGGACGGCCTGGTGGCTCTGGTAGAGGCAACGCCTAAAGAATTCCATCTGCAGGGGTCCTTCAAGCCGGAATTCCAAGAAAAGGAATCCTGGTCCTATCCAGTGGTCAGCGGGGGGCGACTCTATCTGCGCGAACAGGACAAAATCATGTGCTATCAGCTCTGAAGCGGCGAAGGGGCCTGCCTCTGACGTCCTAGCCTCCGCCCCAGCATTGGCTGTCATTCGGGAAATCCGCTGATCCCGAAATCCATGACAGGCAGGATGCCTATCCTCCGGCCCAATTGACCGTATCAGACATGCTGCCTGCCGCCATTTTCAGCGTGGGTTCAGGCTTGGGCAGCGGCCGGAGCCGTTGCGGCAATCCCTTTGCGAATATTGTCGAAGGTGGCTTCGATGAGCTGCTTGCCCTGATCGCCGTTATTGTTGTAAATGGCAGACATCGTCTGAATCGTGTTGGCAGCAGGCCCGGCAAAATTAAAAGTGCAATTGATCACCTCACATTGGTTGAGAACAAATGGGCCGTAGCCGAGCACCACGAAGCGGCAGTCGCGAAAGACGCAAGTGTCGTACTCGTGAAAGTCTAGCAGGACTTCTTCATTCGCAAAGGTGTTTTTGACGATTTTCATAAGATTGGAGTTTTGTTAGTCGGTTGGAACCCCAATGAAGCGGGTTTTGCCCTGCATTGCAATCTTTTGCCTGCACCGGACTGGAAAAAAAGCCACGCTCAGGTGGCGGGCCTGCTGTCCAATTGGAAAAACTGGCCAGAGGTATGCGGAAGATGATGGTGAAGGTGGTGGATAAATCCGGCGACCGCAGCGGGCGTGTTGAAAGCATCCAAGGCATGTTCGGCTCGAATGGCTGCTCGGCGGGCAGCCGACACCTGGCGGGTCATCGGTGTCTCCAGAAAGCCCGGGAGGATGGCATTGACGCGGACGCCGTGGCGGCCGTGACGCTCGGCAAGCTGTTGAGTGAGGCCTAGCAGGCCGGCCTTGGCGGTGGCGTAGGCAGCTTGCCCGACCGCAGGGTGGCGCCCCGAAAAGCTTGAAATAAAGACAATGTGGCCGCTACTGCGTGCCAACATGCCAGGCAATACCGCTGAAGCACAGGCGTGGGCACCGCCAAAATTCACCGCGATGACGTCATCCCAAGCTCTTTCAGATAGGTGCGCCAGCGGGGCGTCATGTGTGAGACCCGCCGCACAAATGAGCAAATCCACCCTGCGCCCGCTAAAATACCCGTGAAGCGCCGCCGCGTCGCAGACGTCGAGTTCACTCCGGCTAGGCGCAGACGCTTGCCACAGCGGGCTGTGAAAGGAAGCGACCAGAGCTCGAGCGAGACCGCCGCTGCCGCCGGTAATGACGAGTTGGAGCATGCGCCGCGAATGCTGGGGCAGGGCCAACTCAGGTGGCAAGCTTTTGGTGCTGGTCAGCCGTGGATGGGCGGGGTAGTTTGTCGCCGGATGATCTTGGGATTGATGGAACCATCGGGCTTGATCGAACGGGGCGGACCTCTGGTCTGGATCCTGTTAGGTCTGGCGTTTGTCGGCACGGTCTGCGTGATCGATCGCTTGTTTTACTTCCACCGGGCCCGCATCAACGTCGGGGACTTGCTGGTGGGGCTGGCTCATCACATTCGGCGCCGGGCATTTGCGGAGGCATTGCACGAGGCCGCTCGGGCTCCGGGCCCGGTGGCACGGGTAACTCACGCAGCGCTGCTGCGCTACTACCTGCCGCGGCAGGATTTGCGCGATGTGGTTCAGGAAGCCGGCCAGTTGGAAGTACCGCAAATCGAAAACAACATCCGTGCCATCCTTGGCGTGGCACTCTTGGCACCACTGGTGGGCATGCTCGGCACCATGGTCGGAATGGTCGAAACCTTCCAACGCGTCAGCGAGCAGGGCGGATTCTCCGGCCCCGGCGAACTCTCCGGCGGAGTCTTCACCGCCCTGATCACCTCAGTGGTGGGACTGACCGTGGCGGTGCCCATGTATGTGTTTTACCTGTTTTTCCTAGGACGCGCCAAACGCTTGGTGCAGCGCATCGAGCGTGCCGGCATTGAAATGGTCAACCTGATCTCAGACGCCCGCGAGGAAGCCGAATTCGCGCCGTTCCGCAGCGAAGTGAGCGCAGCCAAAGGCGTGGCTACCTCCCCGCGTGAAGTGACCCCATGAAGTTGGAGATGACATTGCCCGAACGCCCCGGCTTCCTGCACGCGTTGCCGGCTTTCAACCTGTTTTTATTGCTGATGCTATTTTTCATGTTAGGGCCAGCGCTCGTCTCGCAGTCGGGGGTGATGGTGGATATGCCGCCATCCAAGTTTCAAATGGAGCGCTTCCGAGACACCCTCGTCGTCACCTTGAGCCCTGGCGAAGGCGGCCCACGCATCCACTTGCAACGCCATCCAGTGACGCTGGAAGAATTGGCGCAGCGCCTCGACAGCCTGCGTGCCGAGGGAGTCGCGGCCAAATCCGTCATTTTGCTGCAAACCGATGCAGCAACGCCGGTGGGTGATGAGCGTGCGGTGGCTGAGTTGATCGTAGGCAAGGGTTTCCGCCTTGCGATGGTTGGCAAAGCGACCCCAAAACTGCGAGCAGTGGCCAGCCCGGACCCCAGCCAACCGGATTCATGAGCCCTGCCCCGAACAACCCCAACGATCTGGCCAGCAGGCCGGTGCTGCTTCTATTCCTCTGGCGCGCACCATCCAACTCGGTCTTTGCTACTTGCGCCCCCATCGTGTTGGCCGTCCTGGCCTTCGCCGTGCTGCTCGGTTTGGTCCGCATCAAGGTGGCTGCCCCTCAATTCAAAATGGCCAGCAAAGCCACCTGGATGCTGTTGCCTGCCAGCGCCAACGGGGTGTCATGGACGCTGCGCGCCAAAGAGGGCGGCCCATCGCTGGCACGCTACGAACCCGCCGAGTGGCAGGGTTATGCACCCTTGGCGCAAGAATCGTTCCTGGCGACGCGCCTCCCGGCACTCGCCTACAGCCTGAGTCTGCGGCCACTACCTAGCATCCCGCTAGCCCAGCCTCAAGCCCTCTCCGACAAAGGCGATGCCGTTCTCCCGCACCGTGTGCCGATAAGCGCCGCACGCCAGAACCTGCCTACGGGGCGCTTGGCACCCACGCTCTATCCCATGTCTGCGCTCGGGACCAGTGGCCTGCCACACGACTTGCCTACGTTCACGGGTGAGGTCGATGCCGCACTGGCGGCCACCGACTGGCGCTTTTTGCTGCGCCTCAATCCTAGCGGTGGGGTTGCCGAGGCAGTGTCGCTTACGCGGACGACGAGAACTGCGGCCGCCCCCTTGGAAAACTGGCTCCATGCGGTGGTTTTTGATCCAAAATTGGCTGCCGACGGTGGCTGGCTGGCCGTCGGAATAAGATTTACCAACCAACCTGGAGATGGAACTGACCCTCACTGAGTTTGTGTATTTGGCTCTGGGTGCTTCACTCGCTCTGGTGCTGTTCGCAGCCCTGCTGTCTCGCTTCTTCCATTCCCGCAACGAGCGCCAAGCCCTCGCCCGCCGAATCATCTGCCGCCTCTGCTTGCACGCCTTCGAGGACTCCTCGCTCAGCTCCGTCGTCACCTGCCCCGCTTGCAGAGCCAGCACCGAACGCCGCCACCGCGGCAACCTCGGGTGAAGCCCGCCTGAACCCCCGATGACCCCCACCGCAGCCATTCAAGCCGTGCGCGCCATCTATGCCGAGTTGGCAAGCATCCCTCTCCAGCGCTCTTGCACCGGACTGGCCGAGTGCTGCCGCTTCCGCCTCACCGGACGCACTCCCTACTTGACCCTCGGAGAATCTCTCGTCGCTGCCAATGCCTGGCGGGCAGCCGGGCGCACCTCCATCACGCCACCATCCGATGGGGCCTGCCCTTTCCTCGGTACCCATGGCCGTTGCCTCATCTACGACGGCCGCCCGTTCGGCTGCCGCACCCATTTTTGCGAAGCTGCCGGCGGACCCTATCGCCGCTCCGATGTCCGCAACCTCATCCGCCAACTCGAAAACATCGACACCCAGATGGGCGGTTGCGGCGCCATGAACCTGCTCTCATCCCTCCAATACACGCTTGCTGCCGCACGATAAGTCAAATGAAACACCGCAATCAGACAGTTAGATCAAAAAATCATTTGATTTTTCATTGACCCGGCGGACCAATGTCATTACCTTCCTGAAAACGTTTCGCATGGCAGCCAGAAAATCCACCTCCTTACTTGCCCTTATCGCGTGGACCGCGCTCTCAACAGTCCTGATTGATACTGCTGCGGCGCTGCCTCAGGCGACCCCGCCGCTGGTGCCCCCAAAGGCACCCATCAAGACTGTGGCGATCGCCGCCCTCAACCGGATGCTTCATGAAGCCGAGGCGGCGTTTGAAGCCAAGGAATACGCGACGGTCGTCACCAAACTTGAAGCCCTCATCAAGCTGCTCAACCCGAAGACGGCCAATGATGAAATGATGGAGGAGCTGTACTTTAAAATCGGCCTCGCCAACCTGCTCGCAAGCCAATTCGCAGAAGCTGAGACGGCCTTCACCGACTGCGCCACCAAGTATCCCAATGGAATGTTTGCCAGTCGCTGCGCCTTGGGCGTCGGCAAGGCCTGCATGGGTCAGGACAACGCAGCCAAGAAAGAACTCGCCATCAAGGTGTTCAAGGTGGCCATGAAGGATCCAAAGCTCAATGCCGAAGCCGGTCTGGCCCTCGCCATGCTCTACAGCGACACCGGCAAGCGCAAGGAAGCCATGGACGTCTTCAAGTCGTTGATGGGCGCGGACATCCGCAGCGCCAGCCAAACCACTGCCGCCGTGGGCGTCATCAACCTGCTCGCTGACGAAGGCAAACTCGAGGACCTCGTCTATTACCTCGACCGCCTGACGAATCAAGCCGGGGTGCGGGACGCCATTGCTTGGTACACCAATCAGGTGATTGTGCGCGGCGATGAGTGCATGATGGCACACGACTTTGATACCGCGCTGGCTATCTTCCAAACGATCCCCTCTCGCAACCAGGTCGTCGATATTCAGACGCAGTCGCTCGACGCCCAGCGCAAGATCATTGCCATTCTTGATCGCGCCATTGCCAAGGAAGATGCTGACGAAAAAAAGAACCCCAACGCACCCTTGGTGCGCGGCATTGCACGCGAACTCGTCGCCAGCCTCAACCCAGCCCTCGAAGCAAATGAGAAAGCCCTCGCCGCCATCAAGGAAATCAAAGATCTCGATGCTTCCCTGCTGTATCGCCGCGGCCGCTGTTTCTACGAACTCAAGCGTCGTGAAGAGGCACGGCTTTGCTTCAGCACCCTGCGCCTGAAGTACCCCACCTACAAGGAAAACAAGATCGCTGCCTACACCGAAATCATCATCATGCAGGAGCTCAAAAAGAGCGCCGGCTTGCTCGAACTCTGCAAGGCCTACCTCATCGCCTATCCAGAATCCAGCGACGCCGAAGCCGTCGCCACCCTCGCCGGAGAACTCCTCGTCGAACAAGCAAAATGGCCAGAAGTCATCACCTACTATGCCGACCTCGAATCCCGCTTCCCAAAATCCACCCACCTCGACCGCTTTATCTTCTATCAAGGACTGGGGCATTTCCTCAACGCCGGCGACGCAGCCGATTTCGCGCTGTCCACCCCCATGTTTGAAAAAGTCAACCGCAGCTACCCCAAGAGCGAGTTGTACGAACCCGCCCTTTACTATCTGGCCATGACGTATTTCCTGAGCAACGAATACAAGAAAACCGTGACCGCCTGCTCCGAGTACCTCAGCAAGTATCCCAACGGCTTGTATGCCGGCGACATGCAATATCGCCTCTCATTCGTGGATTCGAACGACCCGCGAGTGCAGCCGGACAAGATCATCAACGACATTGAAGAGTTCATGAAGAACCATCCGACTGACGTCTCCAATGGTTCGATGCTGTGCCTGCTGGCCGATACCTACAAAAAGAAAAACATGGACGACGAGGCTGCGGAGGCGTTCAAGAAGGCCGTCTGGAGCAAGAGCCCCGATGACGTAACCCAATACGCACTGGATTCTGCCACCACGATTCTGCAAACCAAGAAGGATTGGAGCGCCATCGCCGAAATGCACGGTGCCTTCCTCAAGGACAATCCCGAAAGCCAGTTGGCACTCCTGTCCGCAGGCAAAGTGGTACAAATGAAGATCCGCGAAGGCAAAGGAGAGGAAGGTGCCCGCATCCTCGCCGAAAGCCTGCGCACCCGCATCAGCGATCCCAAAGTCCAACAAGTCGAGTACCTCCTCGACCTCATGGTCCAAACCCTCGTGCCGCGCAAAAAACCTGCCAAGGAAGAAATGGAAGCCCTCGCCGAGCAACTCGACGAACAACTCGTCGAAACCCTCAAACAGGTGGTCGGCGACAAGCCCAGCCCCACAGCCACCGCCCGCATGTTCTACGCCCAGGCCCGTTTGAGCCAGTTGCTCTATCGGACGAGCCGGACCGATCGCTCGGACCTCCTGCTCAAAGGCATCGCCACCAACTACGCCAGCGATCCCGCCGTGCTCAGCCCGACCCTCCTCTCCGTGTGTGGCGATATCCTGCTTCAGGAAGAAAATCTCGACGGTGCACAAGCCATGTACCGACGTCTCGATGATAGCTACAAAGACTCGCTCTTCGCAGATGCCGGCCCGCTCGGCCTCGGCAACGTCGCCCTCGCCCGAAAAAAACCCGAGGAGGCCCTCAAAATCTTCGAAGATACCCTCGCTAACAATAAGGGCACGTCACGCTTCTGCGAAACCACCCTCGGCAAAATCCAAGCCCTCGTGGACCTCGGCAAATTCGACGATGGCCGCAAACTGGCCGAGCAGGTCGTCGGCGACAAAATGTTCCACGGCGAGATGGCCGGCAAAGCCTATCTCATGCTGGCCGACAGCTACCGGGTCGAGGCCGCCCAAGCCGCCCCTGGATCCGATCCGAATGAACTCATGCGCAAAGCCTATGCCACCTACCAACGGATGTGCATCACCTATCAAAGCCTCCCGGAAATTTGCGCCGAAGCGTATTGGCAGGCCGCTGAAACTGCCAAGGGACTCAATGAATTCGGCCTCGCCTCTGAGAATTTGAAAACACTCACCACCCTCCCGAAACTTCAAAACACCAGGCGTGCCAAAGAAGCCAAGGACAAATCCTTATGAAACTTCGTGACCTCCCCCCTCCGCTCCCGTTCCGTAGCGCGCTGCTCTCACTGAGCACGGGTGGCTTGCTTGCCCTCTCCCAGGCTCTCGCAGCTCCGGACGCTCCCGCACCAACTCCCGCCCCCACTGCTCC
>CAIKHZ010000214.1 GCA_903827375.1 Akkermansiaceae bacterium
ACCCTCCCGTTGGACGCTGGACCTATCAAATGCCATACCGCTGTTGCGGGGTGGCCCGGCCCAACTGCTCAAGAAGCCTGCCGAAGATTTGCTAGGGCTCACCGCGATGAACCGGTTTCTCCAAGACCTCAATCCAGAGCAGGACCCCGCCACCATTTTCCAACGGGCGCTGGATTTGCTAGCGCTGCGCTATCGCGTTGATCATGGCTCCGTGGAGGCCATCCCGAGCACCGGGCCGGTCATCGTGGTGGCCAATCATCCCTTCGGAGGAGGTGACGCATTGGTGTTGGCACACTTGTTAGCCGCTCGTCGCAATGATATGCGGATGCTCGCCAATAGTATGTTAGAGAGGATGGATGCAGTGCAACCCTGGCTTATCGGCGTGGATCCGTTCAGTGATGGGGCCACTTCGTCGCGTCGCAACATCGGGCCGATGAAGCAAGCTCTGGCGCATCTGCGAAACGGCGGATGCCTCGGGATTTTTCCCGCCGGCGAGGTTTCGTCGTTCTCGCCGCAACACGGCACAATTCTTGACAAGCCATGGTCGAAACACGTCGCCGCCTTGGTTCGCAAAACTGGTGCCACCGTGGTGCCTATCTGTTTCACCGGATCTAACAGCTGGCTTTTTCAAGTAGCGGGTTTGATGCATCCGCTGCTGCGAACGGCATTGTTGCCGCATGAATTCCTGCGCTGGCAAGGCAAGGAGATCACGCTACGGATTGGCAAGCCATTGCCTGCCACGGTCTGGTCCCAGAATCAGGACGACCAATCTCTGGTGGATGCCATGCGGCTGCGTGTGGACCTGCTAGGGGACAAGCGCCGGGCACCGCGCAGCCCGCAGAGGATGCCGAATCTGCTGCCAAGGTCATGGCGAAAGACCACCGGGGTTCCAGATCCTGTGGCACCGGCGGGAGATCCAGCGCTGCTTGCCAGCGAGATTGCCACCTTGCCGGGAGACGGCTTGCTCGCCGCTCACGGGGACCTGGAAGTGTGGATCGCCGGGGCAGAGGCTATCCCTAACATTTTGAACGAAATCGGCCGCCTGCGCGAACTTGCGTTTCGTGATGTAGGCGAAGGCACCGGACGTGCCCGGGATTTGGATGCGTTCGACACCCACTACCGGCACCTGTTCCTATGGAATGCGGCCACCGGGGAAATCGCCGGGGCGTACCGCATGGGATTGAGCGACGAATTGCTAGCCCGCAATGGCCGCGACGGGTTCTATAGTCACACGTTATTTCGCTTTCACCCGTCATTTTTGCAGCAGCTTGGGCCGAGTCTTGAGCTCGGCCGATCGTTTGTGACCGCCGCCTATCAGCGCAAGCCGTACTCTCTATTTTTGTTATGGAAGGGGATTGGACATTTCGTTTCACGTCATCCGCGCTACCGCACTTTGTTTGGCCCGGTGAGCATCAGCAGTGACTATTCGATGGCGTCGCGTTCCTTGATGGTGGAGTTTCTCCGCCAGCATCATGGCGACGCAGCAATGCAAGAATTGGTGAGGCCCCGCAACCCGTTCCGCCCGGCATCCCGCTTGCGCCGCCAACATGCCCAAATCGCCGCAGGCTTGAAATCCATCGAAGAAGTCTCATCTCTCGTCGCTGGCATGGAGCAGGACGGCAAGGGCTTGCCTGTGCTCTTGCGCCAATACGTCGCTCTCAATGCCGTGCTGCTCAAATTCAATGTGGACCCGCAATTCTGCGATGCGCTCGACGGACTAGTGGTGGTGGATTTGCGGGCGGCCGACCCACGCATGATGACCCGCTACATGGGAGCGACTGGCTGGCAGGAATTTTGCCAGATGTATCCTGCCCCCGTGCGAAAATCCAAAGGTAACCCGGCACTTGTGGATTGATGCGCCTGAGCTTCGGAGAAGAACCTGGCATCAAACGCTGGCTACAGAACTGCGGCCTCCCCGAGTTTGCCGATCAAAAATTGGCGTGGGAAATCAACTGCGACGAATTACCCAAGGAATTGCACGATGTTTGCCAACGCCTTGCCATCTTCACGCGGGCTTTGGATAATCCTCAAACATGAGCTACAAACTCTCCCTTCCTTCCCATGGCCCGCAGAATCGTCTCCTCACGCGACAATCGGGTTCTTCTGGATCTTTCCATCTGAAAATCCCCCCACGCCTTTAACCTTTCCAAATCGCTGGTTTCCCGTTTTCCTTGGCCTGTGATTTTCAACGCCAGCTCCGAACCCAGTCGAGTATTCGTAGGAACGCCGAGGTTCACGACGACGCCCCAGCAGCCAAACAATTAGAATGAACAAGTAATCGCTGATTAGCCAAGCCCATGTCCAACCCGAATTTCCAGCCTCTTTCCAATTTCATCTGGTCCGTCGCCGACCTGCTTCGCGGCCCGTACCGCCCGCCGCAATACGAGCGCGTCATGCTTCCCATGACCGTGCTCCGCCGCTTCGATTGCGTGCTGGAGCACTCCAAGAACCAGGTCCTCGCGAAACACGAGGCGATGCTGGCCAAAACCAAACGCTGCCGGAGGGAAAGCGCATCAACGACTTCGACCCCACGCTCAATAAGATCGCCAAGGACATCGACGGTCATGAGCTGGGTCTCCACAACCACAGCCCGCTCAATTTCCAGAAGCTCAAGGGTGATCCCGATAACGTCGGCCGCCACCTGCAGGACTACATCAACGGTTTCTCGAAAAACATCTGGGAGATCTTCGACAAGTTCGAGTTCGACAAGGAAATTGAGAAATTGGAGGACTCAAACCGCCTCTACCTCATCGTTGCCAAGTTCGCCGAGATAGACCTGCACCCGGAGCGGGTGGACAACATCACCATGGGCCTTGTCTTCGAGGATCTCATCCGGCGCTTCAATGAATCCGC
>CAIKHZ010000215.1 GCA_903827375.1 Akkermansiaceae bacterium
CCCCAGGTGGACCCACAATTCTCTTGGCAAGCCACTGGCCATCACACACACTCGTCTGAGTCCAAACCCACGCAAAAATTGCCGACCCTGGCAGAGATTTCGCCGCTCACCCTACCGACCCAACCGACTTGATGCAAACCACCCTCGTTTCCCGACACCCAACACGCCGCGCCTGGCCCGCTTGCGCCGCCGCACTTTGCCTCGGCTTGCCGGCACTTGCCGCCCCTGACGCCGTCACCCTGCCCACGTTGCTGCGCGAAATGACCAGCCGCGATGCCGTCGCCAACCTGCCCTCGCCTGCCTACTCACTCAAGCAGTCCAGCAGTCACGACCCCAGTAAAACGGATCCAGCCAATGCCGCAACTTGGCATTCTAACGAAGACCACGACAACGCCATGCGCAGCGAGGTCAACGAAGGCCGCAAAGAGTGGGTGATCATGGACGACAAGGGACCGGGCGCGGTGGTTCGCTTCTGGACACCGCTGGCAGCAGACCGCAACAACCAGATCATCCGTTTCTACTTCGATGGCTCGCCGAGCCCAACAATCACCGCCAAACTCAACGACTTGTTCCGAGGCTGTGCCTTTGTGCCGCCACCATTCGCCTTTGTTTCCTTCAACGACAACGACCTGCACCATCAGATAGAGAAGCCACGGACTGACGCGCAGGCCGTGGGCGGCGACCTCTATCTGCCCATTCCCTATGCCAAGGGCTGCAAGATCACCTTGGATTCGATGCCATTTTACAATGTCATTAATTTTCGCAGCTACGAAGCAGGCACCGCAGTGAAAACCTTCACCATGGAGGATTTCGAGGCGGCCAAGCCGTTGCTCAAGACAACCGGCGAGAAGATGTTAGAAAATCCAGCTTCAGCCGTGTCGATTGAGCGCCGGAAATCGCTCAATCTTGCGGCAGGCGGTGAGCAAGGGATCGATCTACCGCCCGGCCCGGCAGCCGTCGTCGAGTTTCTCGTCAAGATCCGCCCGGAGGACGCGCCTGCTGCACTGCGCTCCCTGATTGTGCAGGCATCCTTCGACGGCGAAACCACCGTGTGGTGCCCTCTAAGCGAGTTTTTCGGCGCAGGCGTCCGCCTCCAACCGGTGCAGGATTGGTGGCGCAGCGTCGCCGCCGATGGCACGCTCACCGCCCGCTGGACCATGCCCTATGCGAAATCCGCCCAACTGGTGATCAAGAACGTGTCCGACCACGACCTTGCGATCCAGATGTCCGCCAGCACCACCAAGTGGGAATGGACCGATCACTCGTTGCTGTTTCACGCGAATTGGCACGGCCAGTTAGCTATCCCCACTCAGCCCCGATCAGACTGGAACTACATCGATCTAAAGGGCCAAGGACGCTATGTCGGCGACACCCTGACCGTGTACAGCCCGTCCAAGGCATGGTACGGCGAGGGCGATGAACGGATCTATCAGGACGGCGCGGCCTTGCCAGCCCACATCGGAACCGGCACCGAGGACTACTATGGATATGCTTGGGGCATGGCCGATTTCTTCAGCTCCCCATTTATCGCAATGCCGCAGCGCGAAGTGACCGATCACAACAACTGGCTCGGCTACACCACCACCTCGCGGGTCCGCCCCTTGGATTCCATCCCATTCAAAAGCGCCCTCAAGCATGATATGGAAATCTGGCATTGGGCCAACTGCAAAGTCGATTACTCCGTCGGCACGTTTTGGTACGCCCGCCCCGGCGCATCCCACAACCGCCACCCCCAGCCCACCGAGGCCGCTATTGCCCTGCACGAACTGCCCGGCGTCCGCCGCATCAAAGGTGCCATCGAATGCGAGGGCCTAACGGTCACTGCCAGCTCACCCGGCCTCAAGATCGGCGAACAGAGCGGCGGCCTGACTGACGGCAACTGGAGCGGTGACAAGCAGGTATTCGTCCAAAGCACCAAGGTCGGAGACTTCATCGAGTTTGCCATTCCGGTGGCCGATGAAAAACCACACCAACTCATCCTGCATGCAACTCGCAGTTATGATTACGGCGTGCTGCGCTTCACACTCAACGGCCAAGCCAAAGGCAAGGAAGTTGACTTCTATCATGCCGACCCGAGCCTGGCGGATCCCGTCGATCTGGGCCGCTTTCAAGCCAAGGACGGCAAACTGCTGCTGCGAGCCGAGGTGATCGGCAGCAACCAGGCCTCACGCGACCCGCGCTTCTACTTCGGGTTGGATTGCTTCGAACTCCGCTAACTGTGTCAGACCATGGCGTGGTTATTGGTGCGGCGGCATCGGCGGGTTTCTTCTATGGGATTCAGACATTGCGCCAATTGTTGCCGCCAGCGGCTAGCTTCGGCGCGCCCCACCCCGCTCCGGCTGGATTCCAATAAACGCCACGGGCGTTATTTACGCCTGACTCCTGCGCTTGAAGTTGATGGCAACGGTGGATCTGGCGATGATGCCTTGGAGGAAGGCGACTTCCTCGGCATCGATGCTGTGGTCCACGCCGTGGAGTTGTTCCTGAGC
>CAIKHZ010000216.1 GCA_903827375.1 Akkermansiaceae bacterium
CCAGAGGCAGGCCGTTGAGGAAAATCAGAAGGTCCGTCCGCCGCTTGCTCGCGCCCACGATGGTCATGTGGTTCACGGCCAGCCCCTCGTTGCGGGCGTCCTTCCAATCGACCAAGCAAGCCCGGTCGTGGATCGTTTCACCGCCGCGCTGGTATTCCACCGGCACCCCGTCCACCAGCAGACGGTGAATCCGCTGGTTCTCTTGGATCAGCTCGGTGAAGCGCAGGTCGAGCACCGCATTCGCCGCCGCCGCCACCGCTTCCGGCGGGAGGTCCGGGTTGATCCGCGCAACCGCCGCCTTCAAGCGTCCCGGCAGCATCGCCCCGTGGTAACTGTCGCGCTCGCCGGACGCGTCCGGGTCGAACGCGTCGCCGCCGTGACAGGTAAACCCCATCTGCCCTAGCAGGGTGAGGACCACGGATTCAAAACCGGATTCGAGGATCTTGGACATGGGGGGAGCACTTAATTCTAAGCATGAAATCCTAAACGAAGAGGAAGAATGACCGCGAAGCCGCTAGGTCGCACAGGGAAGAGGGACCGCAAAGCCGCGAAGGACGCTGAGGAACGCAAAGGGAAAACAGGGAGGGCGCATGGTCTTGGTTTGGAATTTCCTGGAAAAATATTTGACTTGAGGGTTGGTTGGAAGCTTGTTTCGGGCGTCTCGTTCACCATGTGTGAATCGAGCTTTCGAGGCCGACTCCGGGCGGCCTCAGCCATTTTCGGGGCACCCCCCAATTCACCAGATCCGATCTGGCGAATCATGCGCTTGCCGTAGGCGCAGCCTTGTTGACCACGATTCATGGCTTCGGCGGCTTGGGTTGCTTGGGTCTCGGCAGTTTTTTCAGCTCCTTTGCCGCCTTTTCAAACACTGCATCGATCCGCTGCGGCTGTGCATCCAGCAGCTTCCGATAGCGTGCATATTCCAGCTCGGCCTTCGTTTTGGCGGACTCGGCGGAAATCTTCCCCGCGTGATCCAGCAGCTTGCGCCCGGAGATCTTTAGAAACTCATCCAGCTTCGTGATCCAGTCCCGCATCGTCATCGGCTTGCGCTCCAGCGCCTGGAGTTCGGCGTATTCGATATAGAGGTTCACGATGCGGTTGAGCACCTGAAGCTCGTCCTCCGTGAGGTAGTTCTTGGCGATGCCCACGTCGTCTTTCCTCACGATGCCGCCGGGCCGCGTGGTTTGCAGGCCCATGAAGGGCTTCCCCGCATCCGCCCGTTCCGCGATCACTTCGGCGGCGGTCTGTCCGTGCGTGGCCCAGTGCATCTTGTTCTGCTGACCCTTGCCCGGCGGATTCTTGAGCCGCTCGTCGTCCATAGTGAAGCCCTTTACCAGGTATTCACTCAAACGCGCCGTCGCCCACTGGCGGAACTGCGTGCCCCGATGGCTGCGGACGCGGAAACCGACAGCCAAAATAGCCTCCAGTCGGTAGTGACGAAGCTTCCGCAAAACCTCACGCCCGCCTTCCAATCGAACTTGTAAGTAATCCTTACAAGTTGCCGTCTCGTCCAGTTCGCCCTCGGCGAAAATCCCCTTCAAATGGAGGGTTACATTCTGCGGCGTGGTCTGGAAAAGCTCGGCTATCTGCGCCTGCGTCAGCCACAGCGTCTCGTTCTCAAACCGGCACTGGATGCGCGTCCGCCCATCCTCCGTCTGGTAGAGGATGATCTCGGAATTGGGCAAAGGCTCGTCACTCATGGCCTGATTTCGGCAAGACGTTTTTCCACACGCTCCACGCTCACCTCCCCGCTCAACAACTTCGGCAGCAGCGTGTCGCGCAGGGCGGCGAGGTCGCGGGATTCGTGCACATTGGCGAGAATAGTTTCCATCAATGGCTCTACAAGCGCCTCGAAAGCGTCCGCTACGGTGATAGGCGGCGACGCAACATTCAGTGTGCTGAACGTCTCTCGGGTAATCGTATCAAAAACGCTTCCGTGGGCGTTTTGTTGGAATTCCTCGACGCCTTCCTTAAGGGCATAAAAGGTGAAAAACTCACGGTATCCCGCTGCACCGCGAACTCCGTAGCATGATTGATTCATTGCCATGGGACGGCCAATTAGAGCCAACTTGCCGACAGTGCCGCGTGCGCTGATAATAGTCGTTTTTTCAGGAAGAATGCTTGCCGCGCTATCTGATACACCTAAAGGCGTTATTTTCCTATCTGTATCTACTACCCAAACATCCGTATCGGAAGGAGCATCCCTAACGGAATACCATGGTATTTCACCGTCCCAATAACTAGGCTCGGAAGTTTTTGGGGTTCCACCACTTAGAAGTTCAATATTTTTGCTCAACGGCTTCACCTCCCACCCCTTCGGAATCTGCCCGAGTTCGGAGTCTTGGAAGTGATCGGGGAAGAGGGCGGCGGTGGCGGCGTCCATGCCTGCGGGTGGGCGGCCTTCGAGTTTGGCGCGGACCGGATCAAAATCCACGAACCAACTCTTGAACAGCGCCCGCGCCATCTCCTCCAGCGCCTCGTTGGTCTCACGGTTCACCTCGATCAGGTCGTCCAGTGTGCCAAGCACCGAGGCGATGGCGCGTTGGGCAGGAAGGGGTGGACGCAGTGCGGGAAGTGGGTGCACATGGTTCCGGTTAAGCGTGGGGTTTGCCGCCCCCACATCCATTCTTAGCAACTCTGGCCCCATTGCCTTGAAGAAGTAGTAAACAAATTTGGGATCGTTCCCATGGAAATCTTTTACCCAAAGCGACGTGCTGTGGGGCCAATACGGCTTATCTATCCAATACACACTCCCTAATGTGCCCTTGCGTCCCATGATAACACCGGGACCGGCTTGCTTTGCCTCATCATGGAAGCTAGCGGTTCCTCCCGAGGAAATCACGGGGACCGGCCCTGGCCGTTGCTCTTTTTGCGATATGTCGAATCCACGTTGAAGCGTGGCGATTTCGCCAATTGTCACATATTTCCATTCACCCGCCATACCCCATGCCCTCCAAGTTGGCGTTCACCATCTTCTCCAGCACCGCCCGCTTGGCGGTGTTGCTCTTGTCTTCCGCCCCAACGGGGCAAAATTCGATAGCCCAGGGCAGCGCCCTGGGTTTGCGGTTCCAACGCGATCCAAGCCCTGAAGGGGCGACACTGTGGGCGGCGTTTTAGAAAGCCGCTGAAGTGGGCGACTTGAACGTCGGATGGCGCTTGCGTTAGATCTTCTTCGAAAGCTTCTATCTAAACTCTTCTTCCTGCGTCTTCTTCTGGG
>CAIKHZ010000217.1 GCA_903827375.1 Akkermansiaceae bacterium
ACAATCCGGCGGATTTTACGACCAAAGCGGCACCAAACTACGATGAAAGCCTGGAAATATCGCCCTAACACCTACGATGTGAATTTGGTAAAGCGCCACGATGACAATTCGGCCATCAACATCTACGGCTCATACGGCAACACCTACCTTGCCATCCCGCACGGCGGCCACAACACGCTGTTCAAGGATGCGCAAGGCAGTCATGGTGCCACTGGGTCAGCCCTGAGGCGGAAGAATCGTGACTGGACTCCTGGCTCGGGTGTGACGACGAAGTGGGTGATCGCGCTCGGCCATTGAGTGACCGGGGCAACGGGCTGCCAGTTAGGAGATGCCAGTGAGTCGGTGTATTCGACTGTGAAGAGCCAGCCCGCTCCTGCGGTTTCCCAATCGAGCGCCAACGTGCCGTGAGCGGTGCCGGGCGACATTCGAACATTTACGAAAGGTTCGGTGAGGGTGGCAAAAAAGAGGATGCTCGTCGAGGGGCCGACATTTCCGGCGGCGTCCGAGGGCGTGATGCTCACGTTATAGCCCGAGGACGGGAGCAGGCCGGTGAGCGGGGTGGTGAGGGTGGTGCCGGGGACATCGAGCGTGATCACATGATTCGGCAAGCCTGGGAGCCCGAAATGCGTGGCGACGATGTGGTAGTTAGTGACGCCGATGTTATCGCCCGCAGGCGTCCACGAGAGCGTGCAATGGTCAAACGAAATCGCGCTTGCGGTCATCTGCGCGACCGGCGTGGGCGGAAAGGTGTCGGTGCCGTTAGGCAGAACGGTGACCGTGAAGGTAGCACTGCCGCCTGTGGTGTTAGGATTGGTCGCGAAGACGGTGAAGGTATTCACTCCGACCTGTGCGGCGGTTGGCTGCCATTGCACGACGGCATAGTCATTGAGCGGGTTCAGGCCGCTCGTGCGCGAGAGGGTCATGCCGGCTGGGCCGGTGAAAGTGCTGAAGGTGGGCGGGCCGGGGTTGGCAGATGCGCTGAGTGTGTAGAGGAACGAATTGCCGACGATGACCGTAGCGGATTCGGCGAAATTGGTGTGCGTAATGACAGGTAGTGTGAGCACGCCGCCGGAGACAGGCGTCGAGAGCAGGGAAATATTGCCTGCGGCGTCAACTGCGGCGACGTGGTAGGCGGTGGTCAGCGAGTGCGAAATATACGAACGGTTGGTGATGCCACTGGCGATGAGCCCGATGTGCGAAGATCGCGATCCGCGGAAGAGTCCGTAGATGTTGTAGCTGACGACGCCCACATCATCCGAACCGGCGGGCCAGGTGAGAGTGACGCTTGTAGCCGTCCGGGAAACAAGCGAGATGCTCGCGGGCGCAGTCGGTCGAATGGTGTCCGTCGGGATTGGAGTGACGGTGATGGCGAAGGTCTGCTCCGCGATGCCCGCAGTGCTCGTCGCACGCACGGTGACGGTGTGGCTGCCCGGTTGATTCGCCGCGGGCGTCCATGAGATTAGGCCAGAGATGGCGTCAAGCGTCATGCCGGCCGGTGCGGTACTGAGTGAAATTGCGGGCCGCGGATTGCCAAGGGCGATGGCCTTGTAGCTGAAGGTCGAGCCAACCTGCACGCTCGCACTCAATGAAGCGAAGGAAATAATCTGCGGCGCGATGATGCTGGCGGTGTTGATTTTCTCGACGGTGTCGAACGCGTTGTTGCTTGCAGCCGGATAGTCGCCGCCCATCACATATAGGAATCCGTCGTTACCCAACGCAACAGCAGGTGTGGCGCGCGGCGTGGATAGCGCCGGGGCGGAATACCAGGAGTCGGCCACGGAATCGAAAACGAGAACCGCCGCGCTGTTCAACCCGCCAATGAGATAGATCAGGCCGTCCGCGCCTAGAGCGGCGACGCGACCGAGACCGGCACCGTTAGGCACGCTGCTGAGCTGCGTCCACGAATCCGCAGCGATGTCGTAGCAATAGACGGTCGCTGTCAACACGTTCGCCGTTGGTTCAATGCCGCCGATGACGATGATGTGGCCGTGCCCGTCGTAAGTCGCCGTGGCACTTATGCGTGCCTCAGGCAAGGGGGCGAGCGTCGTCCACGAGTTGGTCGCCGCATCGTAGCGCTCGACGCTCGCGGTGCCGACTGTGGCGTCCGCCCCGGTCGCTCCGCCAAGTGAGTAGAGGCGGTGCGAATCGTCCGTCGCGAAGGCAAAGTCGTGAACCGCGAAGTGTTTTCCTGCGATGGCCGTGCCGGCACCACCGCCAGTGGTGTAAACGTAACCGGTCACATTCGGCACAGCCGCATTCGGTTCGATGCCGCCAAACACGACCATGCGATTCAGCGAATCGATTCCCGCGCCGAGACCTATGGTAGCGGCGGGCAGTTGGGCGGCATCGACAAAGGCCGTCGCGCCGGGCGCGAGCGCATCGACCAGGTCGTGATTGCCTTTCACCGGCAGCCCGCCAAGGCAGAGCAGCGTGCCGTTGTTATTCAGTCCGACTGCGAGTCGTCGCGGGCCGGCGAGCTGCGGCGCTGTGGACCACGCTTGCGGAAAGGCAGGATTGCCCACTGAAACCGGATAGAACAAGTCGCCACTAGCGACACCATGGACATCGGTCGCCGCGAACCGGATGGTGAACTGGCCGATGGAGGCGAACGTATGGGTGACCGTGGTGCCAGAGGTGCCTGTGAGCGTTTGCACGTCGGTGCCGTCGTCGTGCCAGTCGATCGTGAAGGTGAACAGGTCGTCCGCGGCATGCGGATAGGAACTCAGCCCGCTGAGGGTGAATGTCGCTGGAACCGCCATCGTGATGGGCGCACTAGGCGCGATGCTTATCACCGGCTTGGTCTCGGTGGCGACAATGAACGTGCCGATGACCCCGCCCGGCATGAAATTTCCGGCGACATCACGCACCACATTCGGTTCGATCGCAATCGAATACACACCGTTGGCCGCGCCGTTCCAAGAGCCACCTAGAGCGCCGGGTGGCGTCACATAGTAGTTAGAGACGACCTTGATGCCGTCGGTCGTTGTCGTCTTGTTGTAGAAGGTCGCGAGTTGGTTGTAGTCGTTCGGTCCCGTCACGCGCACGGCACCGGCCGCGACGCTCGCATTGAGCACGCTGACATTATCCCAGAACGTCACCGGAAAAACCTGCGCGCCACTCAATGCCGTGATGTTCGCCGCCTTTACGACAGCAACCGGCGGCGCGGTGTCTGCTCCGGTATGGGGCGTGAGCAGGAAGGCCCGCGGCTGCCCGTTGAGCAGGCCGCTGCCCGCAATCTGGCCCTTCTCATTGACGCCGCGGGCCTCAGTCAGCACCCACCCGGAGTTCACCGGGATGAACTCGTTGAGGTCGCGCATGCCGAGCGTCTGGGTCCAGACGAAGGCGCGCATCGCATTCGTGGCGTCCTGCGCCGTGCCGACCACGTTGCCTACGCCGTCGAGCGCGTATGCTGTCGAAACATAGCCGCCGAGGGTGCCCAGGTCGGCCATGCCTGTGCCGTCGGTGAAGAGAAACGCATGGGTGTCGATGCTCAGCGACGACGCCGTGCCCGCAACCTGGCCAGCGTTGTTGATCGCGTAGGCCCAGCTTTCATCGCCTCCGAGGGTGCCAAGATCCGTGATGTTGATGCCGTTCTCGCCGGTGCGGAACGCTCGGTTGAAGCCGATCGGCGACGACCCGATGCCCACCACACGTCCCGTGTCACTTACGCCGTATGCCGCCGCCGTCGCCGGTGCCGGCGCGTCGGGAAGCGTGCCAAGGTTGAGCATCAGGCTCGGCGATGAGAACAGGAACGCCTGTTCGTTTGCCGCCTGCGACGAGAACCCGACCACCTGCCCCGACGCATTGATATGCTGTGCGAAGATCGGCGTGCCGTCGCCGTTGCCACCGATGTCCGCTAGGCCCCCCGCGTCGCTGAAGACAAACCCATGCGCCAAGCCGGTGGCGTCCGTGGAGTAGCCTGCCACCTGCCCCGCATCGTTGATTCCGAGTGCCCGCGCGTCCGCCCCGCCAAACGAACCGAGGTCCAGTGTTCCGGTGCCCGGCATGAAACGCCACGCCCGAGCCCCGTTGGCTCCGACGGTCGAATATCCCGACACCTGGCCGCCGACGTTCACGCCGGTCGCGAAACTAGGCTCGCCGCCCGGCGCGCTAACGTCGGTGATCGCATAAGTCTTCACCGTGGTGGCAGGAGTTTCCGTTACCGTAAAGGTGGCGAAAAAGAGGCTCGTCGATGGGCCGACGTTTCCGGCAGCGTCTGACGCCGTGATGTTTACCGTGTAGCCTGCTGCGGGAAGCAACCCGATGAGCGGCGTGGTGAGGTCCGTGCCGGGAACATCGAGCGTGACAACATGATTTGCCTGACCCGGCAGGCCGAAATGCGTGGCGACGAGGTGGTAGTTAGTCACGCCGATATTGTCGCCCGCAGCCGTCCAAGCTAGAGTGCAGTGATCGGCGGCAATCGCGCTTGCGGTCATCTGCGCCACGGGTGTGGGCGGAACGGTGTCGATACCGTTAGGCAAAACTGTGACGGTGAACGTTGCGCTGCCACCGGTGGTGTTAGGATTCGTCGCAAAGACGGTAAAGGTATTCACGCCGACCTGCGCGGCGGTGGGTTGCCATTGGATGACGGCGTAATCATTGAGCGAATTCGCGCCGCTGGTGCGCGAGAGGGTCATGCCCGCCGGGCCGCTGAGCGTGGTGAACGTCGGCATCGGCGTGCCTGACGCGCCGAGAGAAAGCTGAAACGAATTGCCGACGATGACGCTGGTGGCTTCAGCGTAGTTCGTGCGGCTGATGACGGGCAGCGTGAGCACTCCGGCGGAGACGCCGGGCGAGCGTGCTGAAATGTTTCCTGCGGCATCCACAGCCGCGACGTAGTAGGCGCTCAAGCCCGAACCTGCGATGTAGGAACGCTTCGTGATGCCGCTAGCAATGAGTCCGATGCGTGCGGAGCGCGAACCGCGGAACAATCCGTAAATGTTATAGCCCACCACGCCCACGTCGTCCGTTGCCTCGGGCCAGGTGAGCGTGACGCTCGTGGCGCTGCGGTAAACCAACGAGATGCTTGCGGGTGAGGTCGGCGGTGTCGTGTCGCCGGGAATCGGCGTGACCGTGACCACGATTCGTTGCTCTGCGATGCCTGCGCTGCTCGTGGCACGCACGGTCACCGTGTTGTTGCCGACTTGATCCGCAGTAGGGGTCCACGAGATATAACCGGTGGTCGCATCCAAGGTCATGCCGACAGGCGCGACGACGAGCGAAAACGCCGGGCGAGGGTTTCCGAGAGCGATCGGTTTGTAGGACCATGAATTTCCCACCTGCACGCTCGTGCTGCCAAACCCGATGGCGGAAACAATTTGTGGCGGAACGATGCTGCCGGTGTCGAACTTTTCCGTCGTGGCAAGACCGTTGTTGCCGTTGGCCGGGTTGTCGCCGCCCATCACGTGAAGGAAGCCATCATTGCCCAGCGCCACGGCTGGCGTGCCGCGCGAGACGCTCAGCGCGGGGCCGTTGAACCATGAGTCTGCAAGCGAATCGTAAACGAAGACCTGCGTGCTGCCGGTACCGCCGATCACATAGATCAGATTGTCCGCGCCAAGCGCCGCGACACGGCCAGCCTGGGTGCCGATGGGAGCGTCGCCAAGCTGCGACCATATATTGGTCGCGATGTTATATGAAAACACACTGAGCATCTGCGTGCCCGTTGCCGGATCCAAGCCGCCGATCACGACGATGTGCCCGTGCCCGTCGTAGCTAGCCGTGGCACTCACTCGAACTGCGGGCAATGGAGCCAGCGTCGTCCACGAATTGGACGCCGCATCGTAGCGCTCGACGCTCGCGGTGCCGGCCGTGGTGCCCGCGCCGGTTGCTCCGCTGATCGAGTAGAGGCGATGCGAATCGTCCGTTGCGAAGGCGAAGTCGTGGCTCGCGAACGTCTTCGCCGCAATGGCCGAGCCACCGCCACCACCGGTGCTGTACACGTAACCATTCTTATTCGGCGTCGCAGCATTCGGCTCGATGCCGCCAAAGACAATCACGCGGTTCAGTGAATCGATCCCAGCACCGAGGCCGATGGTTGCAGCAGGCAGCCGCTGCGCATCCACGAACGTAGCCGCTCCTGGCGCGAGCGAATTGACGATGTCCTTGCCGCTTTTCAACGGCAGTCCGCCGAGACAAAGCAGAGTGCCGTTGGTATTTAAGCCCACCGCCAGCCGCCGCGAGCCCGTTAGAACCGGCCCGACCGATGAGCTCTGGGGAAACGCCGGGTTGACGACGTAATTGGTGTAGGAAGCACTCAGGCTCGCAACGCCATGCAAGTCGATGGCACTGACTCGCAAGGTGTGCAGCCCAATCGCGGCGAACGAATGGGTGACCGTGGTGCCGGAGGTGCCGGTGATCGTTTGAACATCAGTGCCGTCATCGTTCCAGTCGATCGTGAACGTGAACCCGTCGTCCGCCGCGTGCGGATAGGAACTCAGCGCCGTCAGCGTGAACGGGGTCGGCGTGGCCATCGTGAGGCCCGTGCCGGTGGCGATGCTCACCACCGGCTTGGTCTCGGTGGTGACGGTGAACGTGCCGATGACTCCGCCCGGCATGAAATTCCCGGCGATATCACGCACGACATTCGGTTCGATCGCAATCGAATACACGCCGTTCGCATCGCCATTCCAAAAACTTCCAGAGCCGCCGGGAGGATAAACGTAGTAAGTCGCTGAGACCTTCATGCCATCGCTTGTGACCGGCTTGCTGTAAAACGTCGCAAGCTGGTCATAGCCGTTCGGTCCGGTCACGCGCACGGCACCTGCCGCGATGCTCGCATTCAGGACGCTAACATCATCCGAAACCGTTACTGTGAAAAGTTCCGCAGCCTGACTGAGCGTGGTGACGTCTGCGGCCTTCGTGATTGCAACAGGCGGCGCGGAGTCCGGCCCGGTATGCGGCGTGAGCAGAAACGCGCGCGGCTGCCCGTTGAGCAGGCCGTTGCCCACGATCTGGCCGCTGTCGTTGATGCCGCGGGCCTCGGTCAGCACCCAGCCGGAGTTCACCGGGACTAATTCGTTGAGGTCACGCATCCCCAGGGACAGCGTCCACACGAAGGCGTGCATTGCATTCGTGGCATCCTGCGCCGTGCCGACGACATTGCCCGTGCTGTCGAGCGCGAATGCCGTGGAGGTATAGCCGCCGAGAGTTCCGAGGTCGGTCATGCCCGTCACGTCAGAGAAGAGAAACGCATGCAGGTCGATGCTCAGCGACGACGCCGTGCCCGCCACCTGGTCCGCGCTGTTGATCGCGTAGGCCCAGCTTTCGTCGCCGCCGAGGGTGCCGAGGTCGGTTAGGTTCGCGCCGTTCGCGTCGGTGCGGAACGCGCGGTTGAAGCCGCTTGGCGACGAGCCGATGCCCACGACGCGCCCGGCATTGTTCACGCCGTAAGCCGCCGCGGTCGCTGGGGCTGGTGCATTGGGGAGCGTGCCGAGGTTGAGCATCAGGCTTGGCGGTGAAAACCGGAATGCCTGCTCATCTCCAGCATCTGAAGAGAACCCGACGACCTGCCCCGCCGCATTGAGGTGCTGCGCGACGATCGGCGCACCGCCACCGTTGCCGCCGATGTCCGTTAGCCCGCCTGCATCGCTGAAGACAAACCCGTGCGCCAAGTCGGCGGCGTCGGTTGCGTAACCGGTCACCTGGCCCGCGTCGTTGATCCCGAGCGCCCGAGAGTCCGCCCCGCCAAACGAGCCGAGGTCCAGTGTTCCGGTGCCCGGCGTGAAGCGCCACGCCAGGGCCCCTTTGGCTCCGACGGTCGAATATCCAGACACCTGCCCGCCGGCGTTCACCCCAGTCGCAAAGCTCGGCTTGCCGCCCGGCGCGCTCACGTCGATGACGGTGTAGGTTTGTGCCGTCGCCAGGCGTGCCATCAAGAGGGTGAGTGCAAGCGCAATGTCTGCCGCGAGGATGCCAGCCCGCCGGATCGAAGAACAGTTAACAAGAGTTTTCATGTGCAATTTAGGTGACGTTTCTGCGGCATCGCTGATGTTCGCCTGCCCCACCCGAAATTACCCATGTTCGGCTACATTTCAAATAGAAGCTCGTAACGGCTTGGTCGCGATGTTACCATCAAGAATCCACGCCCTGTCCATTTCGCGAAGCGAGCCACTTTTGGCCCAACCGGACGTCCGGGTGAGTCGATGTCCAAATACACGGCCTTGATTTCGCCTCGTTAATCGTAGTCGATAGTCGGGAGGCAATTCCTCGCCAAACAAGTCATGCCTATTTGCCATCTTGCCCCGGAGGCTCCTTGATCAGGACGGAAAACGAATCACTCGGAACTAAGAGAAGATGCGTCTCCAGCAGGCGTTCAAGCATGGAAACACGCTGCTGCCGGATGATATCCATGGTGTGATTCACCACCACGCAATAGAAAGTGCGTGAATATGCCGTGCTATCATCAGCCCAGACCTGAATCCCGCTTCCAGAGAATTCCGGGATATTGGCGATTTTTTCGCTCAGGGAGCGCGCGTTCCGCAGCGCCTCGTCCTTGGCGTCGAATCGACCGGCTGATAGATACAGCGATTCCCTCGAGGAAAGGGCGTGGAGATTGTCGGTAAGCATAGGAACCATGCAGAACACGCGCGTCTGTTTCCGTTGATCCGTGGCTGCCGTGATGGTCAGAAAGACACAGTTGCCATCTTCGGCGATGTTGTCGATGGTTCGACGGCCGAGCGCCTGCAGCACCTCCGCATCCCCAGTGTTCATGCCGCCCATGCGAGCCCGGATCGCTTGGCCGCTCACGAGCGTTTGACACTTGTAGAGAATGAAAAGACTGCCGTCATCACTGCGCAGGTCACGCGCTCTTTCCGGCGACCACGGGGTGAGGCTGCGGGTGGGGTAACGCAGGAGAACCGAGGACATCGTGGTCTCGGCTTCCTGGCTGTGAACCGTTTCCGCAGTGTGCGGGGGTAGGGAATCCACATTGTCATTAGATCGTTGGTCGTAGGAGATGTCGAGCAGCAGGGTCGAACTCACCAGTTTGCTGGTGTAGGCACCATTCCGGATCCGTCCTTCTTCCTTCGGGTGGTTGTAGAGCACGACCGGTGTCTTTGTGTATTCGTCCAGCCACGTCTTGCTGCGTGTTGTGTTGCCGTCGCCATCTGGCTCGGTCTCGCTCCGCAGGATGGCGTAGCCACTCGGATTCGAGCCGAAGAATTGCTCTTCGACCGTTGTCCGCCGGATGGGTGAGCCAGCTTCGAGCGCTCCCGCCCCCAGCAAGCCAGCAAGTATCAGGATGTAGTTCATTTTCATGACTGCTGTCGTTGGTGCGGTTAGAAATTGTTAGTGGGGAGGGTTGATCACCAACGTCCGGAATCCCTCGCTGGTGATGGGAACCAAGTGCATGCCAAGCAAGTCCTGTTTGGTCCCGAATTCGTTGCGTTTGATGAGTTCTGCGGAATTGGCGAGGACGATGGCATAGTCGGTCTTGCCGGTGTCGGAGTGGAACACCGACCACACCACGAGTGAGGGTCTGTAGGAATTTCCTGCAGTCGCCTGCAGCTTCCGCACCAGAGCCAGTGCTTCCTTCTCGGAATCAAAGGATCCTGCGGAGAGATAAAGCGGCTCGAGGGTTCTTAGCGCGTGGATATTGCGGGTGATCGCGGCAGGGATGCAAATCATGCGAACTTCCCTTTCCTCGTCGTTTGAGGTGGCAATCGTGAGAAATATGCAATTCGAATCTTCGGCTACTGCGAGCAACTCGAGGGCTCCGCCCGAGTCCACGTGCCGGAACTTGGCCCCCAGGAGGGCTTTCGCTGCAACGAGGCATTGGGACTTGTATTCGGTGCTACCGGTATTCTTGTCGAAATGCAGTTCCTTAGTTTGCTCCAGAGGCCAGGGAATGAGCTCCAATTGCTGGTAGCGATCGATGATGTCTCCCAAGGTCGTCTTGGTGTCCTTCGAGTGCTCAGTGGTGGAACTATGCGTGGTGTCTTCCGGGTCGGTGAAATAGGTTTGGTCGAGTAGCTGGGTACTGCGGGGTTTCGTGGCTATTTCGGCATCCTTCTGGTATTCGTCCAGCCATGTCGTGCGGTGTTCCTTGTAATAGCTTCCGAGGTTGTCGTTTTCCTTGCGCAGAATCGCATAACCGGTGGCGTTAGATCCGAGAAACGTCTCGTGAATCGTGGTGGCTCGATCCGGGGTGGCCTGAACGGGGGCGGAGGCCAAGCACACGATGCATGCAAGTTGCAAGATGATGTTCATCGGAAAGTTCATAAACAAACAAAATACCCAAGCGTTCGGTCATGCCAAGAATATTGTTGGATATTTTTCTGCAATGGCTTCCGCTGCATGCTTGAATGCTGCACCAGCCTCCTCGAATCGTCCGTTCGGTGCGCGTCAGTTTGCCGTCCTTTTGCACGCAACAGACCAGGTTCGCAAAGTCGCGGGTTAGCGGCTCCAGAACTCAATGTTCGACCTCGCTTTCGACAACGGAGCGAGGAAGTCGGATTCCCTAACTGTCGGCTTTATATTCTTTTGTAGTTCAAGCTGCCGTTCGGTCAGTAACGTGATCCCTTGTGCGTCGATAGCCAAACCATCATGAGCAAATAGGCGACTAGGATCCAGTTCGCATCACTGCACAAGAAAGCGAATTCGGCAGAGTTCGGAAGTGCCTGATCATTCGCTGTGATTCGTACGATTCGTGGTTTGAACTTCTGATTTCACATTTGTCCAATCGGACCATCCGATTGTCGCGGCGGAGGCCCGACTGGAATGACGCGACCATGCAGGAGTCCGATCGGACCATCGATTTGTCGCGGTGGAGGCTCGGCTGGAGAGGCGTCAGGCGATCTCGCAGAAGATTGTGCTTTTCAAATGGACGCAGGTTCCGTGTATTGCGTGTCGCCCCATGACCGCTTTCACCCACCCCCAAGATGCCGCCCTGCTGGGCTTGCTGCAGGTAGCCGTACCGTTCACCGCCCATCCCTTCGCCGAGTTGGGCGAGGGCTGCGGACTGAGCGAAGACGAGACAATTGCCAGCATCAAGCGGCTCAAGAGCGAACGGGTGATCCGCCAGATCAGCGCGATTTTTGACACCCGCAGCCTCGGATATGCGTCGAGCTTGGTGGCCGCCAAGGTGGCACCGGAGCGGGTTGACGAGGCGGCGGCGATCATTTCGGCGCATCCAGGGGTAAGTCACAATTACCTGCGCAACCATGAGTTCAATTTGTGGTACACCATCGCCATTCCGCCTACCAGCCGCCTGGGTCTGGAAAAAACGGTGGAGGTGTTGCACCGTGAGTCGGGGTCGCTGAGCACCCGCCTGTTGCCCACTCTCAAGTTGCATAAGATCGGCGTGCGCTTCGACGTCGAGGGCGACAGTCGGCCGGATGACCAAGTGGCCCCTGCCTACAGCGATAAAAACCGCAGTGCCACCCAAGAGCTCAGTGCCGGGGAAATCGCCTTCGTGCGGGCTTTGCAGCGGGATTTGGCGGTCACACCCAGCCCCTTTGTGGATTTGGCCGCTGAATTGGGGCTGCCGTTTGAGAGGTTGCGCCAGATGCACGACGATTTTCTAGCGAGTGGGCGGATGCGCCGGTTTGCCGCAGTGCTCCACCACCGCAAGGCTGGGTTCGGGGCCAATGCGATGGGCGTGTGGGCCGGGCCGCAGGGAGATGCCGAGGCGCTTGAGCGCATCGGGGCGGTGATGGCGGGGTTTCGGGCGGTGAGTCATTGCTATGAGCGGCCGAGCTACGCGGATTGGCCGTACAACCTGTTTACGATGATCCACGGCAAGAATGAGGCCGACTGTGAGCAAACGCTGGCCGCCATCGCCGAAGCCACCGGGCTGGGCGAGTGGCAGGCCCTTTATTCCTCCAAGGAATATAAAAAAGTGCGCGTCAGATACTTCGCCGACGCAGACGCCGCATGGGAAGCCGCCCATGCCGATGCATTGTAGCACCCGAGGCTCCTGATGGCCTGATCCAGCCGGTATTTTCTAAGGAATACCGGACGCGGGTGTTAATTGCGTTGTACGGAAGCGGGATTTTTGGCAATTTCCAGCCACGAAAACCTCTCCGCGCGTCGATTTTACCCGTCTGCTCCTGCTATGAAACCATCAAGCGTTTGCCTGCTCATTGCCATGTCCACCTTGCTCAGTTCCGCCGCTCCCCGCGATGCAGCATGGAACGAGGTCAAACAACACCTCTCCAAGGATTTGCCCAAATCAGCCGTCACTGTGCTGGCGACCATCGACCAACAAGCTCGCGCGGAAAATGCCTGGCCGGAGGCGCTGCGTGCCACTGCCCAGCGGGTGTTGCTAGAGGGGCGCATCGCCGAGGGCAAGGATGCCATCGGCCGCATCAAGGGCATGGATGCAGAACTGGCCAAGGCACCGGAGCCGATGCGGCCGGTACTCCAAACCATCCAGGCGCTGTGGTTGTGGGAGTATTTCCATCAAAACCGCTGGCAATTCATGCAGCGCAGCCAGACGGCCGAGAAGCCGGGCGATGACATTCAGACGTGGGACCTCAAACGCATATTGACGGAAATTGACGGGCGCTTCAACCTGGCGCTCTCCGCTCGCGAGGCGCTCCGGAAAATCCCCGTCAGTGACTATGATATCTTGCTGGCAAAAGGCACCGCACCCGACGCCCTGCGCCCAACCCTCTATGATTTTCTGGTCCATCAGATCCTCGCCTTCTATGCCATGGAAGAGCAAGTGAATGCGGCCGCCGAGGATTCCTTCACCTTCGATAATAAGTCCCCGGCGTTTGGCACGACCGCTGAGTTTCTTGCATGGAAACCCCAAAGCACTGATGAAAAATCCTGGAAACTCAAGACCATCCATCTCTATCAGGAGTTGTTGGAGTTCCATCAGGCAGACGTCCCGCCGCGCGTCCACGCCGAATTGCAGCGCCTCGGCTGGGCCAAGGGCGCCGTCACCGGAGATCATGCCGACAAGCGCTTGGAGGAACGCCTGCGTGAGATGATCAACGCCGCCGCAGGCAATGATTTGCAATCGCTGGCCCGCGCCAATCTCGCTCATTTGCTCATCGGCCAGAAGCGCATGACCGAGGCTCGTGAGATCGCCGTTGCCGGCCGCGAGGCATTTGCTGATTCGCCCTTCCGAGCGATGTGTTTGAACGCCATTGATGCCATCGAGCAAAAGGAGTTTTTGGCGTCCACCGAGTTGGTGTGGAATGCGGCCAAGCCCCAGTTCGATTTGCACTACCGCAATATCAATAAACTCTGGTTCCGCCTCTACCCTGCTAAGTGGAGCCCGGAGCACAGCGGCTTCAACCACTACGGCAATGACGAAAAATCCCTCAAGAAATTGCTCGCCGCCAAGCCGATCAAAGAATGGTCTGTGGACCTAGCAGCTACTCCAGACTTTTTGGAGAAGTCCTGCCAACTCGACGCGCCCTCAGACGTCGCCAAGGGCTGCTACGAATTGGTATCCAGTGCCGATGCGGATTTTTCCCTGAACAAAAACCGCCTCGGCTATACCTGCGTCTGGGTCTCCGATCTGGCACTCACCACCCGATCGACCCAGGGCGGTCACGATGGGTTTGTTAGTAACGCGATTTCCGGCGAACCGCTCAAGGGCGCGAAGGTTGAGCTGTGGACCTATAACAACAAAGGCAACAGTTGGGGCCTGAGCCAGACCAAGACCACCGATGCTAACGGATTTTACAGTTCCGTGGGGGAAGGCCGCGGGAATTGCGTTCCGAGAGTGATCTATCAGGACGACTCGCTTGCGGATGGCAAGGACCGGTCCTATTATCCCGAACCTGATAGTGACAAACACCGCGAAACTGTGGTCTATCTCTTCACCGACCGCGTGCTCTACCGGCCGGGACAGACCGTCCGCTTCAAAGGCATCGCCGCCTTTTATGACCGCCAGAAAAACGACTATCACACCGTCAATAACAAGGATTTCGAGGTGGTGTTTCAAGACCAAAACGAAAAGCTCATCGCCAAGCTAGCGGTCAAGTCCAACGACGTGGGCTCATTCAGCGGCAGCTTCACCGCTCCCATCGACCGGGTCCTCGGCCAGACCTTCATCCGCTGCGCGGGAGGCGCGCAAGCGATCCGCATCGAGGAATACAAGCGGCCGAAGTTCTATGCCGAAGTCGGCCCGGCCAAGGCCGAACCCAAACTCGGTGAGAAGGTCGTGGTCACCGCCAAGGCACTGGCCTACACTGGCGCGCCGATTGATGCTGCCAAGGTCAAGTGGAGCGTTACCCGCACCGCCCTGTGGCCCGACTGGTGCCACTGGTGCTGGTGGTTCATGCCGCAGGGCAACGACGCCAAGCAAATCGCCCATGGTGAACTCGTTAGCAAGCCGGATGGCACGTTTGATATTGAATTTATCGCTGAGCCCGACAAGGACATTGATCCAACCAAGGAGCCGGTTTTTTCCTATCTGGTGAACGTGGACGTCACTGATAGCACCGGTGAAACCCGCAGCGCCAGCCGCGCCGTCAAGGCCGGTTACGTCGGTGTGAAGGCATCACTCACTGCCGAGGCGTGGCAGGAAGTTGCCAAGCCGGTGAAACTAACTATCAAAACGACCACCATCGACGATCTGGCGGTCGCGGCCAAGGGCACGGTGACGGTGCACCGTCTCAAGCAACCGGCGAGTGTCTTGCGCACAAGTCTAGCAATGCAAGGGTATGGTTGGGGCGGCCGCAACGAGCGTTCCGCCATCAAGGATCCAGCCAATCCTAACAGCTGGGAGCTGGGCGAGGTTGTGCAAAAAAATGAGTTTGCCACTGACAAGGATGGCAAAGCGTCCAGCGAGATCAAGCTGGCAGCCGGCGAATACCGCGCCGTGTTGGAAACCACTGACGCCGCCGGCAAGAAAGTCACCGCGCTGCTGCCGCTGCGGGTGCTCGATCCGCAGGCCGCCGTCTTTCCCGTGAAGATCGCGCATCACTTCTCGATGAAGAGCGAAAAGGTGCTGCCGGGCGAGGAATTCGTTGGCCTGTGGGGCAGCGGCTATGCCAAAGGCAAGGTGTATTTCGAGATCGAACACCGCGGGAAAATCCTCCAAAAGGGCTGGTCGGATGCCGCCAAAACCCAAGAGGTGCTGCGCTTCCCAGTGACTGAAGCCCATCGCGGCGGCTTCCAGGTGCGTGTGTTGTTTGTCCATGAGAACCGGACCTATAGCGAGTCCGTCACGGTGGATGTGCCATGGAGCAAACACGATCTAACACTCAAGTTTGAGTCCATGCGCTCAAAGCTCGAACCGGGTGCCAAGGAAACTTGGTCGGTGATCGTCGAAGGCGCGCAAAAGAATGCCGTCGAGATGTTAGGTGCGATGTACGACGCTTCGCTGGACGCGTTCGCAATGCATTCGTGGACGGAGTCGCTCAGTGGGAGTTTCTATCAGGACGGCGACCATTGCCATCTGGAGAGCGTCGGCGGGCTGGTTTCATTCCAACAGTGGGAGCGCAATTGGAATTCGCACACCGGCTACGGTCATCCAAGCTACCGGCATTTCATCAGGGAAGTGTCTAACGATTGGTTCAGGCTCGCCGATGGCAGCATCTGGTTTGAACCCATCCAGGCGCGGTCAAGGGTGTTTGGCCGGGGCTTCGGCGGCGGCAATGGATTTTCCGACGGCGATTCCCGTCGCATAGCCCTTGGCGACGCCCTTGCCGGTAGCGCAAGCAGTTATGGCATGGACGGAGCCGTGGCTGACAAGCTCGAGGCGGCCCCCGCCCCCGCCGCCGCTGCGGCTCCGATGAAGATGGCCAAGGCGGCTCTCTACATGGCTCAGGGGAATTTTAATTTGGCCTTTGATGGCAAAGGTGCCTATCAAGATGCGCCGGCAGCTGCAGCCGATCTTTCAAAGATATCAGCCCGCAAGAACCTCCAGGAGACCGCGTTTTTCGAACCTCATCTAACGACCGATGACAAGGGCATTGTGAAGATGACATTCACTATGCCGGAAGCCCTGACGAAATGGCGGTTCATGGGCTTCGCGCATGATGCCAAACTGCGCTCCGGCTATCTGGAAGGTGAAACCGTCACCGCCAAGGATTTGATGGCGCAACCGAACCCGCCCCGCTTCCTGCGTGAGGGCGACGAAATCGAATTCACGGTCAAGGTATCTAACCAAAGCGACAAACCGCAAACTGGCAAGGCCAAGCTGAGCTTTGCCGATGCAGCCACACTGGAGTCGCGTGATGCGGCGCTGGCCCTGACAAATGCCGAGCAACCTTTCGAGATAGCGGCCAAGGAGTCCAAGACATTGGCGTGGCGCATCAAAGTGCCTGACGGCGCGGGCTTCCTGACCTACAAGGCGGTGGCCGCCACGGCTTCTCTATCCGATGGTGAGGAGGGCATGATCGCGGTGCTCTCAAAGCGCCAGCTCGTCACCGAGTCGATCACCCTGCCGATCCGCAATGCAGGCTCGCGTGAGTTTGAAATGAAAAAATTGTTGGAGAGCGGCAAGTCAGAGACCTTGAAGCATGAGGCGCTCACCGTGCAGGTGGTGTCGCAGCCGGCGTGGTACGCGGTGATGGCGCTTCCCTATCTGATGGAATACCCGCACGAATGTGCCGAGCAGACGTTCAACCGTTACTATGCTAACCAATTAGCGCGGCACATTGCGCAGAGTGATCCGAAGATTCACCGGGTGTTTGAGTTGTGGCGCAATGCGCCGAGGACGCTGGAGAGTCCGCTGCTCAAGAACCAAGACCTCAAAAGCCTGATGATCGAGGAAACCCCGTGGCTGCGCGCCGGTAATTCGGAAACAGAAGCCCGCAGAAACGTCGGTGTGTTGTTCGACGATAACCGCCTCGACAGCGAAATGGCTCGTGCCATGCAACGCCTCCAAGATATGCAACTCGATAGCGGCGCTTGGCCGTGGTTCCCCGGCGGCCGCGCCAGCGACTACATCACGCTCTACATCGTCACCGGAACAGGGCGCTTGAAGCACCTCGGTGTGAAGATTAACAACGACCTTGCGCTGCGGGCGCTGGATTGGCTCGATGGCCAGATTAGCCACACCTATCAGGAGATCAAGCGCAAGGACCGGGGAGACGACCACTTCAGTTCGTTCATCGCGATGTATCTGTACGGCCGCAGTTTCTATCTGGAACAACGGCCGATCGCCGCCGCTAACAAGGAAGCGGTGGATTATTTCCTCAAGCAAGGTGCGAAGTATTGGATGAATAACCCATGCCTGATGACGCGCTGCCATGCCGCTCTCGGGCTGTGGCGCTTCGGCGACAAGCAAACGCCGCCGGCCATCATCAAGTCGCTTGGCGAGAACGCGCTCAACACCGAGGAACTCGGCATGCACTGGCGCACCAACGAGGGGTATTATTGGAACCAGGCCCCGGTGGAAACCCAGGCAATGATCATCGAGGCATTCCGCGAAGTTGCCAATGACATGAAGGCCGTGGATGATTGCCAAGTCTGGTTGCTCAAACAAAAGCAAACCCAGGGCTGGAAGACCACCAAATCCACGGCCGACGCGGTTTATGCGTTGTTGCTAGGCGGCGATGTGAAGCGCCTCGCCTCCGATGCGCTAGTGAAGACAGAACTCGCAGGCGTCGAGATCAAGCCGGAAAACGTCGAGCCCGGCACCGGTTTCTACGAGAAGAAATTCCATGCCACCGAGGTCAAGCCCGCGATGGGTAAAATCAAGCTGACCAAGACGGACGCCGGGGTTTCTTGGGGCTCGTTGCACTGGCAGTACTTGGAAGATGTATCCAAGATCACCCCGCACGATGGCACACCCCTAGAAGTCAAAAAATCCCTGTTTGTCAAACGCATGACCAAGGCCGGGGCCACCCTCGAAGCCGTCACCGGCGCGCTTAAGCCCGGCGACGAAATCGTCACCCGTATCGAAATTCGTGCAGACCGCGATATGGAATTCATCCACCTCAAAAACCAGAGGGGCAGCGGCGTCGAACCGGTCAATGTGTTATCCCAATACAAATGGCAGGACGGCCTCGGCTATTATGAAATGACCAAGGACACCGCCGATCACTTCTTCATCGAGCGCTTGCCGCGCGGCACCCATGTGTTTGAAACCAGCGCCAGGGTGCAACTGCGCGGTGCCTATCCGACGGGCATTGCCGAAATCCAGTGCATGTACGCCCCCGAGTTTAACAGTCACAGCGGCAGCGTGCTGATGAAGGTGGAGTAGCTGGCACGCCGCTACATACGGGTCACCGAGCCATGCCCATAGAGCTCTGATCCTTTGCGAGAGTTTTTATTTGGCAGGATCCCCCATATCTATTGTGCGTGCCGCGTCTCGCGGCGCGTGCCAAGTGGTAGCCCATGCGGCGAGACTTGTCACAAGCGCCCGAGGACTTCCTCGATGCGCTTTTCGGAAACCTTGCTGGCACAGCGGACGTCAGGTGCGAAAAGTGAGACACGGAATTCTTCTAACATCCAACCCGCTTCCCACAATCGCACATCTTCAGGGGCCGCGGTCCAGCGTCTGAACCACGGCAGCCACAGCCGCCGCAAACGCTCCATTTTTTCCAAATCTTTAATCAGCGGTAACGACGAAAGCCGTCCCAGGCGCGATCGGATCGCCTGCAAGCGCCGCGGATAATCGCGGAGCTGCTCGAACCCGGCGCGCCACGCGAAATGCCCGCGCAACAACCACGCCAGTTGCTCCTCGAGATCTTCCGCCACCGGCCCGAGGTTGCGATCCTTGCGCTGCGCTAAAATCCACGCCCGTACCTCCGGCAAAATTTCCACGGCTCCATCCAGACTCTTGCCAACCACAGCAGCGGCCTCGTGCCAACGGCCCCGAGCCCGCTCGGTTAGCTCGCGAAATGCGTCGGGCGAACGGGGGAAAACCCCGCCAGCCGCTCCTTCCGCCGCTAACAATATCAACTCATCAAGCGAGGTCCCTCCCGGCCCGAGCCGCGGCAGCTCAATCCTGGCCATCAACCCTAACGGAAACTTTTTGCGCAGGTAGGCAACCTGTTCCGGGTGGGCCAGCCACAATAACCGCGCCCCACCGCCGCGGTGGCTTTCCGCCGCTTCCCCGGCACAGGTGAAGGCGCGCACGCCGACGGTTTTGCCGTCGTCCACTAAGGCCGGATAGGCCGCGCCGCCGGGCGTCTCGACGCGTTCCGGCAGCACCTCGCCATCCCAGGTGCTCATGCCGCGTCGTGCCACATCGGCATTGGCCACGGCCTCGAAGCGCAGGCGCATCCGATCTGAGAGATGCAATTTAAGGACTGCCACATCTTCGCCCATCGCCAGTTCCTCGCCCTCGTCATCGCAAACCCATACCTTGGTCACCATTTCCGGTGGCAGTTTGCTAGAATCAAATTCGCCCGGTTCCACCCGCGCTCCGTTGCGTTCCCGCACATAATCACAGAGTGCCCGGGTGATCGACACATCTTTGGGCGCATATCTCCACAACTCCGCAAAGCCGTCGGCCACCGCAGCAATCGGCTGGCAAATGCGCCGCAAATCCTTCGGCAACGAACGCAATAATATCTCAGCCCGTTCGCGCAATGTGCCATCCACTCCCCAGCCCGGCAACCAGTCCGGCAACTTCGGCAATTGGTCCACATGCACGCCCAAGGTCACCCCGTCGTCCCGCTCGCCAGCCGCCGCATGATAATATAACGCATATCCATCGCCCTCATGCATCAACTCGTCCGGAAACTGATCTAGCCCCAAATCCGTCAGATCCTCGTCCATCACATCGGCCACATCCAACATGATGGCCGCCTCATTTTTCTCCAACCACTTATGAAAGGCCGCTGCGGTATTGATATCAGCGGGAACCCGCTCCTCGAAGAACCGCAGGACTGCCTCATCACTCCACAAGCCGCCCGGGCGCCGCAGTTTTTGTTCGATGAGCACCAGGTCTTCCTTCATCTCCTTCATCCGCTCCAAAAATTGACACTGCCGCCGCAAGCCCCCTCCCATCACGCCTTCACGCAGAAAGATCCCGTGGGCCGCCTTCGGATCCACCCGCCCGTAGTGCACCCGCCGCCCCGTCACCACCGGCAAACCACCGCACAGCACCGTCTGCTTCCCATACACTGCTCCCTGCGCCTCATCCCAGTGCGCCTCACCAAATTTGCTAACACACAAGTGCGGGGCCACCTGCTCGACCCATTCCGGCTCGATGCGCGCCACCCGCCGGGCCCACAAGCGAGAGGTTTCCACCAACTCCATCCCTAACACCCATTCCCAGCGCTTGCCAGCACCGAACAACCCCGACCCAGGAAAAATCGCGAAAAATCCGCCTGCCGCGCTGCGGTACGTCTTGTTCTCCCGGTCCCACAACCCGAACTGCCGCGGCACCCCGGCCAGCAGCGCGCGGTGAATGTTTGCATACGGTGCCCATGAGCCGGTCTCCTTGGCCAGCTTGCCTATTTGGATTCGCCACTCGCTTTCTAGCAAATCCGCAAGTTCGTCGTGCACGTTCGCCCATTCCATCACCCGTCGTGCATTGAGAAATGCCGGCCCCGCAAACTTGCGCAACGCGTTGCGCTGCCACCCGCCGCGGCTGTCGCGGAATTTTGACACATCCTTCCACAGCCGCAATATCCCCATGAAATCACTATCGATGTCTTTCCACCGCTCGTGCGCCGTGTCCGCCTCCCGCTGCTTCTCCGCAGGTCGTTCCTTCGGGTCGTTAGACTCCAGAATCGCAACGATCGGCAACACCTCCGCCAAACAATTCTCCTTGCGTGCCTCTAACAACATTCGGCCTAGCCGCGGGTCAACCGGCAGCCTCGCCATCTGCCGCCCAAAATCAGTTAGCTCGCGTGCCTTGTCCAGCGCCCCCACCTCGCGCAGCGTCCGGTAGCCCTCTGCCACCGACTTTGGGTTGGGTGGATCGAGAAACGGAAACTCCTCGATGTCCGGCAAATTCAACGATTTCATCCGCAAAATCACCCCGGCCAGCGAACTGCGCCGAATCTCCGGATCCGTGAACTCCGGTCGATCTAACATCTCACTCTCCTCGCATAACCTCACACAAATCCCGTCCCGCACCCGGCCGCAACGGCCCTTGCGCTGGCGGGCACTCGCCTGGCTCACCGGCTCGACCTGCAAGCGCTGCACCCCACGTCCCGGGCTCCAGCGGCTCACCCGAGCCACCCCGGAGTCCACCACGCAGGCGATCCGCGGAATCGTCAACGACGTCTCCGCGACGTTGGTCGCCAGAATCAATCGTCGCTTCTGGCCCGGTTGAAACACCCGCTGTTGGTCGCCGAGTCCCAGCCGTGCAAACAGCGGCAGCACCTCGGTCCCCCGATAGCGCCGCCCGTCCAGCACCTCCGCACACTCGCGGATTTCCCGCTCGCCCGGCAAAAACACCAGCACATCGCCGTTGGGCTCTAACTCCCCCAGCCAGTCCACCGCCCGCGCCACTTGTTGCGACAGGTCCTCGTCCTCCATCGGCGGCAAGAAAAATTCCGCCACGGGAAACAGCCGACCAGGTGCTTCAATCACCGGTGCAGGCACTCCATCCACACTGAAAAATTCCGCAAACGCCCCCGCATCCATCGTCGCCGAAGAAATCACCAATCTCAGGTCTTTGCGAATGGCCAACAGTCGTTTCAAATATCCAATTAAAAAATCAATATTAAGCGATCGTTCGTGAGCCTCATCGAGGATTATTGCTTGATACTGCTTGAGATTTCGGTCGCCCTGGGTTTCTGCGAGGAGGATTCCGTCGGTCATGAACTTGATCCGGGTGTCGCGGCAAAGGCGTTCTTCAAAGCGCACTTGGTAACCGACAAAGCTGCCCAGCGGGACCGCCAATTCCTCTGCGACCCGCCGCGCCACGCTTGCCGCAGCGATGCGCCGGGGCTGGGTGCAGCCGACGCGTCCGCCGTGCTCGCCGAGGACTTCCGCGACCATTTTTGGCAGCTGGGTGGTTTTTCCCGAACCGGTTTCGCTGACGACCACGACCACCTGATGCGCTGAGACGGCGGCAAGGATCTGCTCCCGGTGTTCCACCACCGGCAGGTCCTTGGGGTAATTCCATCGCATCCAATGTTCCTCCATCGCGCCCCGCAAGTAACCCGCATCCGCCATTCCCACAAGCCCGGATAAGGAGGACTGAACTCTAGCTGGCCGCCAGGGTTTCCAGCAACAGCACCGGGGTCCTGGTTAGGTTTGATTTTTCCATGTCAATAGTCAGAAAGACAGCCCAATCGTTAAGGTCATCTGGGTCGATGAGGGTTTGGACGACGGGCAGGAAGGGCCGCGCCTCGCCCGGCTTGGGCAGATTGGGCAAGTGGCTGTGGCGGCCATTGCGCGCCTCGGGATCCAGCCGGATCTGGTGCCGCGCGTCATGATAGGTATCCAGCAACTTGAGCAGCCGCTCGTGGGTCCACGGCTTGCCGTCGGAATCGGCCGGTTCGACCAAGCCGAGTGCGGTTTCCGTCTGATAGCGGGAAAGCGCGGTGACCAGGGTGAGGAGGTGGTTGCGCAGGTGGCGGGTAAAGGTGACCGGATTGCGGGTAAAGGGCGGAGGGGGAGAATTTTGGATTTTGGATTTTGGATTTTCAATGTCGGATATGTTGGCCGATGCATCGGTGCTGGCGGTGTTGCCGATGCTCTGCCATTCGTCCAGCAGGCTGGAATCGGTGTGGCGGACGATCACCTCGAGGAACGAAGCGGCTTCTTGGACGGCCTCGGTTTTGGCGGCGTCGGGGACGGTTTGGGCGAGGACCTTGTACACCTCGTTGAGGTGACGCAACAAGACCGCCTCGGCACGCTCGAGCTTGTAGGTCTTGATGTAGTCCTCAAACGACTGATAGTTCTCCAACATTTCGCGTGCGACCGACTTGGGCCGCACGTTCTCACTGTCCAGGTACGGGTGGCGCAACTTGAACGCATTGAAGGTGGTGTAAATGAATTCCTTGCCGGGCATCGGCCACTCGACCTCCTCTAACCGGGCAATCCGCGCGTCATACTCCACGCCCTCGTCCTTGAGCCGGGCCATCAACTCGCTCTTGATCAGATCCACCTGCTTGCGCAGCACGATGTCCGGATTTTCCAAAATGGCCTCGATCAGCGAGATGAGGTTCAGCGCGTAATCGTCGGCGGCGGGATCGAGTTGCGGAATGGCATCTAGCAGCCAAAGACTCAGCGCGTGGTTGATCGAAAAATCCTCCGGCAAAGCCACATCGACGACTACCTTGTTAGGACCAACCCGTTTGGCCACAGGCAGGATGTGGAGAATTTTGGCGCGCACCAGGCCTCGGAAAAGCTGGTAGGCTCGCTTCGTTAGATCCTTGCGTTTGGCAGGCGGCTCGTGACAGCGGCGGATGATATCTTTAAGCGCGGCGCAACCATCCTCACTGGTGCGCGACAACACGTTGAGCAGCGTGTGATGGGCGATCGAGAAACTGGAGGTGAGCGGCTCGGGTGGCGCAATGCGCAACTTGTCAAAGGTGGCCTCATCCCAGTGGACGAAGTTGTGCTCCGGCGGCTTGCGCTTCACGAGGCTGCGCTTCTTGTTCGGATTACCCGCAGCCTTGGCCTCAAGCTTGAGGTTTTCGATGACGTGTTCCGGTGCCTGGGCGACGACGTAGCCGACGCTATCAAAGCCACGGCGTCCGGCGCGTCCGCAGATTTGGCGGAAGTCCCGGGCACTGAGAATCTTGGTGCCGCGCCCATCATACTTGCACAACCCGGTGAACATCACTGTGCGAATCGGCACGTTGACGCCCACCCCTAACGTGTCAGTCCCGCACACCACCTTGAGCAGGCCCGCTCCGGTGAGTTTCTCTATCAAAAGCCGGTATTTCGGCAGCAAGCCGGCGTGGTGGATACCGACGCCGTGGCGGAGGATTTTTGCCAGTTCGCGGCCATAGGGGCTGCGGAAATCCGCATTGTGAAGGGCACGGGCAATGGCGGCCTTTTCCTCCTTGCTGCAAAAATTGGTAGAGAGCAGGTCGCGTGCGGTGTCGGCACACGAGTTTTGGGTGAAGTGGACGAGATAGATCGGGGCCTGATCGGCCTCGACGAGTTCGGCCACCTTGTCCTGCAGCAAGGTGGTGGAATAGGAGAACTCCAACGGCACCGGACGCTGGTCGGATTGCACGAGGGTGGTTGCCTCATCTGTTAGGGCAGTGAGTTGCTTGGCAAAAAACGATGAATCGCCGAGGGTGGCGGACATCAGGAGGAAGCGGGCGCGCGGCAGGGTGAGCAGCGGGATTTGCCAGGCACCACCGCGAGAGGCGTCCGCATAGTAATGGAACTCATCCATGATGACGTCATCGGCCTGCGCTGCGGCCCCCTCGCGGAGGGCCATGTTAGCGAGGATCTCCGCGGTGCAACAGATGACCGGAGCATCATGGTTGACGGTGGCGTCGCCGGTGATCATGCCGACGTGCTGCGGCCCGAAAAGCCGGCACAACGAGAGGAATTTTTCGTTAGCTAGGGCTTTGATAGGTACCGTGTAAAACGAGCGACGGCCCTGGCAGAGCGACTTGAATTGCAAGGCCAAGGCGACCAGCGATTTGCCGGAGCCGGTGGGGGTGTCGAGGATGACGTTCTTATTTTGGAAAATCTCGAGGATGGCCTCCTCCTGATGGCCATACGGCTCGATGCCGGCATTTGTCAGATACTCGAGAAAGGCATTGAGGATGTCGTCAGCCGATGCATCGCGTGGCAAAGGGGCTGGGTCGAGTGGATAGGGCATGGGAAGGATTCGCTCAATGGCCGCCACTGGGATTGTGGCCGAGGAGACCTTGCGAGCCGCTGAGTTTGCACCATGAGAAGCCGTAGATGGAAATGATGATAAAGCAGCCTGCAGGAACGGCGAAGCCGGCGGACATGCCGTAGTCGTCACCGAGTTTACCCATGAGTTTGGGAAGGAGAGCCCCGCCCATGATGGCCATGACGATAAAGGAAGAGGCCACCTTGGACTTTTTGCCGAGGCCATGGATGCCCAGCGCGAAGATGGTGGGGAACATGATAGACATGAAGAAGAAGCTGAGGAACAAGGCAATAACCGAGATCCAGCCTAGCTTGGCCACGATGAGGCCCATGAGCACGACATTGGCCAGGGCATACATGCCAAGTGCCTTGTGAGCGGCGAGCTTGTTAAGCAGACCGGCTCCCGTGAAGCGTCCGAGCAGGAAGAGCGAAAACCCGAAAATGGATAGCAATTTGGTGGCACCTTGTTCGGTGGCGAACCACGAGCCGTTGCGGAATTCCGAGCCACTGGCCCCACCGACGAGGAACGACCAGGAGCTTTTCATGGTGGCAGTCAAGGCAGGCATATCTTCCACGATGTAGTTGATGAAGAAGCTGAAGATACCGGCTTGGGCGGCGACATAAACGAATTGAGCGATGACGGCGCCGGTGAAATGGCCGTGGGCCCAGATGGATTTATGAGGCACGGACGCGGATTGGTCCAGGTGATAGGCATCCTCGTTGACGATGTCCGGGATGTTAGACCGGTAGAAGACGACGCAAAGTGCAAGCACAATTGCGGCAATGACCGCGTAGGGGATCCACACGGTTTGATGGGCTGAAGTGATACAAACGTGGCATTTGCCATCCACCTTGGAGAGTTCATTTTTCAACCACAAATCAGCGGTGGTGGAACAAGCAGCGCAAGATTCCAATTCCCCGGCGGATGGATCAGCCAACAAGTGGTGGCGGTGAAGCTTGGCCTTCTGGCTGGCAAGATCACTGGTAAGGTCCGCTTTCTTTTGCTGGCAAGGCTGACAATTGTCAATGGAGGCCTTGTGAGAGCCCGAGTCGATATGTGCTTGATGGATGCCGGGGTCGGCGTAGAAAAACAGGCCGCCGATGATGGGGCCGAGGATCCAGCCCACACCGTTAGCGGATTGAGCAAGGTTGATGCGCACTGCGGCGAACTGCGGGGCACCAAGCACCGTGGTGTAGGGATTGGCAATGGTTTCGAGGAATGTGAGGCCCATTGAAATCACACAAACGCCAAGAAGAAAGGCCCAGAACGCAGAGATTTGGGTGGCAGGGATGAACCACAGGCAGCCGGTGGCTACCATGAACAGGCCGACGATGATGCCGGTTTTATAGCCGAGACGGCGGGCAAGCCAACCGGCCGGGAGAGCCATCAGGAAGTAGCCAAGGTAGTGGGCAAACTGGACATTGGCGGATTGGGATTTGGAAAGATGAAGGAAGTCCTGAAAGTGTTTATCCATCACGTCGATCATGCCATTGCAGACTGCCCACAAGAAGAACAGTGAGGTAATGAGGAGGAAGGTGAAACCGTACGACTTGCCATCGGCGGTCTTGAACATGCTGGGTTGGTTCATGGGGGGATGGGATGATTGAGGGTAAACTAGCGGGTGTGACATGGGTAATGACAGCTAGAGCGGCCCAGGGCAAGCGCGGAAATGCAGGCGCAGGGCTGAATTAGGGCGGCCTGATTCAGGGCTGGCGTTCCTTCTTATTGGCATCGGCGGTCATAGACGCGTCGCTACAACCCGTCCCAGGTGCTCGGCACGGAATGACTGCGCTCGGACTTAACGCCTCCAATTCAAAGACTTGAGCCTGATAGGCCGCAAAATTCCCGCTGCCAATGGCCCCTTCAAGATCTTTCATTCCGGGCTCCCAGGCCCGGGCGTTCGTCGCTAAAGCCATCAAAGCGAATCCGACGCAGAGATTCCCCAAGCGGTTCTTCTATGGCGTCATGCTCTTTGTTAGCCAAAGGGAACCCCATCCCGACCCACCGGCGGGTGCTCCTGACCGGCGGGATTGGGGGCTGCAACCCGTGATGAGGGCCATTTCCGGATGCATCACGACGCGTGCTCGCTGAGGTAGCGTTCGGCCTCCAGCGCTGCGGCGCAACCCTGACCGGCCGCAGTGATAGCCTGTCGATAGAAATGATCCGCCACATCGCCAGCAGCGAACAAACCGGGGGTCTTGGTCGCCGTGCGTCCGGGTTGTTGCAGGATGTAGCCGTTCTCATCCTTGTCCACCAAACCGTCGAGAAATCCGCTGTTAGGCACATGGCCGATCGCCACAAACACACAACTCACCGCCAACTCGCGGGTTGTGCCATCGAGAAGGTTGGTGAGGGTGACAGCCCGCACCTCGCCTTTTTCATCGGTTAGGTATTCGCTAGCTGTGGAGTTCCAAACCGGCACAATTTTCGGGTTAGCCAGCGTGCGTTCGACCATGATTTTAGAGGCTCGCAGCGTGTCGCGGCGATGAATCAAATACACCGTGCTCGCGAAACGCGTCAGAAATCCGGCCTCTTCGCATGCGCTATCGCCGCCACCGATCACGCACACCGGCACGTTGCGATAGAACGCTCCGTCGCAAGTGGCGCAGGAGGTGAGGCCGTGGCCGATGAGGGATTTTTCATTGGGCAGGCCGAGGTGGCGGGGAGCTGCGCCGGTGGCAACGATGATCGTCTTCGCCTCGTAACTCTCAGCTCCGGTACTCACCAAAAAACTGCCGTCATCCCGCCGCGTAACCCCCTCCACGTTGGCCCAAGCAATACGCGCCCCGAATTTCTCCGCCTGGGCCTGCATTTTCATCATCAATTCCGGCCCCATGATCCCATCCGGATGACCTGGGAAATTCTCCACCTCCGTGGTGGTGGTGAGCTGGCCGCCGGGCTGAGTGCCGGAAAGCATGAGCGGGTTGAGGTTGGCGCGGGCGGTGTAAATGGCTGCGGTGTAACCCGCGCAACCGGTGCCGATGATGATGACGTCTTCCATGAATTTGGGGTGTTGAGATGAGGAACTTAGCCGCCGCTAGTCATCGGGCCGATTGTCCGGCGAGTCAATCCCCGTATTAAGGGACAGACAAATTGTAAGGTTCGTCGGCTCTTGGCCGATGAAATGAGTTGGTGGCGGGCGATTTTGGGCTTATGGATACGCCGATGAACGCCTCCGATGCCAGCCCCCTCGCCACCACTGCCAAGCCCCGGATCAATTTGCGGCGGCCTGAAGTGATGGAACGGGTCGCCGCCGAGGTGGCCCGCCACTACCAATCATCCACGGTGGAAAAACTACGCGGCCGTGGCGGATTCCTCACTATCGGCAACACCACCGTCCATCTCGCCAAGGAATTCGGGTTTTGTTACGGCGTCGAGCGGGCCATCGATCTGGCCTACGCTGCCCGCCGGGTATTTCCCGAACAGCGGATGTTTCTCATCGGCGAAATCATCCACAATCAGGAAGTAAATCGCCAGCTCCGCGACATGAACATTGCCTCTCTGCCATGGTTTGAGTTGGACGCCACCTACGATACCCTGACCGATCAGGACGTGGTCATCGTGCCGGCCTTTGGCGCGCCGACCGTTTTCATGGACAAACTCGAGCAGCGCGGCTGCCGGGTGGTCGATACCACCTGCGGCGACGTCATGAAAGTCTGGCGCCACGTCCGCGACTACGCCAAGGAGGGCGTCACATCCATCATCCACGGCAAGGATCATCACGAGGAAACCCGCGCCACCTCATCCCGTGCCCTCGGCCAGCGAGGCGATGGCCAATTCCTCGTCATCCTCACTCTCGAGGACGCGGATTACGTCTGCAACTACATCTGCGGGCATGGCCAGCGTGACGCCTTTCTGGATCGCTTCAAGCACGCTCATTCCCCGGACTTTGACCCCGATTTGCACCTGAAACGCATCGGCGTGGCCAACCAAACCACCATGCTTAAAAGTGAAACCGAGGAAATCCAGCGGCGGCTGCGCCAGGCCATCATCCAGCGCGATGGAAACGCCTCGGGTCTTCGGGTGTTCGACACGATTTGCGGTGCCACTCAGGATCGGCAGGACGCACTTTTCGAATTATTGCGCGAACCACCGGACCTTCTGCTCGTCGTGGGTGGCTACAACAGCTCCAACACCGCCCACCTCGTCGAGATCGGCGAGCGCCAGTTGCCGACGTTTTTCATCCGGGATGCATCCTGCCTCAAGTCGTTGGAGCAAATCGTCCACTTCGATCTGCACCGCGCCGAGGAAGTCACCACCGGCTATGCACACGCCTTGCTCAGCGACCAACCGATCAGTGTGGGCATCACCGCCGGTGCCTCCTGCCCCAGCAACCTGATCGAGGCGACCATCCTGCGGGTGTTTGAGCTGCGGGGCGTTGACAGCACGGTCATTGCCGACGCCTGATGGAACGACTCAAGCGTAGCTGATGAACGAGGTGTAAACTTCCGGCGGGATGTCTAGCAGGCTGTAATCCTTGGCCGAAACAAATAGCAAACTCTGCTTGCCCTTGCCTAACAAAGCGTGGTCCGAGTTGAAAATCTGGTGCTCCAGAGTGCAGAACTTGCGGTTGTACTCACCGATGCGAATCTTCACCGTAATGCGATCAAACTCCCGCGCCTCCCGCACAAACTTGTGCTCAAATGAACGCGTCAAAATATAAAATTTCGTCGTTTTTAAATCGAATTCCGGCATGGTCGCATTGAAAAATAATTCGCGCGTTTTGCCGACATACATCGGGTACATCCCGAAATACACGTTGCCCACCGAGTTGGTATCCGCGTAGGTGGCGATCATTGAATAGACAAACCACTTGCCCTCGAAGTGGCCCGCCAGCGCATGGTCGTTCTCCGGTGCTCTTACGTCCGAGCCGGTCACTGCGGTGGCCGCACGGGTCATCGCGCGGATCGCCGGAATCTCCGCTGCAGCCTCCATCACTTCTCCTGCCTTCTCGTGCACCACCCGCAGCAAATCGGTGTTAAAAACCAGCCAGCACACATACACCAGCGGCATCAGCGAGCCTAACAATAATAGAGAAGTCTGGCTGTTGAGGTAGCCGAAGGCGAATATCACGATCGACATGCTAGCCATGGAAAACATGCGGATCTGCGGCAGCGGCTGCTGTGAGTTGGGCACAAAGCAGCGGGCAATGGCCAACGCCGCATAGCCGACGAAAAACGAGGCGTAGGCCACCATGAAGTATTCCAACTCGAGCTTGGCCCAGATGCCGCCGAGGGTCACCATGCCCACCAGCATGAAGCTCGGAATGGGCGAGGCGATGATCTGTTTGGGAATGAGCCCGATGAGCATGTTCTGGCTCTTGTCCACATTGCTGCCGAGGAACCATTTGAGGGCGATGTAACCACTGTCCAGAGTGGTTAGAACGCAGATCGACAAAAACGTGAAGTACGCCATCGGCATCCAACCGGCCGAGTGGTAGTTGCGCATGAAATAGCGGGTGACGAGATCATGGGCATACTTGAAGCCGTCGCGTGCTTCGATGGCCGAGAGCGGCCCGCCTTCCTTGCCCATCACCCACCAAGCGAGGCAACCGTGGAACAACAACAGCAGGAAAAATATCCCTCCACCGAAGAAATAGCTCAACCGGATGGACGTCTTTTCCCGGTGAATCTGGATTGCCCGCTGCCAGTGTTGCAGGTCCAACCACGGGCCCACCAACAGACCAACGGTTAGCGGCGTCGCGTAGCCCCAGAACGACGGCCCGGTCCACTCCTTGGGAAACGGCGAACTCCAACTGAAAGCCACCGGCAGCAGTGGTCTCAAACCGAGCAGGGTGATACCGATGCAACCAAGAACCACCAGCCCCATCAGTGTGTGGCTGTGCTTGATTTTCTCAATCCCGAATTCTTCCCCGAACAAGCAACCGGCGGCCAGAATCACGAAAACAATCAGGCACAGGTACAGAGCAAAGAGCGGTCCAGCGGTGAGTTGCAGCGGCACAAACAAGTAGCGCACCAACGCGAAAACCGTCAGCGTGAGCGCCAGTAATTGGTAGAGATACAGAATAAGTCGGAACGGCTTGGCAAATTTATCAAAGAAAATCGCGAGCGATTCCTGTCCGCCGGCATGGCTCAGGGCGACCTTTTGGGTGAGAAACCCGAACAGCATCAGGCCCAAGGCATTGGGAATGGAAAACAGCAGCAAACCCTGCAAGCCGAACATGAACGTCATCTGCACGCTGAAAAACAGCCCGAGCCCCCACATCCAGGCCAAGGCCACCGAGTTTCCCCACAGCAGTGCGTTCATCCAACGAAAATTCATGTGCGACCAGCCAAGCACCCCCAGCCACTTTCCGCAAGCCGGATTCTCACATTCGAGCCCCAATCCGTGGCTTCTGCGGCGCGGCTCCTAGCTCAATCGTACGAGGCACATGGCGAAAGATCGGGGAATATCAATGGACATGGGCCCGGGAAACCTGCATCCTGCGCCTGTTCCTAACACTCTATGAACGCGTTTGCCCACCTCAGTTTCGGAATGGAACTGGCTCATTTCTGTTGGAACGTCCTGCTCCACCGCAGGCTGATGAGTTGTCTCTCCATGCGGCCCGTAAGCCCAATACTTCAATAACAAGTAACACAGATGGAAAACCTAACTGCCCACCTCAAATTCAAGGCTACGGCCGTGTGTGTGATTGTTGCCGCCTCCGTCGCAACTGCCGTCGCCCAGTTGCCCGCATCCAGAGCGGCTGCACGGAACCTCCCGAACGGCCCGTTGTTGAATCAAGCCGCGCAGTTTGTCTCAACCGCTGCGCAAGGCACCGAGAAGGCAACCAAGCTGGAGTGGTTCGATGCGGCCAAGTACGGGTTGTTCATCAATTGGGGTTTGTATGCGATCCCGGCGGGTGAGTGGCAGGTGAAAAAGTATGGTGGGATTGGCGAGTGGTTGATGCATGACGCAAGGATCCCTGTGAAGGAATATGAGTTGCTAGCCAAACAATTCAATCCGGGGAAATTCAATGCCGAGGAATGGGCACAATTGGCCGAAGATGCGGGCATGAAGTACCTGGTCTTCGACTGCAATCATCATGACGGTTTTGCGCTGTTTCATTCGCAAGTGAGCAAGTACAACTGCTATGACGCCACGCCATGGCAGCGCGACCCCATGAAAGAACTCCAGGCCGTGTGCTCCAAGCACCATCTCAAACTCTGCTTTTGAATCCCATTATGAAAATAACATCCTTCAATCTACCCTATATGAGTGCTCGCTCGATATTTCCTAAGTTGTGTGTCGCCGCATTGATTGGTACCATCGGATGGTCCCTTGCGGCGGCCGAAATCGTGGCCCCGGCGATTGTGCCTTTGCCGATGAAGATGGAGGTCGCGGAAGGCACGTTTACCCTCACCTCTGCTACCCGGGTCGTCTTTGACGAAGCCAGCGCTGAAACGGCCCGGCAACTGGTGGATAGCCTCAAACCGGCCATGGGTATAGCCATGGAACGGGTTCCCGGGTTGCCGAATGATGCCAAAGCGACCATTCGTCTGACGCAAGATGAGGGATTGAAGCGCCTGGGTAAGGAAGGTTACCAATTGTCGGTGACGCCGGATGGGATTCGTATTGTTGGAGCCGCCCAAGCGGGAGTTTTCTATGGCGTCCAAACGCTGCGGCAATTGCTGCCACCCCGGATTTTCGCCACGGAGCCGGTTAAAGATGTGGCTTGGTCTGTGCCCTGCGTGACCATCGAGGATATGCCCCGCTTTGCTTGGCGAGGTCTCATGCTAGACTCCGGACACGACTTTCAGCAGAAGGCGTTCGTCGAGCGCTTCATCGATCTGATGGCCCTGCATAAATTTAACATTTTCCACTGGCACCTGACGGACCTCGGCACTTGGTCCATCGAGATCAAGGGACGACCCAAGCTGTTGGATGCGGCCACCCGCGGGCCGGGAGTCAAACCCGGGCATTACACTCAAGAGGAGGTTCGCGAGGTGCTGCGCTATGCTGCAGCCAGGCATATCACCGTGGTTCCGGAAATCGATATGCCCGGTCATGAACCGCCAGCTTTGTTAGCATATCCGGAATTGGATTGCCCATTGCCTCGGGCTGACAAGGATGGCAAAGTTGAGCGACCGTGGGAGTTTTGCCTCGGCAACGAGAAAACGTATGAGTTCCTCGAGGAGGTCCTTGGGCAGGTATCAGAAGTTTTTCCTGGGCCATATATTCACATAGGTGGAGACGAGTGCCCCAAGGGGCGTTGGCTTCGCTGTCCGTTGTGCCAGGCGAGGATGACTGAGCAGCATCTCAAGAATGGTGAGGAGTTGCAGAGTTACTTCATCAGGCGCATCGAAAAGTACCTGCAATCCAAGGGACGCCGCCTGATCGGCTGGGATGAAATCCTAGAAGGCGGATTGGCTCCCAATGCCACTGTCATGTCCTGGCGCGGCATGGGCGGAGGCATCGCAGCCGCGAAAGCTGGCCATGACGTGGTGATGGCTCCAACCGAATGGACGTATTTTGACTACCCCAATACTCCAGTGGAGAAAGTTTACAGCTTTGAGCCGGTGCCTAACGAGCTATCAGCAGGCCAAGGCATGCATGTGTTGGGTGCCCAGGCACAGATGTGGACGGACACTCATCCGACGGAAGACCAGATCGACGCCCTTGTCTATCCGCGAGCAGTCGCCTTGGCCGAGGTCGTCTGGTCATCTCCGGTCAACCGCAACTACCATGAATTTGAAGATCGCTTGCGTGCCCACTTGCCGCGTTTGGCCGCACTGGGTGTTCACTACAAGCCGCTTGTGGGTGCTGGTCGAGTGATTGGGCATTGGTCACCGGCAGAGACATCGGACACGCCGAAAGTCGTCGATTGGAAGCTTGACACAGGCATCAAGGGAGCAGGACGCTACGCCATCACCTTTCAATATGAACACGGCAAAAGCCGCTATCAGATCCATGCGGTGGAAATCATTCAGGAGGGCAAGGTGCTGGCCAGCGATAAGCATTTCGGGTGGTCGGGGGCCAGCAACCAGAATCATGTCTATCAATTGGAGTTGGCGCAGCATTCTAACGCGCCACTCACGCTACGTGCCACGGTAAGCACGGATTGGGGCCCGGATTCCCACGGCCGGATCATGATTGAGAAGTTAGCAGCCCTGCCTTAGCCCGCAGAACCCATCGAGCCAAGCTTTGACGAAACCAAGGGTATGAAATTTATCAAGGTGTTTTTCAACCGGAACGTGTCTGGTGGGGGATAACCCAAACGCTTATTTTTTAGCCTCCACGTTTCGAATGGAGATGGCGCGGAATTCGACTGGGTCGTTGTGGCCTGCGAAGCCGAAAAACCCATGAGTGCGATCCTTGCCAGGGTGGGCGCTATTGGCCATCACCGTGGCCATGTCCACCTTGCTCAGGTCGGCATCGAGGATCAGAAAGCCGTTGAGTTCCACCTTGATGGTCGGGCCGACTACGGTCACCTCCTCAAAGTTCCATTCACCGATCGGCCGTTGGTACCCGCGCTGCGCCGCCACCATCCCGTAGGCCGACCCGTGCGCCTGGCGGGGGTCGATTTTGCTGTTAGTTGCAGCCTCATAATTGTCATCCAGCACCTGGCATTCGCACATCCCTTGGTATGCGGTATCGCCGCTACCCGGGTAGCGAATGCACAGGCCGTTGTTGCCACCGGGCGGCAGTTTGAATTCAACGCGAGCCACAAAGTCGGTCAAATCGTCCTTATGATAGACATTGCCACCCTTTTGAGGGCGGCAGCGGATGGCACCATCGACGACGGCGTAGTTATCGACATCGCCGGCCCAGCCGTCGAAATCCTTGCCATTGAAGATGGACTTGAAGCCAGCGGTGGCCTTGGACTCCAAGAGTTGGTTAGCCTCGGCACCGGCGATTTCTCGGATGTAGATATGGCGCCACTTGATCGGGGCACCGTGGGTTTGCAGGCACAGCGGTCCCTTGCTGGGAATGGAAACCTTGCGGTCATAATAGTTTTCGAGAATCGCGTGATCAACGGTTAGCAGGCCGTTGAGCCAGACGCTGACGCGGGAACCGACCATCACCACGCGCAGGGTGTTCCACTCGCCGGCGGGTTTATCGGCAAGCACAAGCGGGTCCTTGCCGGGGGCACCGGGGCTGTTGTTCCATAGGCCGCCGCTGCCTTTCTGGGCACCATTTTTCCATTCCTTCTCGTTGTTGTGGTCCCAGATTTGGACTTGGGGGACGTTTCGAAGATAGATACCGGAGTCACCCATTGGGGCCATGTTGTATTCCACCAGCAATTCAAAATCGCCGTAATCCTTGTCCGTCGTGGCGTATTTGCCGTCACCGTCGTTGATGAGTTCGCCATCGACCACCTTCCAGTGCTGGCGCATATCGGCCGTCCAGTTCTTGAGCAGTTCGGCCCTCTGCTCCGCTGACATTGCCAGCAAACGCCGGTGGTCGGCGGTGTCCCCGCCGCGCCAACCCGTCAGATCGGTGCCATTGAACAGGGCTGTGAATCCTGCAGGTGGGGCTTGGGCCGCACTCAGGGCGACAGTGGCGAGCAGCAATAGGAAGGGGCGCATGAAATGAGGGGGCTTTGGGATGAGGCGTCGTAGCCAGCAAGCAGAAAAACTTGCGTGCCGCCAGCAAAGCTCATCCGTCGCCACCTGCCAAGGAATTTGTTCCGGCATTTATTGACACGTTTTCGCATTTGCCGTTTGACATCCCCGGTGATTACGCTCGATTGCCCGCTGTGCAGCGCGTTAGTCGGTGACGACACCAGCGAGGCATTCCGCCTACCCAGCCGAACCCACGGCACGGCGGAAAAACCAAATATAACACCCAAATACCAAACCTAGGAGAAAACCATGCAATCCACAACCCAGCCTATCCACCTTTGCCCACCCCTTGCAGTGCGGTTTGCCGCTCTGGCCGCTCTGGCACCTTGGCGGTGCTCCGCCCGTCTCGCCACCCTCGCCCTCGGGCTGGGTGGACTCAGTTTCACCGCCCAAGCGGCCTTACAAGTCTATGAGCCATTCGACTACACATCGGGTCTTGGGACAACCCTCAACGGCCAGAACGGAGGCACCGGTTTTGCTGCGGGGTCGGCATGGCAGGCGATCAATAGCAACACTTATCCCTCGGGTTCGCCGACTGGCTTTGCCATTTGTGACGGCACGATGCATACGCTGTGGAACGGAACGGTGACCGCGGTGCCGCAAACCGGTAAATTTGTCGGCAGTCCCGCCCCCGCAGGCAATAGCAGCAGCGGATATAACGGCAACAACCCGGACCATGAAATGGCCCAGCGTCCCTTGGATCCAGCGGTGACAGCCAGTTTTACACTCGGCGCAGTGACTTGGATGAGCTACGTGGAAGCGAGCAATTTCAAGGCCAACGGCAACGGAACCGGCGGCAGTTTCGCCATCGGACAAGGGACATTGTACACGACGGGCACGGACAATCGCGGCTGGACCTCGTATGGCGGATCGGCCATTGGCATCGGTATTGATAGTGGCAAGAAGTTCCGGGCGGCCTTCTGGGATGGCAATGCTGCTGGAGCCTTGACCGGCACTGCGGGCGCGTCATGGAACACGACCGGCACCCCCCAAATCAGTATCGCCAAAATCACTTGGGGCGACGCTACGACCGCCACCACAATCCAGGAAGCCACCTTCAACGATGGAACGGCTCTAACCGAAGCTGCTTTCGATGCGGCAGCGGTGAGCACCAGTGCCACATTTGATCCGTCCACCTTTACCATGCTATCGCTGGGAGGAGGTCGCTTCAACGTCGATGAGTTGCGCGTCGGGACCACCTTCAACGATGCGATCGGTGTCGTGGCGGTGAGTTACGGCAACTATTGGGCGGCGGGTGCCAGCGGTGGCGGCAGCGGCAACTGGGATGCCACGACGCTTGATTGGGCTGGCGTGCCCAACGTCCAAGGGACGCTGGGCCAATCGCCCACGGCCAACCTGGTGTTTTCGGGCAGCGCGGGTACGGTGACCATCAATGGAACCGCTTCGGCTGCAGCCGGGCTTCAATTCGGTGTTGACGGGTACACGCTTGCTCCGGGAACGTCCACACCCAAGCTCAGTCTTGCCGGTGCCAACGCGGCCGCAAACACGATCACCGTCAATACCGGCAGCGCCACAATCAGTGCCCTGGTCAGCGGCACCAATGGCTTGACCAAGGACGGCAGTGGCACGCTCTTCATCAGCAATACCAGCAACACCTACAGCGGCGGCACGCTGATCAATGCAGGCACCCTGGAAATTTCCGCCCTGGGAAGCCTCGGCAGCAATGTCACTTTCGGTGGCGGCACGCTCCAGTATCCCGCCGGCAGCGGAACTTCCTCCACCGACGTCTCTGGCAAACTTGCTACGGTCGCCAGCCCTGGGGTCGCCAAAATTGACACCAACGGCAACGACGTGACCTTTGCCACGGCCATCAGTGGCGACGGAAGCCTGACCAAATTAGGCGGCGGTTCGCTCACTTTGGCGGCGGCCGCTCCGAGTGGTGGGATCACCGTCAGTGGCGGCACCCTCAACGTCAGTAACGCCAGCGGCATCATCGCCACGCTCAATGTTCCAGCCGGCGGCACCGTCAACCTCGGCGATGGCTCGGTGGTCACCACGCTCAACATCACCGGCGGCACCGTGCACATCACCGGGGCCAACGTCGAGGTTGGCACGCTGGTTGGCAGCTCAGGCGTGCTGGAGGCTGCCACTCATGCCCTCGCTGTGACCACCCAAGCCACCGTCGGCGGGGTTAGGCTTGCACTGGCCGGCGCTCCCACCTTTGCGCTGAGCGGAACCAACGTGATCGTTCCGGATGCGAGCAATCACCGCGTGGCCACTGCCACGGGCGGTTCGCTTGCATTTGCCAACACGGGTCTGGACGTGGCCTTGGGCATCGCCGCTCCTGGTGTAGCCTCGGTTGCAGGCACGGCAACTTTCAGTGGCAACGGTGCTTGGTCACTGCACGGCGGCGCTGCTGCTGACATCGCCAATTTCTATGGCATCGACAACCACGTGTTCCATTACATGCAGGTGCCATCCGGCGATTTCGACATCATCGCCCATGTCACCGGCACCACGAATGCTTCCGTCGGTCTGATGGCCCGCGATAACTTGTCAGCCCATGTGGGCGATTCCGCCGGGATTTGGACCGGGTTGTCGGCGACGACCCTCAACGGCGGAATCACGACGGCAGGCCCTAACACAGGTGGAAGCCCATGGCTGAGAGTGACCAAGATCGGCAATGTTGTGACGATGTCCTTCAGCAGCAATGGCATCAGTTACACGCAGTCCCAGCAGGTGGATTACTCGTCTCATCCATGGGGAGGAACCACCTATCTGGGCCTTGACCTAACCGCCACCACGGGTGCGGTGGGCTCAGCGAGCGGGACCTATGACAACGTGAACTTCATGGGCACCGCTTCGATGGCCGAGCTCCGCACAACCGACCTGCTTGTCAGCAACTCGGCTCAATTGAACTTGGATTTCGGCGGCACCTTGAGAATCGGCGCGCTTTCCATTGAAGGCACACCTCAGGCTAACGGAACCTACGGCTCATCTGGCGCTGCCACGGCACCCAATGTGGTGGATGACACGCATTTTACAGGCACTGGCACGCTCACACTGGGCAAAGTAACCCCCGTGATCACTTGGAGCGATCCCGCTGCGATCAACGAAGGCACGGCCCTGAGCGCCACCCAATTGAACGCGGGCAGCTCGGCTTATGGCACCTTGACTTATACGCCCGCAGCCGGTGCGCTACTCAGTGTTGGCAGCCAAACCCTGCACGTCGATTTCACGCCGAGCGACACCGATAGCTACAACACCGCATCCAAGGACGTCACTCTTGTCGTCAACGGTGTGCCCACGCCCTTCAGCGATTGGGCCAGCGCCAATAGCCTCAGCGGTGCCGACGCCGCCTTCAACGCCGACCCCGATCACGACGGCCTGAGCAATGGCATCGAGTTTGTGCTTGGTGGCCAACCCAATCCTGCCAACCCGGACGCCAACTCGAGCGCTTTACTGCCGACACTCACCCGGAGCGGCGGCAACGTGGTGTTCACCTTCCGCCGGACCGCAGTGGCCGCCAACGATCTCGGATTGGTCATCAGCGCCCAGTACAGCAGCAATCTGAGTGGCTGGACTGTGGCGCAGGACACTGTGAACGGTGTCAGCATCGTCACCACGACCGATGGCTTCGCAGCCGGGGTGGACAAAGTGGAGGTGACTCTGCCGTCCTCATTGGCTGGAACCGGTCCCCTGTTTGTGCGCCTCCAGGTCACGCAGCAGTGACTAACGTCCCGGTCTTCCAATCCCAGCGTCCAACGCGCATCATGGGAAACGGGTGACCGGAATTAATCTAACATTACCAGGGCCGCCGAATCCAATCGGCGGCCCTGGTTTTCTTTGTGGGTGGCAGTGACCGGAGGCGCGCTGTCACTGCCTGCCGCGAGACGCGGCAGGCCGTCCCCGTAGCTGCTGCGTCCCCGCAGCAGGCCGTGCGTCCCGCGGCGCGTGCCAAGTGGTTAGCCAAGCTCATTGCGCTCAAGGCTCGGCGGAAGTGGAGTCATGGGCTTGTGGCAAGGCCCATTCCTGCGTGGTTCTGCGCCGACTGCTGCCGATGCAATAGAGCACAGGGAGGACCACCAGTGTGAGCAGGGTGTTGCTAACAATCCCGCCGATGACCACGGTGGCCAGGGGGCGCTGGACCTCGCCGCCAACCCCGACGTTGACGGCCATCGGGATGAAACCAACGGCGGCTACCAAGGCAGTCATGAGCACCGGCCGCAGGCGGGCCTGGCAGCCCTCGCGCACCGCGGTTTCCAATGCGACACCGGCGTCGATCCGCTGTTTGATGAAGGACACCAGCACCAGTCCGTTGAGGATGGCCACGCCACTGAGGGCGACAAAGCCGATGCCCGCGCTCACCGTGAAGGGCATGTCACGCAGCCACAATGCTGCCACGCCGCCGACTGCACCCAGCGGAATACCGGTGGCCACGATCAATACGTCGCGCGACGAACGCAGGCTGAAATACAACAGCACCAGGATCAGGCTTAGTGCCAAGGGCACCACGAAGGTGAGCTTTCGGTTGGCGCGTTCCATATTCTCAAACTGGCCGCCCCACTCGATGTTATAGCCTTCGGGCAGTGGCACCTTGGCCTCGATGGTGGCACGCGCTTCCTTCACGAAGCTGGCCACATCCCGGCCACGCACATTGCATTGCACCGTGATGCGGCGCTTGCCCCACTCGCGGTTGATGGCGGCCGGGCCCTCGACTTCGCTGACCGATGCCACCCGCTCTAACGGCAGCACCGCGCCCGATGCGGTGGCGAGCATGGTTGCCGCCAGTGCCGACGGATCACTGCGCTGGGCATCGGGCAAACGCATGACTAACGGAAATCTCCGCTGGCCTTCGCGGACCTCACCGACTTTTTTCGTGCCGACCATTTCAACCACATTGAGCACGTTGCGGACGGGCACACCGAGGCGGGCGATGGCCTCCGGGTCCACCTGCACCTGCAACACCGGCTGCCCGGTGAGTTGCTCCACGGTGGCCTCGTTGGCACCGGGGATGTTACTCAGCGCTGCTTGCACTGCTGCCCCGAGGTCCCTCAGTTGGTTGAGGTCGTCCCCATATATCTTGATCCCAATGTCCGAGCGGATCCCGGCAATCAACTCGTTCATCCGCATCTCAATCGGCTGTGAGAACGCCACCGTCAGCCCAGGCATCTTGACGAAAAATTCCTTCATCTTCTCAACCAACTCGCCCTGGGTGCGGGCCTGCCTCCATTTCTCGCGCGGCTTGAGCGCCAGAAAAAAATCAGATAACTCAATGCCCATCGGGTCGGTAGCCACCTCGGCGGTCCCCAATCGCGTCCATATATTCGCTATCTCATCTGGAAATTTTTCCAGCAGAAGTTTTTCCAATCTGGCGTTTTGGGCCACGGCTTCCTCGACGGAGACGCCGGCGAGGCGCACGCTGGTGCCCACAATTGCCTGCTCGCCGAGTTTGGGTAGAAATTCGCCACCGGTGTGCATGGCGAGCACGGCGGCCCCGGCAACCAGCGCGGCCGATCCTAACAGAACAAGCCAGCGCAGGCGCAGGGCGGCGGCAAGCACGGGTGCATAGATCCAATGTGCCAAGCGCACCAGCAGTGGTTCCTTCTCCTTGATGCGCTTGGGCAGCAACAGGCTGGCAAGCACCGGAACTAATGTTAGGGAAAGCACCAGAGATCCGGCCAGCGCGAAAATCATGGTTAGTGCCATCGGCTTGAACATTTTTCCCTCGACGCCCTCGAGTGTGAGCACGGGCAGGAACACGATGAGGATGATGCCCACTCCGAAGGCCACCGGTCGCGCCATTTCCAAAGGTGCCTGATGCAAGACTTGTTGGCGTTCGTCGGGCGTTAGGTCACGGCCGAGTTTTTGTTGTTGTTCGGCGAGGCGGCGCATGGAGTTTTCGATCATGACCACCGCGCCATCGACGATGAGCCCGAAGTCCACCGCGCCGAGGCTCAGCAGGCTCGCAGCGATGCCGCTTTGCAGCATCAAATCCCCGGCAAACAACATCGACAGCGGAATCGCCGCCGCCACGATCAGTCCGGCACGCAGGTTGCCGAGAAATGCAAAAAGCACTCCAATGACTAACAACGCGCCGACCAGCAAGTTTTCCTGAACCGTCTGGATGACCTTGTCCACCAGTTCGGTGCGGTCGTAGAGGACCTCGACGCGAACATCCGCAGGCAGTGTCAGTTGGACCTCGGCGAGTTTGGCTTTGAGCGCTTTGGTGACCACCGCGCTGTTTTCACCCATCAGCATGAAACCCAGACCTAACACAATTTCACCGCGTCCGCCACTGGTTACCGCGCCGCGCCGGATCTCGTGGTCCACCTTGACGGTTGCCACGTCGCTGACCCGCACCGGATTCCCCTGATGAGCTGTGATGACGATGGCACCAAGTTGTTTGATGTCGCTCGCCAACCCGATGCCGTGGACTAGCAGCGACTCGCCGGCCCGCACCACCTGGCCGCCCCCGACGTTCTGGTTGTTCGCTTGGAGAGCCTCCGCCAACTGCTCAAAGGTAACGCCTAACTTGAGCAAGCGGGCCGGTTCCACCACCACATGAAATTGTTTTTCCAAGCCGCCCCAGGTATTGACTTCGGCCACCCCGCGGACCTTGCGCAGTTGCGGTTTGATCACCCAGTCCTGAAGTTCCCGAAGCTCGGTTAGATCGTGTTTGGAACTGGTGGAACTCACCGCGTAATGGAACACCTCACCTAGGCCGGTGGAGATTGGCCCGAGTTGCGGGCGGCCGATGCCGGTCGGCAATTCGACGCCCTGCAGGCGCTCCGAGAGCAACTGCCGCGCCAGATAGATACTGGTGCCGTCCTCGAAGGTGGCTACCACCTGCGACAGGCCGAATTTGGATACCGAGCGCAAATTGGATAGGCCGGGCAGTCCGCTGACCGCCTGTTCGATGGGCATGGTGATTTGTTGTTCGGCTTCCTGGGGGTTGAGTGACGGGGCGATGGTATTGATTTGCACCTGCACCGGGGTGGTATCAGGAAACGCGTCCACCGGCAGATTGAGCAGGGCTCGCCCCCCGTAGAGGAGCAGGAAAGCCGCGGAAATGCAGACTAACAGCCGGTTTTTGAGTGAAAATGAGATGAGGTGGTTAAGCATGATAGGGGGTCTTTCTCAGTCATCCGCACAACCGGCGCCTAGGCGCGAAATCAGCAGTTGTGACTTCAGTGCAAAGACATGTTCGGTGGCAACTTCCTCGCCGGCCTGCAAGCCCTCGGCAATGATCCAAGCATCCCCGGTCCGGGCTCCGACCCGCACTGCGCGGGCGTCGAACAGGTCGTTCTCCAGTTTCACAAAGACAAACGGCTTGCCGTCGATCCGCTGGATTGCCGTCGATGCTACCAACAACGCGCTGGCCGCGTTTGACGTCTCAACTCGCGCCTTGGCAAACATTCGCGCCTTGAGCGCCCCGTCGGGATTTGGCACCTCGGCACGCGCTCTCACCAGGCGGGTCGTCTCGTCCAATTCGGCGCTGATCCAGCTCAGCTTGCCAACGAACTTGCGTTCTGGCAGTGAATCAACGGTGAGTTCTACGACTTGGCCTGTCTTGAGCCGAGCCAGCGCGGCCTCGGGCACTGCCAGATCGGCCCACATCAGCGTCGGGTCTGCGATTGTGAACAACGGCTTGCCGGCCTCGACCAGAGCCCCGCGGACAGCCGATCGGGCGGTGATTTCGCCGGCGAAGGGAGCGTAGGCATCCAGCAGAACGACCTCTTCCGGTTGGCGGCTCAGTTCATCGATGCGCGCCTCGGTGAAGCCAAATGTGTGCAAGCTCTGGCAGGCCGAGCGATGGGCTGCCTGTGCCTCTTGCAACGCCTTTTCGGATGTCACCTGTTGGGCGCGAAGTTTTTGTTCACGCTCCAGCGTTTGATGGGTGAGTACCGCCTTGGCCACCGCCTCGGCGATTTGAGCCGACCAAATCCGCGCGACCGTTTGCTTATCTAGCACCTTGCTTCCAAGATCGGCGCAGACTTCCTGGATCACTCCGCCGACCGGTGCGGCGATCTGCGCAAAGTGATTGAGGTCGAAGCCGACTTCTGCGTAACATTCGATGGCGTCCGCCACCAGGCCCTCGCCGACCTTGGACGTTTTGACTCCGGCCACGTCGGCCGAGTTGTTGGATGCCAGCCGCAGTTGGAGCGCCTCTCCCGGTTTGAGGGTTGCGATTTTGTTAGGGTTACAAATCCCGCAGGCACCTTCCGGCACCCGGTGTTCCTGGCAGATGCCGCCTTTGACGTGGGCGCTTTCGCCGCTGCCACCGTCGTCGTGGCCGGCATGGGCCGCCGCCCCAGCCGCTGGTGGCTTGCAGCCGGCTACCAGCAGTCCGCCAGCTGCGCCCAGCGCTTTGATGATTGGCGCAATCCGCTGCGGCCGCAGCCACCTGCGGATTGCCCGGCCAAGGGCGTTAATTTTCGTTATGTTGTGAGATATCATGATTTTATGTTAGTTTGCTTTTTAATTAGTTGGCAGGCGGTTTTTCCGCCAGAGATTCGAGTTCGGCGCGAGCGGAGTTGAGTTCGAAAAGTCGTTTTTGATAGGCCAGCCGGGCCTCGGCGGTGGTGCGTTGTATGTCTAGCAGGTCAATCACACCAAATTTCCCTTCGTCGAAGCCGCTCTGAACCAAGCGCAGTGCCTGCTCACTTTTTGGCAGGATGTATTCGCGGTGGACTGCCACTTGGGCGGCGGCTGCCTGATAGCATGCGAGTGCGGCCTGCCAGGCTGCGAGCAAGTCATGTTGGGTGGCGAGGATTGCGGCCTCGGCCTCGCGCAGGCCGGCCTGTGCTTCTTGTTGTTTGCCGCGGCTGCGATCGAACAGGGGCAATGGAATGCTGAGACGAAACGCCACAATGTTCTCATTGGCCGCTTCATCACGACCCCCGGCCACTCCCAGCTTTACGTCTGGCCCCGGTTCGAGCCCAGCCCGCCGCGATGTAGCGGCTGCTTGGTCGCGCCGCGCACGGGCCGCCACCATTGCCGGATGCTTGGCTAACCAAGATGCAGGAACTGCGTTCACCAGCGCGAGTTTGCCGGTTTCATCAGGCACCCCGGTGAGCCGGGCTGCACTAAGATCCGGCCTGCCTAGCAATCGAGCCAACTCTTGGCGGGCGACGGCGGCCTCGCGAGCGGCGGTGATTTTCTCGGTCTTGATTTGTCCGAGCAGAATCTCAGTGCGGAGAGACTCTTGCAGCGGAATCTCGCCTGCCAGGTTGCGTTTCGTTGCCGCAGCCGCCGCAGCAGCCGCGACCTCGATCAAATCGGCAGCCACGGCTGCGGCACGTTCCGCTGTCTGAACCTGACAGTAGGCGATTTTCACCTCGCGCACTAACTCGACGCGGTACAGGCGCCAAGCGGCGGCTCCGGCAGCGGCGTCGGCGGCCCCGATCTCGCCGTCGGCCTTCTTCTTGCCCGGATAGGGTATCACTTGAGAGATGCCGGCCATGTTTTTCGCCTGCGACATTCGCGTGCGACTTGCCGGCATATCCTCGCTGGAGAGCTCGAGCTCCGGATTGGGCCATGCCCGAGCCTGCACGGCTCGGGCACTTGCCGCGTCCTTGCGTGCCGCACTCGCCTGAAGCTGCGGATTGTGGTTCAAGGCCAGACGAATCGCCCTCTCTAACGATAGTTCGGTGCCCTCGGCCGAGCGGTCGGCACTTGATGCCAGCTTTTGTGCGTCGCGCGGCGCTCCTGCCGCTTGGCCAGGCAGTGAGGCCGCGGCTATTCCAATACATGATAGATAATTAAAAAAATGTTTTTGCGTCATAATTGTTCAGAATTCCAATGGTTTATGGTTAGCTTGGGCAAGCAAGCCGAGAATCGGCAAGAGCTTGCGAGGCGACCAGACTTCGTCAGGCGACACACGCCCGACCACCGACTAACAGCAACGGGCTGACGGTGCACGCGGCTTGGCGGCCGCGCGGCAGACAAATTGCCAGGTCCGGATCCAGCCTGGTGGAGCTCCGGTGTTGGCATTGAGGGTGACCCCAGGGGGTGGCAGGCGTCGGCTATCAGGCGGGACCGGTGAGTCGATCCGATCCGTAGTTAGGACGGGTTTCACCGACAGGGCTCTTTTTAAGAAATATTTCCCGCTCTCGACGACCTTGCAGGCTCTGGATTGGCAGTCTGAAGAATCGCCACAGCAAGTCGGATCCTGGCAAGCCCCTGGTTCCTCGCCGCAGGCACCCGTTTCGCAACAAGAGCCCGCCACGCAACAGAGGCGCAGGCTTGCCAATTGGCAATGCATGGTCATCGGCAGCCAGAAGGCCGCCAACCACAATGCCAGCAATCGCACGCAGAGACTCACTGGGCGCAGGTTAGGTGACTTCGACCGCTGAACAAGAGAAATATTCAGAGACTCGCTGGACCAATTATGCGACGACATGATTGCTATGTTGGAAATTTCACACTAGCATCCGCCTCATGTCAGCGGAATCAAAGAAACACGTCCTCATCGTCGGCGCAGGGCCGGGTGGCCTCACAGCCGGAATGTTGCTCGCTCACCGCGGCTTTCGCGTCACGATCGTCGAAAAAGCCGGGAGCGTCGGAGGACGGAATGCAGCACTGGAATTGGATGGCTTTTCCTTCGATTTGGGACCGACGTTTCTCCATCAGAAGTTCTGCTTGGACGAAATTTTCGCAGAGGTCGGAGGCAGCAGCCAGGAGCACCTCGAATTTGTCAAACTCGACCCGATGACCCGCCTGAGTTGGGGCGACACAGCGCTCCACACGTACAGCGACACCGCCAAAATGTCTGCCGAGATCGAGCGGGTGTTTCCCGGAAGCGGCAGCGCATTCAAGCGCTACATGAGCGACCACGCGGTGAAGTTCCGCAAGATCTATCCCTGTCTCCAGCATCCCTATCAGACGCTAGGCTCGTTTTTGAGGCCGAGCCTTCTGCGTGCGCTGCCCTACGTGCTGAGCACCCGAAGCGTGCATGATGTGTTAGGAGATTACTTCGAGGATGAGCGGTTGAAATTGGCCTTCACCTTCCAAGCGAAGTATCTCGGGATGTCGCCATGGCATTGCCCGGCCCTGTTCAGCATTCTTTCGTTCACAGAGTACCGTTACGGTGTCTATCACGTCCAAGGCGGGCTCAACCGGATTTCCCATGCAATGGCCCGCGAGTTTGAGAAACTCGGTGGCGAACTGCGGCTCCAGTCGCCCGTTAAACAACTTCTCTTCAGTGGTCGGGACTTGACGGGTGCGGAGTTGGAAAATGGCGAGCGACTCACCGCTGACGCCGTGGTGGTCAATGCTGACTATGGTTACGCCGCCACCCGGCTGTTCGGCCAGCACAACGTCTCCGAGGAGAAGATGCGCTCCCGCAAGTTTTCGTGTTCGACGTTCATGCTCTATCTCGGGGTGGATAAGCTCTACGAAAACGAGCCTCATCATCATGTTATCTTTGCCGATGACTACCGGCGGAATGTTGCGGACATCCAGAGTGAACGCCGGGTCTCCGATGACATGTCGGTCTATGTGAGAAACTCGTGCGTCACAGATCCGCATGTCGCTCCGGCTGGAAAGTCAGGTCTCTATGTGCTCGTTCCAACGATCAACACGAGGCATGGTTTCGATTGGGAGAACCACAAGGAGGAATATGCGGACAAGGTGCTCAGGCGCATTGAGCAACGCAGCGGAATGAAGGACCTGCGAAGCCAGATCATCGCACAACGCATTCTCACGCCCGACGACTGGCAAAGCTCATCGATTTTCATGGGTGCCACATTCAATCTTGCCCACACGCTGGGACAGATGCTCTATCTTCGCCCGCACAACCGTTATCAGGGCTTCAACAACTGCTATCTCGTGGGTGGCGGTACCCATCCGGGCAGCGGCCTGCCGACCATCTACGAATCCGGTCGCATCAGTGCCAATCTCATCTGCGAGCAGTTCGGCATCCGCTACCAAGCGGTTGATCTGGCATCGGACTATTTGCGTGACGCGTGAAGAACAACGTCTCAGGAGGACCGGTGATTTCAAAGCAGATAACATGAATTTCAAGGCAATCATTTCCCGACAGAGGGAGTATTTTCGATCTGGAGCGACGCGTGGGCTTGATTTCCGGCGTGCACAGTTGTTGAAGCTGGCGGATCTGTTGGAATCTAATGAGGGGGAATTGCTCGCGGCACTTTACGCAGATTTGCGGAAGAGCCCGCATGAGGCCTACGCTTCGGAAATCGGATTTGTGCTTGGCGAGATTCGTTGCGCAGTGCGGCACCTCTCGGGCTGGATGAAACCGGAGGGCCGTCGTTCGCCCCTGCTGGCATGGCCCGCCAGCAGTCATATCCATTCGGAACCCTATGGCCTGGCCTTGATCATCGGTTCTTGGAATTACCCTCTCCAACTCTTGCTCTCGCCACTGGTTGGGGCGATTGCAGCCGGTAATTGCGCCATTCTCAAACCCTCCGAATTTGCGCCGAGCACGGCCAAGGTTTTGGAGCAATTGATCCGCGCCAACTATCCGGAAGATTACCTAACCGTCATTCAAGGTGAGCGCGAGACATCCGAGGCGTTGCTGAGGGAGAGATTCGACAGCATTTTCTTTACAGGCGGCACGGAGACCGGGCGTGTGGTGATGGCGGCAGCTGCCCGCCACCTGACGCCCGTAACTTTGGAACTTGGCGGAAAGTGCCCGTGTATCGTTAGCCATGACGCGCCGGTGGAAACTACCGCCCGGCGCATCGTCTGGGGGAAATTTATGAATGCCGGCCAGACATGCATAGCGCCGGATCACGTCTGGGTGGATCGGCGAATCGCGGTCGAATTATTAGGTTCGATGAAGAAAGCGCTGGTGGAGTTCTATGGTGAGTTTCCGCAACAATGTCCGGACTATGGAAGGATCGTCAATCGTCGGCATTTGGATCGCTTGGAGGGGTATCTCAAGGAGGGCAACATCGTTTGCGGTGGTGAAAGCGTCGCCGCTGATCTTTACATGGCACCCACAATTCTGACAGATGTTCCATGGGCTAGCCCGGTCATGACGGAGGAGATTTTCGGGCCGGTTCTACCGATGATCGAGTTTGGTGATATCGGCGAAGTTCTGGAAAATCTGCATGATCGGCCTAAGCCGCTCGCTTTGTATCTTTTTACCAACGACCGGATATTGCAAGAGCGGGTGCTTGCCGAAACCCAGTCTGGAGGAGTTTGCATCAACGACACCATCCTGCAAATCCTTGGTCACGACCTGCCGTTCGGCGGGGTCGGCGAGAGCGGTATGGGAAATTATCATGGCCGGGCCAGTTTTGATGGCTTCTCCCACCGCCGCGTGGTGATGCGTCGGCGCTTCGCATGGGACTCGAAATTCCGCTATCCGCCTCCGGGGGTTCCTTTGTCAGTGTTCAAACGTCTGCTCCGATTCCTCGGGTGAGGCACACTCGTCAACCTGAGTGATCCGCCTCATCCCACAGGAGTTTCGGCATCCTCGGAAGTTCCACTCACATCCTTGAAATGAGGATCCTTGAAAATACATTTTTCCGCAAAAAAAATCACCGATTTCGCTTGACGAGGTGGATTTGGCAGGCATGCTGCGCGTCCCGCAACCCCCGAACTTTCCCCCAAAATCATGGCACGTATTTGTAGCATCAGAGGCACCCGCGTCCGCTCCGGCGGCAGAATTCATCGGTCTGGTTTGGCCAAGAAGAAGGGCGGGATTGGTCGCCACGTCACCAAGGTTGTCAAGCGCACGGTGTCGCCCAACCTGCAGGTCAAGCGCATTTGGGTGCCTGAACTCGATAAGTTTGTGCGGATCAAGCTGAGTTGCCGCGCCCTTAAGACCGTTAACAAAAACGGCGCTTACGTCACTCTCAAAAAGGCCGGCATCATCTGAGATCAGTCGGCTTTGTGTTTTTTATGACTGCGGTCCGGTGCTAACACCGGACCGCTTCGTTTGTGGATTTGGCTGCTCGCATGGTAACATTTGAGATGGCTTGACCTCGTGGTGCATTTGAGGGCGAACCCTGAGTTCTGAGGATGCTCGCCGAAAGTGCCATATTTCGAATGAATGGCCGCAGGGATCTGCCTGATTATGGCTCAGCGAGGACGTCCACAGCGAGGTTTTCGAAGGAGGAGCGCTCAATCAAAAACGGGTGGTCGTCTGAGCCCTCGCGGCCATAGTAGAAGGCTGGCGGAGAGGCGCCAGCTTGCGGGGCGAAGGTCAATTGGTGGCGGTTGATGCCGGTGGTTGTTCCCTGGTCATCGACCTGCTTTTCCTCGACCGTGAGGGTGAGTGCGGGGGCTGCCAGGGCGGAGTTGGCATCCGCGTCGTCGGCAGCGAGCCAGCGGGTGGTTTCAAGGGCTTCCAGGGAGGCCAGTAAAATCTTGGCGTTGGTGGGGTTGATCGCGTCGCTGATATCCTTGCCGGCACTCGTGCCGTGCCAGGTTTCATCAAACAGGTAATCGTAGGCTAGGGTGATGGGCACTTGTTGGGGCACGCTGCGTTGGATGGATTGCAGATCGATGCGACTCAGCGACCACAACCTTGAGCTGCGCCATTCGTAGGGATGGATGGCGATGGAGGTGAGCAGGGATCTGTCAACTCGAGCGACACTGGAGGTGCCGAGGCGGTTGACGAAGATGGTGCCGTGCTTGTCCATGCCGAAGCGCAGCGTGAGGGCGCGGCTGTCTTGGGCGAGAAAGCTGAGAGTGAGAAACGGGCGGGTCAGTCCCCACGGGGTGAAGTCAGTGGCGGCATCTGATTCGAAGCCGATGACCCGCTCGGTGGTCATCGCTTTGAGCAATTCGTAGAGGCGAAGTTCGTTGGCTTGGTGCTTGCGGCCTTCGATCACGGTCGTCCAAAGCTTGGCATCCTCGCGGGTGACAAAAATTTCGGGACCGGTGGACGGTTGAATTGAGACAGCTTGTAGCGACGCGACGATCAGATTGGTGAGAGTGGAATCACGCAGGTCGTTGACAGCCAGTGGCAGGTCTGCTAGGGACACCAGATCGAGTTGTGGCTTGAGGGGCAGCTTGAAGACGGTGCCCGGTCGGTCGCTCACGGTGGCGTTGACGTCGCGAGCGGCCGGGGTTTCCGGCGGGTGAATTTCCAGCACGGTTTCCGAATCAGAACCAAACAAGGTCAGGGCGATTTCCCTGGAGGCGTTTGCGGCACCCTTGGTTGGCGGGGTGGGGGCGGTGTCATTGATGGCGACGGCCTGCAAGTTGTGTAACCCTTCGATGAGGGTTTTGATGGCAGCGGGATCTGTTCTCAAATCCAAGGGCTTGACGATGTGCCATGCCTCCTGGGGCGTGTCGCGGCCAAGGGTCAGCTCACCTTCGGCACTGCGAATGCGGATTTTTCGCAGGGTGGCGGGATGAAAGAAAAACGGATGATGGTCTCGCAGGTACTTGAGCTGGTTTTTGAAGAGGGGCAGAATATCACCGGTGCAGGCGAACACATGGCTCTTGCGGTTCTTGTCCCATGGCTGGACAAAGAGGGTCGGCACCGGTTGGCCGCCCTCGGGATCGTTGGCCTGCCACGGCGTGCGCCGCCCCAGCCGATACTTGGCCAGCGGCCGCCCGTCCGCCCCTTCCAGGCGAATGTGGATCGCATCTTCCGCCAGCCCGGTTTCCGCCAGATGGATTTCACCCGTCGGCGCTAGGTCTTCCACACGCGTGCCAAGGGTGAAGCTAATGATGCTCACCGCTGCCCGTGGATCCATCCGGTCTTGCCACGGCTGCACCCCCTGCCAGCCGTTGGCGGATTTGACAAACTCAGCATTCTTCCCCTGCGCCGAAATTTGAATTTTTCGCACATCTCCCGCCGCAAATGACGTGTAAAGCCGCTCCCCGGGTGGGGTTGGGGGCGTGCCGAACAGGTTGCCGGGTTTTCCGTCCGACAGCCACCACCCGGCCAACCCGCAGGTGACCAGCGCGATGAGACTCAGCAGGAATGTGAAGGCGGTGGAGCGCATGAGCGTCAAGCACGGCGCGAGGACCAAATCAGCGCCCCAAGCAAAATGAAAATGGCCGGGAAAAACACCAGGTTGATCCGGTTGATGAAGCCCACCTGCGCCTCAAGAATGGGCAATTTGTAGGTGCCCAGCGAACGCGGGCCGATGCCTGCCAAGGCCTCGCGGCCGAGCAACCAGTTGACCGAGGATGCGAGGAAGTCGAGGTTCTCAGCGCGTTGGTTCACAGGTTTGAGGAAATCCGTGTTGGTAATGATGATCATCCGAGACGTTTGCCCGGAGAGCTTATCACTGGAAATGGCTCCGCGGGTCACACTCGCCGCCAGAAATAACGGGGCCGCGTGGTCTTCAAGCTTGTTGAATGCCTCGTTGCCAGTGCCAAATTTCGTCTCTCCCCAAAACCCCTCCGCCACCTCGAACAACCCCCACGGATAGATCTTGCGCGTCCCCAGATCATCGGCATTTTCCCGTACCTCTAACGACGAACTCGCCCCCTCAAAGGAACTCGTCTGGCCCGCCAGATCCTTGAGAAAATCAATGCTGCGGGTGAACGTCCCCCGGGCCGTCGTGACCAAACGGCCGTTTTCCTTGGCGATGACCCGGTCGTGCTGCGGGGTCACCCCGTTGGCGCGTAGAAACGCCCGCAGTTTGGGCAGTGAGTTGCCGGGCTCTAGCAGAATTAGCAACGCTGCTCGGGGGCGTGCCCAATAGGCCTCCAAAACCCCGAGTTCCTCATCGGTCAGATCGTATTTTGGAGCGACCAGAGCCACCCCTTCGGCATCTGCGGGTATCTCTCCGAGCCCTGCCAGGTTGATCGCTTCAAGCTCGGTGTTTTGAAACCGCAACGTGTTTTCTAATAATTTCCACGGCGAGTTCTCGCCCTCCCCATCGATCCGGCTCTTGTCAGCCAGCAACAACATCTTGCGGGCCCGGCCTTCGATCGCGTGCACTAGCCCGGCAGTTAGAACGTCTTCCCCCTGAAATCCGCTGGCCCGCCGCTGCCCCTGTTGATCGCTTGTGTGCAGCACCATATCGCTGGCCAGAACCAGTTTGATCTTCGGGTTGAGTTCGTGAATCCCGGCTTTGGTGCTCATGGCCGCACTCTCGTCAGTGCGCCCATCCATGATAATGACCGGCTGGGTCAGGCTCAGCTCATAAGCCGCCATCACCTGCTGTGTGCGGTCCGGGCTGCGCAGCGGGTCGACCACTTCCAATTGGATTTTTCCATGGGATTGCCGGGCGTACTCCTCAGCTAACACCCGCACCCGCTCATAGAACGGGTCTGAGCGGTGAAATGCCATGATCCACTTCACGGGTTTGCTGCGGCTCGACAACGCGTCGGACGCCAGGTAGCGGCAGGTGGCGGGCGAGAGGGTGTAGGTCTTGTCGCGGCTCAGGTCGATGCGGGTGAAATGGCGGGCGGAGAGGTAGTTCAGTGCGATGAGGGTCAGGCCGACCAGCAGGATTTGCAGGATTGAGATGGTTCCGATGCTCCAGCGGTTGAGTGGGCTGGCGGGCAGTTCCGGGGGCGGGGGAGGGGATTCAGACATCATGTGGGTAAGGATGGCAAATCACTTGCGCCAGCGACGGAAATCCACAACCTGATACGTCAGGAACAGAAGAAACCCCGTCACGCTCAGGTAATACACCACCGCTCGGCTGTCAAGCAGGCCGCTGGCAAAGTAATGCAGGTGGCGTTGCGAGGAAATGTAGTGAAAAAATTCAGCTCCGGCGAAAGCCTCGCCCCAGATCAATGTGACGTAGCCCACGAAATACTGAATCACCAGTAGGCCGATGGTGATGATGCCCGCGATGATCTGGCTGGAGGTCAGTGCCGAGGCCAAGCACCCTACGGCTGTAAACGCCGCGCCCATGAGCATCAGAATCGTGAAGGTGCCACCCAGCGCCCCGCCTGTCCAAGCTGGAGGCAGGCCCGTCACCCATTCGAACAATTTGAATTGGATCAGGGATGGCAGCCACAGCACGGCGTAGAAGATCATGGCTGCGAGGTATTTTGAGGCGACCACCTGAGAGGTTCGGACCGGGGCGGTGAGCAGGGTTTCCAAGGTTCCTGTCCGCTCTTCCTCCGCGAAGAGCCGCATCGTAATCAGCGGAAAGATGAATAAAAAATAAAACCAGAACACCGGCGTGTGGAACGTCACGTAAACGAGGCTGTCCTTCATCGGTGTGTCCCGGAACCCCTTCATCGCCGTCGATAAGGAAATCCCTTGCATCAACGTCACAAACGCCAGCACAATCCATCCAAAAGGGGCCAGATAAAACCCTTTGAGCTCTTTAAAAATCAGGATGCGGAACAATCTCATGTCGCGTTGCGGGCGCTTCCTATGCCATTTCAGCCCGCGAGCAAAGACAAATGACAGCGCAGCATGGGGTCAGTCCTCGCATGGTAACATTTTTTCGAAGTTTGGGGGGCAATTTTTTGCTTCGTAGCGGGCGGTCTTCTGCTGGATCAGGCTATACGCGTCTGAAAAGAGTCGGCGCAGGTGTTCGAGCAGCCAATTCTTGCAGCCTTTTCCTGTTCAAAAGCCACAAAACACGGGCCCGGTAGTCAAGCCGCAGTCAACTATGGAATGACTGGCATCATGAAATTTTCTTTCGTCGAATTTTTCAATGCTTGTTTTCTGTGTTGAACAAGTCGATGACTCTCCGCCGCGAGCGGTGGATGGTTGTCTGAGATCCTGAGTTTGTCCATCTTACGCTTGCCCACATCTTATGGAAACACCACCTTTCTCCGAACTCGGCCTTCCTTCCTGCCTGCTTGAGGCCATTGAAACCTTGGGCTACGAGCGCCCCTCGCCGATCCAGGCAATGAGCATTCCGCCAGCCTTGCAGGGCAGGGATCTGGTTGGGCTGTCAGAAACGGGTTCAGGCAAGACCGCTGCTTTTGCCTTACCTGCCCTTGCATTGCTGGATGTGCATTCCCTTCATCCACAAGTTCTGATTTTGTGCCCGACGCGTGAATTGGCGGTGCAGGTGTGCGAAGACGTCCACCGGCTTGGCGCAAAACTCACTGGTTTGCACGCCACCCCGGTTTACGGCGGTGCGCCGATGGACCGCCAATTGCGGGCCTTGCGCTCGGGAGCCCAGTTAATTGTGGGGACGCCCGGTCGCCTGCTGGATCATTTGCGGCGGGGTTCTTTTGATGCATCCCGGATCAAGCTGGCCATTCTGGATGAGGCTGATCGCATGCTGGACATGGGATTCCGCGATGAAATGGACGAGTTGCTGGCGGCCCTTTCCGCCGATCGTCAGACGTTGTTTTTCTCGGCCACCATGAACCCGGGTGTCTCACGCCTGATTCAGCGGTTTGGAAAAAATCCTGAAATCATTGAAGTTCAGCAAAAATCCCGAACTGTCTCGACGGTTGACCAATCGTACTTTGAAGTGCGCCAGCGTTCTAAAGTCGAGGTGCTCTCGCGTATTCTCGACATGAGCCCGCCACGGCTGGCCCTTATTTTTTGCAATACCAAGCGCTCGGTGGACGAATGCACGGAAGATCTCGTCAACCGCGGTTATGCTGCCGACCGCTTGCACGGGGATATGACCCAGCAAATGCGCGAGCGGGTTCTCAAGCGCTTTCGTGAGGGGTCCGTGGAGTTGCTGGTGGCAACTGACGTCGCGGCCCGCGGTCTTGACATCGACGAGATCGACATCGTTTTCAATTACGATCTGCCCACCGACCCCGAGGATTATGTCCACCGCATCGGCCGCACTGGCCGTGCCGGGCGCTCCGGCCGGGCTGTGAGTTTCGTTTATGGCCGGGAAATTTACCGCATCCAATCGATAGAGCGCTACACTCGCTCGGTGATTCGGCGTGAACGCATCCCTTCCCAGGAACAAGTCGAGGGCCGCCGAGCCGACCTGATTTTTGACTCTTTGAAAGAGCGGCTCGAAACCGGGAAGTTCGATGCCTATCAGGATAATATTGACCGGCTTCTGGAGCAAGGACACACGCCCACCGATATCGCTGGTGCGCTGGTGACGTTGCTGCGCGAGGCGAGTGGCCGGGAAGGCTCCGCCATCGAAGAAGATCGTGAACCCGAGCGCCGCGATCCTCGTGATGCGAAGTTTAAAAAATCCAAGGACCCGGTCTTTTTGCGCGAAAGCGGTCCCAAATCCCATCCCGAGCGCCCCGAGCGCCCCGGTTCGCGCGATGCCCAATCGTCCGGACACGGCATGGCCAGCCTGTTCCTTTCCCTCGGAAAAACCCATGGCGTCATGGCCAAGGAAATCGTCGGCATGCTCTATCGCGAGGCCGGCTTGCCCGATGGTTGCCTCGGCCGCATCTCCCTATTCCCCAAACACTCCCTCGTCGATGTGCCCGAGGCCTTCGTCAATCAAGTCATCGATCGCACCCGCAACGCCCGTCTTCGAGGCCGACCGTTCCGGATCGACCGCGACCGAGGCCCCCTCGATCGCTCTTGAGCCCACAAGCAGCAGCCCCAGCAAGCTCAACACCATTCATACCATAAATGCCAGTCATGATTGTGTTGACGTCTTCCGCGTCCACAGCCGCAGTCTGCGGCACGCCTCCCCATGATGTCAGACATCTTTTTGTTGCCGTCTGCGGCACTGCGCGCCGGTGGTTCTGCGGGGGATCCACCGGAGGCTCAGGGCCGCGCTGAAAATCATTTTTTCTGGCAAAAAAAGACATGAATTTACACAAGAATCTGTGTCGGCGTCGTTACTAACCCGAATCCGAATCGCAGGATAATGCACCTCAATTCCACTTATTTCACATGATCGAAGTTGACAGTTTAACAAAACAGTTCGGAACCAAAACCGCCGTGGACCATCTGTCGTTTGCGGTCAATAAAGGCGAGGTTCTTGGGTTTCTCGGGCCCAACGGAGCCGGTAAATCCACCACCATGCGGATGATCACCGGGTTTTTCCCACCCACTTCCGGAGATGCCAAAGTCTGTGGCATCTCAATCGTGGATCGACCGGCCGAGGCCAAGACCAAGATTGGTTACCTGCCCGAGTCTGCGCCACTCTACCGGGACATGACCGTCATCGGGTTTTTGCGGTTTTGCGCCGCCATTCGCGGCCTGTCCGGCAGCGCCAAGAAGGATGCGGTCGAGCGTGCCATTGAAACCTGTTCGCTGGCCTCGGTGGCGGCGCAATCGATCGATACCCTATCGAAAGGCTATCGTCACCGCACCTGCCTTGCCCAGGCCTTGTTGCATGATCCCGAAGTGCTGATCCTTGATGAGCCAACTGATGGACTCGACCCTAACCAGAAACACGAGGTTCGCCAACTCATCAAGCGCTTGGGCAAGACCAAAGCCATCCTGTTCTCGACGCACATCCTCGAAGAGGTTGAGGCGGCTTGCACTCGTGCAGTCATTGTCGATCGCGGCACTATCGTTGCAGATGGCACCCCCGCCCAACTCGTCGCCCAATCGGGCAGCGGGTCGCTCACTGACTTATTCCGCACCGTCACCACCCGCGACACCGAAGGTGCCCGTTTCTAAGACGCCAGTTCAAAGCGAAGACGTCGCAATTTTTCTAACCACCCCATTCATTCCATATTTTCCATGTCCTCCCTAACTATCTACAAACGTGAGCTTGGCAGCTACTTCGCGCAGCCCACGGCCTACGCGATCATTGTGATCTTTCTGCTGCTATCCATGGGCCTAGCCTTCAGCTTTGGCAACTTCATGCGAGTGGGCGATTCATCACTCGAATGGACGTTCTTCTTTTGGCATCCGTGGATTTTCATGTTGTTGGCCCCGGCCGTTGGCATGCGTCTATGGGCTGACGAACAACGCAACGGCACCATTGAGTTGCTAGGCACGTTTCCGGTTTCCACCAGCAGTGCCATCATCGGCAAATTCGTCGCGGCGGCCACCGTCTGGTTGGTTGCCTTGGCATGCACGTTCCCGATTGTCCTCACCGTCAATTACCTCGGCAAACCCGACAACGGCGCAATCCTCGCTGGCTACATCGGCAGCCTGCTGGTGTGCTGCACGTTTCTTGCCATCACCATGCTTGTTTCGGCTTGCACGCGGGACCAGGTCGTCTGCCTGATTGTTTCCGTGTTGATCTGTGTGACGATGGTGCTTTGCGGCTATGATGATTTCACCCGCGAGTTGGGCAAAGCGGTATCGCCCTCGGCCATCGAGGCGGCCGTCTCGTTCGGCGTGTGGAATCACTTCAGCTCTCTCAACCGCGGACTGTTCCGTTTGCAGGATCTGGTTTGGTTCGCCTCCATCATCATGGTCTCCCTGCTCGGCACCAGTGCCATCCTCTCGGCCAAGCGCTCATAATCCCTTTCTAAAAAACAATTTTAATTTCATCCATCTCATCCCATGGCCCATAAACCAACCCACCCCGTCACCCGCGCCGCCTTTGGTGTAGGCGCTCTGGTCGCCATCGCCGTGCTTGCCAACTGGCTCGTGGCCCTCGCCCCGGTCGGCAGTCGCGGATACGATTTCACCGAGAACAAGATTCACACGCTTTCGGACGGCACCCGTTCGATTGTTTCCGAATTGGACACACCGGTGGTGATTCGTTACTATGCATCTCGTAATACCGCCTACATGCCGGAGGCCCTGAAGCTGCACATGCGGCGGGTTGACGAACTGCTGAAGGAGTACCGGTCGTTATCCAAGGGGCAACTGCGCATTGACGAACTCGATCCGCAGCCCGACACCGACGCCGAGGATTCCGCCAATCTCGATGGCATCAATGGCCAGCGGATGGACGACCAGAACCTTTACTTTGGCCTTGCCGTGTCTTGCCTGGACCGCACCAGCGTCATTCCTTTCCTCGATCCTAACGATGAGACGATGTTGGAATACCACCTTTCCAAAGCCATCGCCGAAGTCACCACTCCTAGCAAACCAGTCATTGGCATCATGTCTGCACTTCAGTTGGGAGGCTCGCCGGCGCAAATGCCCGGTCAACGCCCAAGTCAGCCGTGGGTGTTCTATCAGCAATTGAAGCAATCGTTTCAAGTCAAGGATCTAGGCATGACACCCGCCGCGATTGATCCCAAGGAAATCAAGGTGCTGCTGTTGTTCCATCCGGCGGGGATCACTCCGGAAGCCGAGTTTGCAGTGGACCAATATTTGCTAGGAGGCGGCACTGTGGTCGCCTGTTTGGACGCCTTCTCGGTGGCTGCGCAACGCACCGGTGGTGGTGGCAATCCGATGATGGGTGGCGGCGGTGGTATTCCCACCAGTTCCACCCTTCCCACGCTGCTAGGTGCCTGGGGCATGAGCTTCGAATCGACCCAGGTGTTGGCTGACCCCACCTACATGACGACGATGCAAGGGCAAGACGGCCGCCCGACCGATGCGGTGGCGATTCTGACTTTGCCGCAAAAGGCGATGCAGAAGGACAGCATTGTTACGAAGGATTTGGAATCCATCATGATGTTGTTACCTGGTGGCTTCACTCAAACTGGTGGCGGTGGCGTTGCGGTCAATTCTTTGGTGCGCTCGTCGCTGAAGGCCGGGCTCGTGGATTCGATGCGGGCCTCGACCCTCGATACGTCGTTGTCCACCTCGCTCAAACCCAAGGGCACGGCCTTTGATCTGGTCACTCATCTGAAAGGCACGTTCAAAACGGCATTTCCCAATGGCAAACCCGGTGAAGCCCCCGAGCCGCCCAAGACCGACGAAGAAAAGAAGCCGCCGGTGGGCCAGTTGCCCGCCGAGGTAAAGAAGGAAACGCCCAAGCCGAAGTGGCTCAAGGAGGCTGTGACGTCAGGCGATGTGTTTCTGATAGGTGATGTGGATGCATTTTACGATCCGTTTGCCTATCGGATGCAGTCCTTCGGTGGCATGCAAATGGCATCTCCGGCCAACGGCAATGCACCGTTGCTATTCAACATTCTCGATCAGGCGGCTGGCTCCAAGTATCTCATTGGTTCGCGTTCTCGTGCTGCGACGCGTCGTCCGTTCACCGTGATCAAGGATATGGAAGCGAAGTTTAACGAGACGGCGGGTGCCGATATCGCCAAGTCTGAGGCCCGCCAGCAGGAAATCGCCCAGCAGGTCAACGCGCTGCAGACGAAGAAGTCCCAAAGCACGGACGCCCAACTCCTGGCCGAGACCAAGGCCAAGATTCGTGAATTGCGCAAAGAACAAGTGGCAGTCTCACAAATGATTCGCGACAAGCAAAAGGACCTCCGCCGCCAGAAAGACCGTCTCGCCGGCAACCTCACCCTCCTCGACGTCGCCGTCATGCCATCCCTCGTCATCCTCTTCGGCTTGGGCCTCTTTATCAAACGCCGCTCCGCCACCCGCGCTCGCTGATCATCCGTCACCTATCATAATTTTCAAATTTCAATCCTCTCTCTCCATGAACAAACGCCAAGTGATCATCCCCTGGATCATCGCCATCGCCCTCGCCGGCGGTGTCGCCTTCATCAAGTTCGGCCAAAAACAAGTCAGCGCCGCCACCACATCCCGCCAGCCCGGACAAAAATTGTTAGATTCCTTCCCAGTCGCGGAAGTGGCAGCAATCGAAATTCAAGGGGTCGGCGACGCGACCCATCTGGTCAAAAAGGACGGCAAATGGCTTGTTTCGCAGCGTGACGACTACCCGGCGAATTTCACCAGTGTGAATGATTTTCTCGATACGCTGGAAGAACTCAAGGTCACCCAGGGGATTCAGGCTGGTGCATCACTTGCCCCGCGCTTTGGTCTTGATGAAACCGCCACCACTGCTGAGAAGCGCGGTGTGACTGTTAGTTTAAAGAACAGGGGCGGCAAGGAGCTTGCCAAGGTTTCCATTGATCGGAAGTCTGCCCCAGAGTCTGCCGCTTCCCCATACGGCGGGGCTCCTAACGGACGGTTCATCCGCAACCACCAAGACATCAAGGCCATCTATCGGGTGAACGAAACGTTCGCCGCCCTCAGCAATGACCCAAAACGCTGGCTGGCTGATGGATTCATCCAAGTGGAAAAAATTAAGTCCATCTCCGTCACTCAACCCGACAAAGCCGATGTGGCATGGAAGTTGGCCCGTGAAACCGAAGATGCTGCCTTCGCCCTAACCGGAGCAGCTGCCGGCGAAACCCTCGACACCGCTGCCACCGACCCACTCAAGAGCCTGTTCTCATACGCTCGGTTTGATGACGTGATTCCTGCTGCCAAGCTAGCCGATCGCGTCCAAGCCACGGGCAAGCGCAGCGCCACCATCGAGACGGTTGATGGCGTTACCTATACGCTTGCCTTCACACCGCTCAAACCCTCTGCCACCCCGCCAGCCCCCAATCCAGCCAGCCCGGCACCGCCCCCCACTGAAACCTATGCTCTAACGGTTACCGTTGTGGCAGAGCTTGCCAAAGAGCGCAAGAAAGCGGAAGGCGAGAAGCCCGATGATGGCAAGGCCAAAGATACGGCCTTCGCCGAGCGCCTCAAAACTCTCACCGAGCGCGTCGAAAAGGAAAAGGCCCTCGCCGGGCGCACCTTCGAAGTGAGCAAATTCACCTTGGACGCCCTTCTCAAGGAGCGTTCTGCATTGATTAAGAAAGAGGCACCAGCCGCTGCCGCACCAGCGGCTCCATCGACGATTTTGCCTGTTAGCCCGCCGCCGGTGAAGCCCAAGGTCGAAGCCGTCACACCTCCAGTTGCCATTCCACCGCAGCCCGCCACACCTCCCGCCACAGATCCACCTGCTGCGACGCCACCTGCTGCCACACCTCCCGCCACAGATCCACCTGCTGCGACGCCACCTGCTGCCACACCTCCCGCCACAGATCCCCCTGCTGCGACGCCACCTGCTGCGACG
>CAIKHZ010000218.1 GCA_903827375.1 Akkermansiaceae bacterium
ATCCTTCATCACCGAAGTCATCCCATCCTCCGGTGTCGCCAATTCGCTTCACGGAAACCGACGCCATCGCCATCATTTATGGCGGCTCACCCCATCGGCCATCCCAAAGATTGTTCAAATCCGCCACGAGCTATCCGCGCTTGTCATTAGAGAGCTTGTCGGGCGCTACGCGATGCGTGCCGAAAGTGCTCAAAATGAGGGACTTGGGAGTTCATAAAGCGGCATATCCGGCGAAGCGTTGACACCCCACCATTAGCATGTCTGACAAATATCTGACACCCACCGCAAAAAGCCCGTCCGATAACATCGAATCCAAGGGACCGCACGCCACGGTTCGCCATGGATCGGTCACGGTGCCAATCTACGCTGGCACCACCGGCGGCAAGATCCGTTACACCATCGCCTTCCATCTCGACGGCAGGCGGCAGCGCCGCATGTTCACCGACCTAGACAAGGCAAAGCGTGAAGCCAAACTTGCGGCCGAGAGAATCCAGCGCGGAATGGCCGCCAACAACGACCTGAGTTCACGGGACCGGGAATTGTTTGTCGCCGCTCGCAAGTTACTCGCCCCGCTCAACGTGCCGATGCTGGCAGCCATCGAAGAGTATGTTAGAGCAAAGGCGGTTCTCAAGGACATGCCATTGGTCACGGCGGCGCAGGAATTCATGCGCCAGAATACCGGCGTCACTCTCGGTGTGACGGTGCCGCAGATCTATCAGGAGTTGCTGGTGGCCAAGAAACAGGATGGAGTCGGCAACGACTATCAAATCCAGCTCAAAGCGATTCTCGGTTTCTTCTCCCGCGACTTTCCCGGGCCAATCCTCCACATCAAGAGCGATCATATCGACCAGTGGCTGAGAAAGACGACCAGGACCGCCACCTCCCGCAACAACCGATTGCAGAATATCAGAATCCTCTTCAACTTTGCCAAGCAGCGAAACTACCTGCCGAAGACGGACACCACCGAGGCATCGCATGTGGCAAGGGTCAAGGTGCCGGCGCAAGACATCGCAATCTATACGCCAAAACAGTTTGAGGCGCTGCTTCGCGCCGCTCCGGTCCACTTGATACCGCTGCTGACAATCGGCGGTTTCACCGGCATGCGGGCCGCCGAGTTGGCACGGCTCGATTGGAGCGCGGTGAACCTTGACCGCAAGATCATCGAACTCCGCGCCACCCAGGCAAAGACGGCTGCCCGTCGCCTGATTCCGATCAGTGACAATCTCGCCGCCTGGCTCGCACCGTTTGTGGGGGAAGGTTCGGTGATTCCCAACTTGCGAATCCGCGACGAGGCCACCGCACTTGCCAAGGATACGGAAATCGGCTGGCCAAAAAACGTGCTGCGCCATTCCTGCATCAGTTACCGGGTGGCTCTAACGGGCGACGTGCCGCGCACCGCGCTTGAGTCGGGCAACTCTCCTGCCATCATCTTCCGCCATTACCGGGAAGTGGTTGACGAGGCGGCGGCCAAGGCGTGGTTCGGGATCATGCCGCCTGACAAATGGCCGCCGAAGCAGTAGCGCATGAAGACGCAGGAATCGGCAGGTTGACGCAGGGAGCGCGGTTCAGATGTTTATGCGCATTAACAATCTCCTTCCGGCAGGAAATTTCCTTACGTAAGGAAAATGTCTGCCCGGGCAGACAAAGTCCTGACGACAGGACAAGCGGAGAGG
>CAIKHZ010000219.1 GCA_903827375.1 Akkermansiaceae bacterium
ATCCTTCATCACCGAAGTCATCCCATCCTCCGGTGTCGCCAATTCGCTTCACGGAAACCGACGCCATCGCCATCATTTATGGCGGCTCACCCCATCGGCCATCCCAAAGATTGTTCAAATCCGCCACGAGCTATCCGCGCTCGTGCAAAAAGTCACACGCAACCTCGCAGCATGAACCATGTCTGAACATTCAGACATTCCATCACGAGGAAAATCAACGCTACCCCACTTGGTCAGATGCACTGGTTCATTGTGACGGCCCCATCAAGTCCGCATGGACAACCGCCCTCGCCGAGAGAGGAATCTCAATAACAGCATGAAAATTCTCACAACCAACGAGGCCGCCGGAGTCCTGTCCGTTTCCAAGCGGACCATCCAGGAACTCACCGAACAACGCCTGTTGGCCGTTATCAAATTCGGTAGAAACGTGCGCTACGACCTGGCCGACCTCGAGCGCTTCGCCGAGTCGCGCAAGATCCAGGCGATTGGCTGGAAAGGGGGTGCCAAATGACTCCCGAGACATCCATAGAATCCATAGAGATGCCGCTATTGCGGCTCTTCGTTATGCTTCTGGACGGATAGCGAAATAAACTAGGGCGGCGCTCGCGGCGACAATCTCCCGATAGTATTTTTTGATGATGTTCGGGGAGTTCCCGCATTCGTCCGCCACCCGCGCAACGTCACGCACTTCTGCCGTGCGATAGGTGATGAACGAATGTCTCGCGCCATCGAAAATCCCAACCACCTCCGCAGCGGTTAGAATGGCCCTCATTTCGGCAGAATGTTCCTGCCGGCTGCCAATCCACGCCTTGCCCGTGCGGCGCGCTTGAGAGCCAAGCCAAGCCTTGCACGCGGGTGTCATCGGAGCAATGCGTGCGCCGGTTTTCGTATTGCCGGGGATGCGGAAGCCATCGGCGGTCAGGTCGATTACGGATAGATCGATTGCCATCGTTTCTGATGGGCGCAGCCCAGAGAAAAATCCGAGGGCGAGGCTAGGCAGTAACGAGGATTTTCGGTCGAGGGCCGCTTGCATGATAGCCTTGGTGGCATCAGGGCTGTAGGCTTTTGGCTCGGTTGTCGGAACTTTCTCAGGAGTGATGTCCGCAAGCGGGTTGCGCTGGCACCACGCGCGATCAGTGGCGCAGCCGTAGGTATATAGCGCCTTTATGCTCTTGCGAAACTTGTTGCGGGAGAGCGCGCCGAGGGACGGTAACGAACAAACCCAGGCTTCAATCTCGCTGCCGGTGAGACTATCGACGGGGGCGGTACCGTAAATCTTGGCGAAGCGCCCCAGCTCCCCTTTCAGGGCTTCCGTGTACCGCTCGCCTATGCGCGGCTCCTTGTATTTGAGAAACGCAGCCACGGCCTCGGCAATGGTCGTGCGGTTGCGATGGCGGTCGGAGTGATCGCGCCGGAGTGCGGCGACGGCATTCATCACAAGTTGCTCAAAAGTCGGCGGGTCAATCCCATCCGCGCGGATATCGTGCCGGGCGTCGCGGTAGTAATCGAATGCGCGGCGAGCCTCGGCGGTGATGCTTCCGAATCTCACCCCGTAATCTGAAACGTCCTTCTCATGTTCGGCGGCGAAGTCGTTCGCCTTTTGTTCGGTTGAGAACATCCGGCGTTTGCGCCGGGTCACGCCGTCAACCTCCACGGGATAGGACACCCGCCAAGGTGCCCTCGGGTGTGAGGTGGCGGTGACCTTACAGTGGGTGAACTCCCGTTTTCGTTTACTGGCCATGCGCGTAATAATGCGCCAAGGTGTGGCGAATGGCAAGAAAAATGGTTACCGAAAGATTACCACAACGCAATTAAAAGGATTTTTTGCCTTCAGCCCGGACCTCAGAACCGGACAGGCGGATTTCCCGCATCCGGCTCGCCAGTCGATGAGTGCCCGCATGTCAGGCTTGCGCCTTTCACTTCGTGGGACTCGCGGCTGAGTCGTGGGTGATCGTGATCAGGAAGATCAACCCCCGCTCAGCGAACCAGGCATTTGGATACCGGTTGTGGTCCCGACCGTGGCCCCGGCCCTTGCGCTTGTCCCGCTTTCGCAGGATGCTGCGCAGCCGCATCCTTACCCATGGGTCGAGACTTTTGGGCACGTTCTGCACGCCGCCGCGGAAGGAATTTGCCCATCCCCGCGTGATCGAGTTGACCCGCTTGATGATGGTGCGCATGTCGTGTCCGTTGTTGCGCTTGGTCCGTGCCCGCACACTGTCTTTGAGCTTCTGGATGCTTTTCCTGCGCGGCCATTTGTAGCCTCATTCGAAGAGTTCGCCGGCTGCAGTGATCACGCTATTGGGCAGGGTCTTGTATTCGCCAGGGATAACCCCTCAGTGGAAGTGGTTTGGGGGGGCGTTGTGTCGGACCGCCGACGTTTTTGGGGAAACCTTAGCCAAACTTAGCAATTTGGAACGATAAGCACCAATAGAGCTTTTAGCGGATTTGTTCCCATTTTCATTCCCACTTTGGCACTTTGGGCCTTTGGACCTTTCCCTCTGGGGACTTTCCTTATAGGTAAAAGAAATGGTGCGCGATACTGGGTTCGAACCAGTGACCCCCTCCGTGTCAGGGAGGTGCTCTACCACTGAGCTAACCGCGCTTGAGTCCCGCGTTGCGGGCGGGGGAAACTAGGATAGGCATCGGCACCGATGCAACCCATTTTTTTGAATTTCTTGAGAAAAGCTGTGAGGGTCAGGAGTGGTGGCAAATGGACCCGCTGCTCTCAGCCTGCGGCTTGGGCCTTTGGGGCAGGGGAGGGGGCGGCAGCACTCGGCGTGCTGGCGGTGGGAGATGCCTCACTTTTGGCGGGTGATTCCTTTTTGGGCGAGCCATTTTCGGACTTGGCGGCGGCCTGGTAGGAGGATGAGCGGTAGTCGGTTTGATAAAAACCGGAACCCTTGAAAATAATCCCAGCACCAGTCCCAAGCAGGCGTTTGACCTGGCCGGCGCAAGCCGCGTCAGGACAATATTCCAGCTTGGCATCGTTCATGCTCTGAACCACCTCAAAACGGTTTCCACATTTCTGGCATTCGTAATCGTATGTTGGCATGGTGCGGAGGGACCGATAGCATGTTTTGGGGGTCACGCAAGCGTTGGTTTGAGGCGTGGTCTTCCCGTTGGTTTTCCCACCCGCCTTGATGTCTTGACCGGTTGGTGGATTGGGAGTAGCTTCGGCGCGCCCATGAAGGTCTTTAATTTTCCGATCGCCCCGTCCGCCGCCATGACTGTATTGGCTTTTGCCCTAGCCTCATGTGCGGATCCCCGCCCGTCAGGAGCCGACTACTTGGTTGATGTGGGAGGTTTGACGCGGCATGATTCGTCGGGGGGGCCGCACCATCCGGCACCCGCGATACCGGACGATATTTCGTACTGGAGTGGCGATGAGGTGAGTGGTAAGCCGCTCATCAAGATCAACCGGAGCGAGCAAAAGGCGTCGTTTTACAAAGGGGGTGTGTTGGTGGGGGTTTCGCGCATCTCGAGTGGCAAGGAAGATCACGGCACGCCTCCGGGTGTCTATAAGATCAAGGAAAAGGACAAGGATCACAAATCGACGATTTACGGTGTTTTCAAGGATAAGGCCACGGGCAGGACAATCAATGACAACGTGGATATCCGGGTTGACAAGGTTCCGCCTGGAGCGGAATTTTTCAATGCGCCAATGCCTAATTTCATGCGTTTTGCCGATGGAATAGGCATGCATACCGGCTATCTGCCGGGATATGCGGCGTCCCACGGATGTGTGCGCATGCCTCATGAAATGGCCGAAAAGTTCTTTGAAAACGTGCAAGTCGGCACTCCTGTTATCGTCGAGTGAGGCCGTATTGCCGCGCCATTTGCCCTCATGTTTTGCACTTGCATCGGCCGGGGCTTTCGCTAGCGTCAAGTCCAACCCGAAATAATCAACCGCCATGAACCAATCGATCCCCCCCCGTCCGTTGTCTCGCCTAACAAAAATCAGCAGTCGGCTGGGCATTTGCCTGTTGCCACTTGCCATGGTGACGCTGGCTGCCGCTGAAGACCCACAACCGCCAGTGATCACACCCGGAGCGCTGCCGGGTGCCGCGCCTTCAGACGCCATTGTGCTTTTTGACGGAAAGGATCTATCCAAATTCCGGGGGGAACGCAGTCCTGAGCCAAAGTGGAAGTTGGAAAATGGTGTGATGGAAACGACCCCGCAGGGAGGCTTGTTCTCGAAGGAAGAATTTGGTGACTGCCAGTTGCACGTTGAGTGGGCGTCGCCCAGCGAGGCGAAAGGTGAGGGCCAGGGCCGCGGCAACAGCGGGGTTTATTTGATGGGCCGCTATGAGATTCAGGTGCTCGACTGCTACAACAACAAGACCTATCCCAATGGCCAGTGCGGTGCGTTCTACGGCCACAACGCGCCGTTGGTCAATGCCTGCCGCAAACCCGGCGAGTGGCAAACTTATGATATCGTCTTCCACGCGCCCAAGCGTCTGGCAGATGGCAAGTTGCAGGTGGGTTCCTACACCGTGTTGCACAATGGCGTGCTTATTCAGGACCACATTCCGGTGGGTGAGGAGAGCACGACTGCGGCTCCGCTCAACGGGTTGGTAGAGAAGGCCCCGCTGTATCTGCAAGACCACGGCAACCCGGTGCGTTTCCGCAACGTGTGGCTGCGCAAACTCTGATATTTCCCGGGTCGTTTATCCGTTGGGGTGAGTTGCGGATCTAACCGCCGAGGTATTTCAGAGAACTCAGTGCTCGACCTCAAAAGCCGGGGTCGAGCAAGTTCAACTCTCTCAATTCGCCCCCGCCGTCACGCTCAGCAGGACGCAACCAAAACGGTCACCTTGCCGCGGGTGCGGGAAACTCGATTTCTACTCCGGTGGGCCGCGCTGGATCCACGTCCACCGGCGGCCATAGTGCCGCGCCGGCCTTTTGTGCGGCGATTTGGCTTCGGTCATTGCCGATCCAGCCGATTTCGTTGGAGTTGAGGTCGAGCCAGAGGGTGATGCGCCGCCAATCATCGGGGCTCAGCGGTAGGTCCTTGTGGGATTTTGTTGTCGTTAGGGTTTTCATCAAGCCGGACGCGCGTGCTCCGAAGTTGGCCGGAGCCGTGCGCGAGCCGCCTAGGCCGAGGGTGTTCAATGGCGTCTCGCCGGCATAGCTGAAGGCCCGGTCATTTCTAGCCAGGGATGCATAACTCATATCTGGCGCGCCCGGATGCTTCGCATGGCAGGCCACACACTGGCGGTCAAAGACGGGCTGTTTGACCAGTTGGATGTAGTTGAATGGCATTGCGCCGCTGGTCACCTCCGGCACCAATTTCGAGGGTGCCCGGAGCATTGCCATCGGAGGGGCGTAGTTGGATTGGGGTTTCCATTTATCCTCGTGGCAACCCATGCAACTGAGGCTTTCGCCGGGATGCACGTAGGTGGCGGAGCGCATCGACTGGACGGCCATGCCCTTTTCGTCCAACAGTTGGAAGAAGATTGCCTTGCCGACCGGAGCCTCACAATAAACACTGCCATCCTCTTCCACCGGCACCACACCCAATGGCATCCGCCCGATCGCATCCGTCGCAAAAGACACTTGTGAGACGGATTCCTTGGTGAACTGGTCGTCGAGCATTTGGGGAATGACTTGCACAATGCGCAGCCATTTCACCTTGATGCCTTCCGGTAGCTTTCCGACGGCGTCGGAACTATAGACGTTCATCACGCTGATAACCGCACGCTTGTGATCTGGCTGGGAAGCACGCTCGCCCTGCCAGGTAAGCGTGGGCAACACCGGCGGACTGGGGCGAGGGCGCAGCGGAAACGCATCACGCACCCGGAAGCGTTTGTCGGCCGACTCATGGATCAGCTCGCGGTTGCCGAAGCGGTCGAGCAGATAGAGTCCGGCATTGAAGTTGCACAGATAGAAATCTTCGCTCAGCGGCCACGGCGTGCCATAGGTGTGGCTGCCGCCCTCGACCTCGGGAAATGCATATTCCGGAGTGATGCGTTTGAGTTGGGCCATCATGCCATCATCCGGCACGCGAGGATCGAGCAACACCAAGCTGCCGGAGAAACCCTCGTGGTGGCCGACTGCAGTGGCGGTGTATTTTTGCGAGCCTGCTATCGCCCGAAATCCCATCTCGACGTCAGGCCGCAGCACCCGCCCGTTGATCTGCCCGCCGTGGCCGTAGTGATCCGGCTGCAAACCCGGAGTCATCGAGGACCAGGGCAGGGGATAGTTGCCATGATAGTTTCTGGGGTCCCGGCCATCCGGGAAACTCTCCCAAAAATGGTGGGCCGTGCCCCAATGGCGGTCCACATAATCCCAGCGGGTATAGGCGATTTTTCCAGAATGAGTTACGCTCGGTGCCCATTCGTTGGTCTCATGAAAACTCAGGCAAACGATGTCCGAGCCATCGGCTGCCATCGAGTGCAAGGTATATGTCAATGACTGCGGGGTGAGCAAGCAGCGTCCAACTCCGCTGCGCCGCGTGGAGGTGAAAACAATGCGGCCGGACGGCAGCAAGCACGGGTCAAAGTCGTCGGCGGGGCCATCCGTGAGTTGTTCTAATAGTTTTGTGGTTAGATTGTATTTGAACAGGTGCCAGATTTCGCCGGCAGTGGTGGCAGCGAACAGCAATTCGTTTCCATTGTAACTGAGTTCCAGACCCGAGAACTTGCCGGTGAGCGTTTTGCCCTGCCATGGTCCGGCCGCCACCTTGATCCCGGACAACGGCGTGCCGGGAGTGGCATCCGTCTTAAAATTGGCAATCAGTAGCGGACCGCCGCCGGTGCTGTGGCCGTGCCAGATGGCCCGAGCCTGCTCGATGATGCGGGCGTCGCCGGGTTGTTCCAGCATGCAGACGATGTTGTTAAAATCCAGCAGCGGATTGGCAAAGGCGAGGCTGCGGCGCAAGGCGCAGGCGTCGAGAAACCCTTGCCGACGTGCCTCAGCAGGGGAGGGGGCAGTGGCTGCGGCGGCGAGATGCTCGAGTTGCGCAGCGTACCCAGCCAATGTGGCTGGGTCTAACGATCCAGCTGCCTTGTACCATTGGAGCAACGCGTTGCTGCGCCGCAGAACTACGTCGAGAGGGTCCGCATCGGAGGGTTGCACCAAGGCTTGCGGGTCGAGCGCCTCGGCGGTTAGGCGCTGACGGCGGTGTGCGTCGGCGGTTTTGAGTCTGGCGAGTTGGCCGGCGATTTCGTCATATTCAAACTGCCACGCCGCAAGGGTGGGGGCGGCAACTGGCGTCTGCGTGGGCGGTTCTACGGCAGCGCTGCTGGCCTGGCTGGCTAACAGAATAATAGGCAGGAGGATTGGAAGGATGGTGGGAACCGGGTGCATGGAGGGGTGATGCGGGCGTGGGTTTGCTCAGACCCGGCGCTGCGGTTACGGCAGGTGGACGGGGGATATTTCACGGGAAAGGGCTTCCCATGACAGGCGGCCCCCAATCCTGAAAATTGGCCCATGTCTTACTATTGGAGTGCCCAGGCTGAATGCCCGGACCTTCTGTGGCGAACGCTTTCTGCTTGCAGCCATCCGGTGGCGAGTTGCCGCACCTTAAGGAAAGGTGGCGTCCCGAAGCCATGTCTATGGGCAGAGCAGGAGTAGCCCTTTGGTAGCCGATTCTTGCGCATCTCATGGCAAATGTGGGCGGAGATGCCCACTCTCCTTGAAGGAGATGCTCGCCAGCAAGCTGGACGCTTTCTTCCATCCCTGGTCCCGCACTGCCTAATGGGGCACTATGGGGCCGTGTGGCGGGGTGGCATCACGGCTCGCGGATGAGCAAGGGCTCGAACTTGGGAGCTAACAGGTGATTGATGCCGAAGGCCACCAGATAGGCGCAAGCACAGATGCCGAACAAGGTGGCATAGCCGGCGGTCTCGTTGCCGAGCTTGGCAAAGCGATCGAGCAAGCTGCCCACAAACACTTGAAAGATCATCCCGCCAACGGCACCTGCCATTCCTCCAATGCCGATGAGCGTGGCCACCGCACGTTTGGGGAACATGTCGGACACCGTGGTGTAGATGGTCGCCGACCACGCCTGATGCGCGGAGCCCGCCAAGCCGATGAGCATGACCGCCTGCCAATTGCCGGCGTGGGAGACAAGAATGATGGGCACCACCAGCAGGGCAAAGCCGAACATGCCGGTTTTGCGGGCACGCGAGACACTCCATCCGCGGTTGATGAGCGAGCCGGTGAGCCAGCCGCCGCCGATGCTCAGCACAGTGATGATTGCATAAATGGTGACGAGGTGTACCCAACTGTTTTTGATGTCTAGGCCACGGGTTTTTTTGAAAAAGTCCGGCAGCCAACTTAGGAAAAACCACCACACCGGATCAGTTAGGAATTTGCTGGTGATAAACGACCACGCCTGCCGATGGCGCAATACCTGCTGCCATGGCAGCGGGCGGCCCGCAGATTCCGGTGGATCGCTGAGGATGTGGGCCAGTTCCTCGGCATTCACTTCGGACCGTCGCTCGGGACTATCATACTTCGGTCCCCATAATAGCAACCACAGGAAGCCAGCTATTCCGGCAAACACAAAGGCCCACGGCCAGCCTAGCAAATATGCCAGCGGTGGCACCAAGGCGGGTGCGAAGATCGCCCCGGCATTGGTTCCGGCATTGAACAAACTCGTTGCCAGTGCCCGTTCGCGGCGCGGAAACCATTGGGTCACAGCCTTGATGGCGGCCGGAAAATTGCCACCTTCGAACAGCCCGAGAAGCACCCTCGCCAGCAGAAATGCCACGAACGCGGCGGGCACCAGCATAGGTGTTAGGGGGTTGGCCAGCCAGCCTAACCCCGACGGCAGGCCCAGCGACATGCCAACCAACAGGATGATTGGCGCATGCAGGATTGCAGCCACACTCCACCCAATGATGGATATTTGATAGCCGCGTTTTACGCCTGCTCGGTCAACGAATCCCCCGAACCACAGCAGTCCGATGGCATAGGCACCTTGGAAGGCGGAGTTGACCCAGCCGTACTGGGTGTTAGTCCAACCGATGCTCACATCCAACATCGGCTTGAGCAGCGAGAGAATCTGGCGGTCGATGTAGTTGATGGTGGTGGCGAAAAATACCAAAGCGAGAATCGACCAACGGTAGCGGCTTGGTGTGAGGGAGTCGGTCATGGGTGAGGCAAGGCTGGATGTGGCAGTCGAGAAACTCAAGAGGATTGCCGAAAATCGTAGCGCAATCTCCCACGGCAATTCACCTCATTGGCGGCGGAGGTCATAGACACACGGATACAGCTCGTACAAGCTGCTTTGCCACAGATGCGATTGCTCTGACGTTTTTCGCCGGTGGTTAGGAATGTCCAAGTTCCTCAGCGCGGCGAGCCCCGGCGCTCACCGCAGCGATGAGAGCGGAGCGCAGGCCGAGGCGTTCGAGCTCGGCGAGACCGGCGATGGTTGTGCCGCCGGGGGAGGTGACTTTGTCTTTGAGAACTGCGGGATGCTCGTTGGTTTCCAAGACCATCGCAGCGGCACCCAGCACGGTTTGCGCGGCTAATCGCAAGGCCACCGCCCGCGTCAGGCCGGCAAGCACACCGCCATCGGCGAGCGCTTCAATGACCACATACACATAAGCCGGGCCGCTACCGGACAGACCGGTGACCAGATTCATGAAGCGCTCGGGCATTTCCATGGCGATGCCTACCGCCCCTAACAACATGCCGGCGGTGGCGGCATCGGCAGGAGTGGCACGCGTGCCGAGGCAGTAGGCGGCAGCGCCCTTGCCGACCAGTGCCGGGGTGTTAGGCATGGCGCGAACGACTCGGAAATTTTCCGGGCAGGCGGCTTCCAAGGTAGCCAGGGTGATACCAGCGGCGATGGAAATGATCAGGCGGGGTTGGCCGGCGGCGGCATGAGCGGCTTCCCGCAGGGCTGCGGCGGCCTGCAACGGCATGGTGCAGAGCAGGATGACTTCGCAGGCGTCGGCAAGTTCCGCCGGAGAGGTGGTGGTTCTAGCAGATGTTAGTTCCGCAAAGGCTTCACGCGCTGCAGGCAATGGGTCGCAACCAATGATTTGGTCCGGCGTGACGATGCCAGCTCGAATCGCTCCACCGATGAGGGTGGTTCCCATTTTTCCACAACCGATGGTGCCAAGTGTCATGCCGCGAGTATAACAGGATATAACAGGCGGTCAAGCGCCCGGCGGATGCAATTTCCGAACACTTGACCTGAACGTTGATCGGCTCGTATCAACTCACTTGTTCCACCCGTTGCCCTCGACGATCTTGTCGATTTGGGCCTTGGCGGTGAACTCGGCGGGGAAGAACTTGAAGTGGGTCATGTAGTCAACGGCCTCGCGCATTTGCATGATCTCGCCTTTTTTGGCTTCCATGCCAGTGGCGGGTACTTGCTTCACGGCTGTGATCCAGGCATTGATACCGGCTTCAGAATCGGCTAGGGTGGCGGTGTCCGGGGCATAGCACAGGGATTCCATTTGGCGGCGTAGCTTGGGCAGCCCCTGAAGCTTGGCGGCATCTTCACGAATCATTTTGGCCGTCTGTTGCTTCTTGGCGGTGGCGGCTTCCGGGGTCATCTCACCCATGTCGCCGCCATCCACGGCACGTGCTGGCAGTGGGCGGTACCAGATGTTGCGATAGCGCACTGGGTTGCCATGGTCTTGCAACTTGAGCGGCCCTTTGTCGGGCATGGGCCGGTCGTGGCTGCGGCCCTTGTGACCGCCGCCGCCTTCCAGCGGGGTTGAGTCCTGAACCACCACGTTATTGAGCATCACGGTGTAGCGGCCGCTATCGAGCATTTTGCCATCCTTGAAGATGGGGCGGCGGAAAATGATATCATAGACCTGCCATTCGCCGGGCTTGCGCAGGGCGTTGGCATGCGGCGGATTGACGCCATAGACCGAGCCGGCCGTGCCGTCGGCATAGGTTGGATTTTCATAATTATCGAGGACCTGGATTTCAGTTTGGCCCATCAGGAAGACACCGCTGTTGCCGCGGCCTTGGCTGTGGCCTTCCACTTTCGAAGGTGCCGACCACTCGACGTGGAGCTGGCAATCGCCGATTTCCTCCTTGGTGCGGATGTAGCCAGAGCCGGGCACGCACTGCAAGGTGCCGTCTTTGACGACCCACTTGGTGGGCTCCGGCGGATTCTTGTCAGCTTCCCATTTGTCCAGCGTGGCTGGAGTGCCGTCAAAAAGAACCCGTGCATCGGAGGGCGGGCGGCCGGGTTGCTCGGGAGTGCTGAAGGTGCCCGGGGTGACGATTGGAGGCTGAGGCCGGTTCATGTCGTGAAGTGCCCAAGGATGGGTGGCATCCGGCGGATCACCGTAGAACGGCCCGTCAGCAAATACTGACGGAGCAGTGAAGGAAAACACACATATTGGAACGATTGCGGCAGCGGGTCTCGGAAACATGGGTTCTCGTTTACCGGTCATTTTGGCTCCCGTCAAGCGCCGTCGGAAATATTTCTGGGAGCTGCGGTCATGCAAGAATTTCGGAATTCTCAAATCGCGGTTTAGCTGACGCTCCAACAATGGATAAGGAAACCCCAATTTTGAAAAAAATCATCTTTTTGATTGCGTTGGCTGATGGAAACGGCAGTTTACGCCTTTCCCGAGCCACGGCCTTGGCATCGACGGAGATGGCTATGCAGGGTTCATGGTTTGAAGAGTTCATTGTATAGTCTGCCTACACATCGTGCTTCCTTTGTTTTACCTATGAACACCCGTCACTTCGTTTTCGCCCCATTGTTGCTTCAGTCAGTGCGGGCAGCCGAGTCATTCCCGCTACCGGAGGCCGAGCGGTTGGATTATGGCTATCAACTCTACCAAGAGGACAACCAACGCATCCGTGTGGAATCCTCCTATCTGAGAGGCCAGGTTGATATCAATGCGGATACAGCCGTTCGCTTCCAATTGCTGCGCGACGCCATCAGCGGCTCCTCGCCCACCGGTGAGCTGCCTAGCGAGGAAAACTACGTCAAGGAGATGCACGACGTGCGCACCGGCGTGCTGGCGGCCTTGGCACGTCAATTCGGCGATCACCGCCTAGACCTGGAAATTTCCCGTAGCGTCGAGAGTGACTATGACTCCCACGGCTACTCACTGAGTGATGCCTGGGACCTCAACCAGAAAAATACCACTTTGGCATTCGGCGTGAATTACCTATCTGACAAGGTGGCCGTTCCCGGGATCCAGCGCCAAGACAAAACCGGCTTGGACCTGTTCACCGGCCTCACCCAACTCATCGACAAAAACACTGTCGTCAGTGCCAACTTCACCCTCGGCTACAACCACGGCTACCTCAATGATCCCTACAAGAACATCGATCGCCATGAGGTGCTCGACCTGGGCATCCCGGGCGTCCCTCTCATTCCGCTGGTCACGCCCTATAACGAAAACCGGCCCGATCACCGCTTGCGCGAAGTTTTACAACTCGAGGCCACCCACTTTTTTGAAGCACCCAATGCCGCGCTCGACACGGTGTACCGCCTGTCCCATGACGACTACGGCGTGGTCTCCCAATTCATCCAGATCCAATGGCGCCAAGCCGTCGGCAGTCACGTCGAGGTGACGCCCTACCTCCGCTACTATCGCCAGAACGCCGCCAAGTTCTTCATGAACTCGCTCGACGACGTGTTCCCCCTTAGCTACAACCCACCGGATCATCCTAACGGCACCGGCCCTAACTACTCGGCTGACTATCGGCTCTCGGCACTCGAAGCCCTGAGCTTGGGCCTGCGCCTGACGTATACCATCAACACGCATTTCTCGCTGAGCGCCTCCTACGAACGCTACGCCATGGAAGGCCTCGGCGGTAACGCAGCCCCGGCCTCCTCCTATCCAAGCGCTAACATCTGGTCCCTGAGCGCATCCGCCAAGTTCTAACGCACGATGACTCCGCCCGCGGCATTGTCCTCGCACGAACCTGATGCACGTGGCATCAGGCGGGTGGATTTTCGCGCACTGGGCACCGCTTGCACCATCCAATTCCGCCATCCCGACTCCCGGACTTCGCTGCAATTTCTCGCCGACGCCCTCGGTTGGCTCGAGCGCTTTGAAGCCAAGTTTTCGCGCTTTCAGCCCACCTCCATGGTTTCCAAAATCAACGCGGCGGCCGGCAGCGAGTGGGTGCGGGTGGACGCGGAAATGGAGCATCTGCTTGATCTTGCGGCGGAGTTGTTCGATCTAACTGACGGCATCGTTGATCCGACCGTTTTGCCCCTGCTCAAGCTATGGGACTGGAAGACCGTCCACACCTCCCTTCCGGACGCAACCTCAGTGCGCAACGCCCTTGATCTAACGGGATTTTCAAAACTCCAACGCAAGCCCGGGCGGGTGTTTCTTCCGGTAATAGGAATGGGTTTAGACTTTGGTGGCTTTGGCAAAGAGTTTGCCGTCGATCAGTTAGTTCATCTCGCCCGTGAGCATGGCATCCAAGATGCGCTCATCGACCTCGGTCGCGATATCTTCGGCCTCGGCGGCAATGGTCAGCATCCGTTCTGGCACGTCGGTCTCGAGGACGGTCGCAACCCCGGCACCTGCTGGGGCGGCCTCGCAGTATCTAACTTTGCTGTCGCCGCTTCAGGTGATTCCGCCCGCCGCTTTGAGCACAAAGGTCTGCGTTACGGCCATATCCTTGATCCTCGCAGCGGTTGGCCGGTGGCCAATGGCATGCGTGCCGTCACCGTGGTGGCACCCACCTGCCTGCAAGCCGGTATCTTCAGCACCGCCTTGTTCGTGCTAGGCCCCAAGGACGGCCTGCGCTTCGCCTCCTGTGCCCGCGACCTCGACGCCTGCCTCCAGTCCGATCACGGCATCGAAACAACTCGCGGATTCATCCGCCGCCAAGTCCAAGCCGCTTGATTTTTTAACATCTAATATTTTCTAACATCCAACTACATCCACTATGAAGTCCATCCTCGCATCCCTTGCCCTTGTTTGCTCCACCCTCACGCTGAGCGCCGCCGAGCCGCCAGCCGTCGGCCAAGCCCTGCCCAAACTCGCCGAGTTGTTGCCAGGTGCCAAACTGCCAGCCACCACCGGCAAAGTGGTATTGGTGGATTTCTGGGCATCTTGGTGCGCCCCCTGTGAGGCCTCATTCTCCTGCATGGGTCGCCTGCACGACAAATACGCCGCAAAGGGGCTGGTGATCATCGGCATCGGCGTCGATGACGAGGTCGCCAATTACCAATCCTTCGCCGCCAAGCAAAAGCCCGCCTTCACCCTCGTCCATGACGCCGCCCACAAGGCCGCCGCCTTCTTCAATCCGCCGACCATGCCTAGCAGCTATCTGGTGGACCGCAAAGGCAAGATCCGCTTCATCCACAAAGGCTTCAAAAAGGCCACCACCGAGCCCGAGTACACCAAGGAAATCGATGCCCTGCTCGCCGAGTGATCGACTCATGACCTAACATTTCCCCACCACATGCGCCTTTCCCCATATCTTCTGCTTGCCGTGCTGGCCGTCGGCCTCAGTGCTTGTTCCCAACAACTTGTGCGCGTCAAACCCTACGAGCGTGGCAATCTCGCCAAACCAGTCATGACCCATGACAGTGCCCCTCTGCTGGAGGCCATGACTGAACATGCTTACTTCTCCCGCGAGGCCAGCTTCGGCGGCGGCGGCGTGGGTGGCGGCGGTTGCGGCTGCAACTGAGGCAAAATCTTACTTTATCGGACCTTGGAACCCGGGTCTATTGCCACGAACTCCTATCTATTTCAACCAATTTTCCCATCATGAATTCCATTAGAAAACATCCCCGTTTGCGCTTGTGGTCGTCCCGTGTCAGTTCGCTGCTCTTGTTGGTGCAGCGTTCGCCCATCATCCAACTCATTCTCCCGGAAGCCAAAATCCTCGGCGGCTCTGCCATTGCCGATACCGCCACCATCGCCATCACCACTGTCGTTGGTCTCGGCGCTTACGATTCAGTTTCCGGTGCCACCAGCGTGGTGCAAGTCTCGCCCCTGGCAAACAGCGCCATTGTGCCCGCAGCCATCGGCAGCACGCTTAGCTTTGTATATAAAAACTCCAATTCCGATACACCAGGCACCTACCAACTCGCCTCCGGCACCTTGCCAGCAGGCGTGACCAAGAGCAGCACAATCGGTTCGGGCAGAACTCAGGTCATCTCAGGCGTCCCCACTGCAACGGGCGCGTTCCCGATCACACTTACGGCCTGGGAATTTTCCAATAACACCGGTCGCAGCACTTCCGGCTCATTCACCATCTATGTCATGGGTTTCTCCACCCAGCCGGCAGCCACCACCTCGATTAACAGCGGCTCCACCGCTACCCTGACCTGCGCGGTGACCGGGGCGGCCGCAGGTGCCACCCTTGCGTATCAATGGTATCAAGGCGCGTCTGGCACAACCACCACAGCGGTGGGCACCAATTCGTCATCCTTCACCACACCGCCCCTAGCCGTCGCCACCAACTACTGGGTGAAGGTTTCCTCAACGTTGAGCACCAGCACCGTGAGCGTCAATTCCAACACTGCCACGGTGAACGTCACGGGCACGGTGCCGGCGGCTGTTGGCAGCCAGCCAGCATCCACCACTGTCAATTATGGCGGCACCGCCACCCTTAGCATCACCTCCACCGGCTCGGCACCGCTGACCTATCAATGGTATCAAGGAATGTCAGGCGACACGAGCATCCCCATATCTAACAGCAACTCGCTATCATTCACCACCCCGGCCTTGATAGCCAATACGAGTTACTGGGTGAAGGTAAGCAATAGTGTCAATCCCACCGGAGCAATTTCCAACACGGCGACGGTCACCGTTCGCAACCCGTTTGACTCATGGATGTTCGTCAGTGGCAGCGGGGTGCCGTCTAACCAGAATGGCCCGTGGGACATTCCTCTGGGCGACGGGTTTCCCAATATCCTCAAATACGCATTCAACCTCAATCCTAACATCCCGGATATTCGGAAACTAACAGTCGGTGCGGGCAATACCGCCGGCCTGCCCGGCACGGCCTTGGTTAGCGGCAAACTGCGCATCGAATTCATCCGTCGCAAGGGCAGTCCCGGGATCACCTACACCCCGCAGTTTGGCTCTAATCCAAGCGGCTGGGCCAATGCTACAATTCTCAACGCGCCGACCTCCATCGATAGCACCTGGGAACGGGTGGTGGTGGATGACCCGGCACCTGCTGGCGGCCGACGCTTCGGTCGGGTGGCGGTGACGCAGGTTCCCTGAACCCTCGAGCCATACCGAGGGGGAAATCTCAGATTCGATCATGAAACCACGGATTCGGTGGGCTCAGTGGGCCGATCAGTCCGATAAATATTTGGCAGTTACTCCCTAACGAATTCAACATGCATACTCACAAGCTTTTCCCTCTGTTAGCGGCGCTACTTGCAGTTAGCGTAGTTCCCGGCCAGGCGCAGATGCGAAAAATCATCGCGGAACTCAGCCCTGTGGCCGAAAGCGACGCGGTGCATGCCGCCAGCACGGTGCGTGCGGCACTGTTGGTAAAGCTGCCGGATACCTATCACATGCAGTCGAATGCGCCGCGCAACCCGTTGCTCATTCCGACCCGCTTGCAGCTGGATACCCCGGCCGGAGTGCGAGTGACCGAACTCGTCTATCCACCTGCCATCGACCTCAAGCAGGAGGATGTCGAACTGCCCCTCGCCGTGTTTGAGCGAGAGTATGCCATCGGCATCAGCCTGACGATCGGGGCCGAGGTTGCCACCGGCGACTTGGTCATTCCGGTGCATCTGCGCTATCAAGCGTGCGACGATAGCATGTGTTACGGACCCACCAACGTCGATGCCACCTGGACGCTCAAGGTGGTGCCGACCGCCAACGCCTTGATTGCTCAAAACACAGAATTGCTAGCCAAGATCGCCTTCGGTACGGGCCAGGCCCCTCCCGCTGCCACTGCACCCACAGCAGCCCCTACAACCGTGGCACCATCCGATGGGCCGGACGTGGACCTCGGCACCTTGGACCACTTCACCATCAGTGGCACAGCGGGCGGGTTCTTGCGGGCCGATGCCTTCCTCAAATTTATCAAAAATGCTGAGAATGACGTCAAGGAAGCCGGCATGTTCGAAGGGCAGGGGCCACTGGCCATTATTCTCATCGTTCTGCTAGGCGGGTTTGCCCTCAATCTAACGCCATGCGTGCTGCCGATGATCCCCATCAACCTCGCCATCATCGGTGCCGGCGCGCGCAGCGGATCACGGCGGCGCGGGATGTTGTTAGGTGGAACCTACGGCTTGGCCATGGCGCTGGTCTATGGTGTGTTAGGGCTGGTGGTGATCCTTACCGCAGGCAGCTTTGGCACGATCAACGCCTCGCCATGGTTCAATCTGGGCATAGCCGTGTTGTTCGTGGTTCTGGGATTGGCCATGTTCGACGTGGTCACCATCGACTTCTCCCGCTGGTCCGGCAACTTCAACCCCGGTGCCCGCCGGGGCAGCTTCGTGCTGGCCTTCTCGATGGGCGCGGTGGCCGCTTTGCTCGCCGGTGCCTGTGTCGCACCGGTGGTCATCCAGGTGATCCTTTTCTCTAGCAACCTTTACGCAAAGGGTACCCAGAGTGCCCTTGCTCTGCCATTTTTCCTAGGCATCGGCATGGCCATTCCATGGCCATTCGCCGGGGCTGGCCTAGCCTCGCTGCCCAAGCCGGGTGCTTGGATGATCCGCGTCAAGCAGGTGTTTGGCACCCTGATTATCGCCAGCGCCATCTACTACGGCTACCTCTGCTATGAGATTTTCTCCAGCCGCTCGGTGGACACCAAGCTAGTGGCAACCAGCGCTAACGAAAAACTCAAGGAGGGCTGGCACGCGTCACTCGCCGAGGGTCTCGCCCTGGCCGAACGCGAGCACAAACCCGTGTTCATCGACGTCTGGGCGTCTTGGTGCAAAAACTGCCTGACCATGGACAAAACCACCTTGCAGGATGCCGGCGTGAAGGCGGCTCTGGACGGCTACGTCAAAATCAAATTCCAAGCCGAGCAACCCGACGCCGAATCGATCAAGCAAGTGATGCAGCGCTTCCACGCGGTGGGCCTGCCCGCCTACGTGATCCTCAAGCCCAAGCCCGCAGCGCCGCCGCGTCCTTAGAGGATGAAGATAAAGAGATTGATTGATGAATGGAACAAAATGACGTTTCGGTGCGAGCAACTTCAAAATCACCTTCATCGGCCGCAAGGGCCTGATCCTGCCCGACCACAGCAAACCAAATCACTTGTGCGCGGCGGTCCAGCGGATGGCGTTGACGAGCAATTTGCGATACTCTGGATTTGAGTAGGCATCAGGGCCGTGGCCGCTCTGGAGGTAAACGACGCGAGCCTTGCCGTAGGTGCGCCACCAGCCGATGACTTTGTCGCTGGTGGGGGCGTCGGTCGTGAGCAGGGGATGGGAGTCTGGCAGGACGTTGAATTTCCCGTAGCTCTCGTCATGGATGGTAAACTCTGCCGAAACCCCGGCGGTTACCGGATGTTCGCGATCCACCACTTTCACCTTGAGGTCGATGCCTTCAAGATAGGTGGACGCCGGCTTTTGGGTGCCGGCGACGTCGCGTGCTTGTAGGTAGTACAAGCCGCCGATGATTTTCTCGTATTCGGGCCAGTCCTGATAGCCGCCGAGGCAGTGGTGCAGCGCCACCAGTCCCTTGCCAGAGGCAATCAAGTTGGTGAAGTCGGCCTTGGCTGTGTCATCGATTTTTTGCCACATGTCATAAAGCACCAACACATCGTAATCCTTGGCGGCCTCCGTCTTGAAATGGGCCTGCGCCTGTGGGTGTTCCACCATGGTGAAGACGATGCCGGGAGTCTCCTTGAAAAGTTGGACGAACGGGTCGCGCTCAAAGCCATGACCGCCAGTGACGACCAAGACGCGGGTGGGAGGGGCGTTGATAGATTGCGCTGAGATACAGGGGGCGAGCATGCCAGCCAACAACAAGGCCGCAGTTTGAAAAATGGCTAGTGAACTCATGTGGCAAGAATTGTGTGCGGTGGCGGCGGATTGTCAACCCGCTAGGTTGGATCTCTGGAGAGATGCCCGCATGAGAGTTTTTCACACCGATCCATCTTTTTCTTCCCTGTCGCTTGTCGGTGGCGGTTTGGAACAGGATTTGAGCTGGATCGGTGCTGGACAAATCGGGTGGCCTCTGGCATCAGGGGGCCGCCGATGTCCGAGTTACCGAAAGCCTATGAACCGCAAGCCGTGGAAGCCAAATGGTATGCCGCGTGGATGGATGGGAAATGTTTTGAAGCGGATCCCGCTTCCACCAAGGAGGGCTATTCGATTGTTATACCGCCGCCCAATGTGACAGGTATTTTGCATCTAGGGCATGTATTGAACAATGCCTTGCAGGATATTTTGGCACGTCGGGCTCGCCAGCTTGGCAAGGAAGTGCTGTGGTTACCGGGCACTGACCACGCGGGAATTGCCACCCAGGCGAAGGTGGAACGCCAACTCCGCGATGAAGAGGGCGTGGGCCGCCGCGATTTGGGTCGCGAGGAATTTCTCAAGCGGGTGTGGGAATGGAAGGAGAAGCACGGCGGCATCATTATCCAGCAATTGAAGCGGCTTGGCTGTTCGTGTGATTGGAGCCGGGAGCGCTTCACCATGGATGCGGCCTACAGCCAGTGGGTGAGCCAGGTGTTTGTGGACTTATTCAAGCAGGGGCTCATTCACCGCGGGAAGCGGATGGTCAACTGGTGCCCGGTGTCCCTCACCGCCTTGTCGGATGAGGAGGTTATCATGACGCCGCAGCGCTCGAAGTTGTACACGATGCGCTATGAGTTGGCGGACGCGCCCGGCGAGTTCATTGAAATTTCCACTACACGGCCGGAAACTTTGATGGGCGACAGCGCCGTGGCCGTCAATCCGAAGGACCCGCGCTACACCAAGTACGTCGGCCGAAAGGTCAAACGGCCGTTTCCGCCTGCGGAAATTCCGATCATCGCCGACGAGCACGTGGATTTGGAGTTTGGCACCGGGGCCTTGAAGATCACCCCGGCGCACGACAAGGCGGACTTTGAGATTGGCGCGCGGCATGGCTTGGAGATGATCGATGTGTTGCATCCGGACGGCCGGATCCATTGCCCGGCCTGCCCGAACCTCGATGGGCTGGACCGCTTCGTAGCACGCAAAATGGCCGTCGCCATGCTCGATGAGATGGGCTTGCTGCTCAAGGTCGAGGAATACGATAACAACGTCGGGTTTTCCGAACGGGCGCATGTGCCCATCGAGCCACGCATCTCGATGCAGTGGTTTTTGAAATACCCCTGCGTCCAACAAGCGGCCGACGCCGTGGCTAACGGCGATATCAAGTTCCGCCCCGAGCGCTGGGCAAAAACTTACGCCCATTGGATGGAAAACCTTCAGGATTGGTGCATCAGCCGCCAACTCTGGTGGGGCCACCAAATCCCCGTCTGGTACCGCAAGGATAAGTTCGCCGCCTTGCGCGACGCCGAGGCTCTGGATATGCACGACCTAACCGCTGGCGATATCCACGTCGGCGTCGATCCCCCGGCAGACGCCACCAACTGGCTGCGCGACGAGGATGTGATGGATACCTGGTTTTCGTCGTGGCTCTGGCCGTTTGCAACCATGGCGCAGGTTGGCGAGGATTCCCCGGCCCTTAAGAAATTCTATCCGACCAGTGATTTGGTGACCGGGCCGGACATTATCTTTTTCTGGGTGGCACGCATGATCATGGCCGGCTTCCAATTCGCCGGTGGCCTGCCATTTAAAAATGTCTATTTCACCACCATCATCCGCGACCTCCAAGGGCGCAAAATGTCGAAATCGTTAGGCAACTCGCCGGACCCGGTCGATCTGATGGAAAAATACGGTGCCGACGGCCTGCGCTTCGGGCTGATGCGCATCGCGCCGGTGGGCAGCGACGTGCGCTTTGATGAAACGTCCGTCGAAGAAGGCCGCAACTTTGCCAACAAACTCTACAATGCCTGCCGCTTCCGGCAAATGGCCGGAGAGGGTAGCAGTGCGGGGGGACTCGACCAAGGCCCGCTGCCGCCCTATCACCTCGATATCATCGCCAAACTTGACGCGCTGGCGGCGGGCTTGGAGGAAAGTTATGCAGAATACCGGTTTGGCGAGATAGCCCAACGACTGTATGAATTCTTGTGGAGCGAGTTTTGCGATAAATTCTTGGAAGCGGTGAAGCTTGACCTTCGGGAAAGTGCCACCTCGGAAGCCCGAGCTGCGACGCTGGGCACGTTTGACGCGGTGATGAGCCGTTACTTGCAGTTCATGAGCCCGTACATGCCGCATATCACTGAGGAACTCTCGGCAAGGATGGGCTACGTGCGGGACGGTGAGTTTTTAATGCAGCAAATCCTGCCCGCCGCCCCCTTGTTAACCGTCGATGCGAGCAGCGCCCAAGCTCAGGCCGCTGCGATCTATGAGGCAGCCGGCCGCATGCGCAACCTCAAGGCGGAGTACAAGATGGGCTCGCGCAAGGACCTGCGCTTCGTCATCAAGTCTGCCCCTGCTTGGCTAGCAGCAGAGTCCAAGGTGCTGGCCCTGCTCGTCGGTGCCGCAGAGATTCGCTTGGATTCCGCCTACGAGGCCGTCAAGGGCACTCCGGCGGCTGTCACGTCGCTGGGCGAGGTGTATATGCCGCTGGAAGGCCTGATTGACGTGGTCGCCGAGCGCCTTCGCCTGACGAAGGAGATTGAGCGCATCGGGCTGGAGGTGAAAAAGTGCGAGGGCAAACTCGGCAATGCCAGCTTTGTGGAGCGAGCGCCACCGGAGGTGGTGGTGCAGGAAACGGCGCGGTTGGCCGAGTGGCACGCCAAATTGCAGCAACTCGGCGAGATGCTCGCGGCTTTGACATGAGCGCTTGCCAGTGCTGGATTCAGGGCTAAACTCACCGGTTCGATGACAGATTTCACCAGCATTGAAGGAATCGACAAATCTTCACGCGAATTGCTTGAAGCCGCCGGTTTCTTTGATGTCGAAACCCTCGCCAGGGCAGACGTCGAGGATCTCGCCGTAGAATTGCAGCGCGCCAACCGGATCCTCAAACTTGCCCGGCACACACCCACCGCGGCCAGCATTGGCGAGTGGATTGCAGCTGCCCGCAGGATTGTTGGTGTGGAGGATGAGCCAGTGGTCGAGCAGCCCGAGCTGCCTGCGCAGGCGATGCCGGTGAATTACGAGTTGAACCCGGCAGTCATGGAGATGTTAGCCTCCGCGCCGGTGGCCATTCCGTTGCCCGCTTCGTATTTGGTGGAGAATCAGTTGGCGGTGGCGGATATTCCGCCGGCGATTTTGCTCAACCGTTATTCCGGGGATTTGGAAATCCGGGCCAGTGACCGTGCGACCCCCCGCGAGCCCTCTGCACGGGTGATGCCGCGTTCGCCAGTGGGCAGCGCCCCGCGTTCGCAGCAATCGGCTTACGTTCAGTTAGGCGAGAGCGGCCAACAGCGGTTGGAGATTGACACGACGCGGCTGCGCTCGATTGCGGACTTGGAGAAGGTGGGGCAGCACATGGCGGTATCCAAGAGCGTGCCGAGCACCGACGGTTCGCGGGAAAGCGAACGGATTGCCTTGATCCGGGCTCCGCTGGAGGCGACCAACCGTGGTCGGGACCCTCGCTCTCGCAGGTATGTGCGAGGCGTGCTACACACCCACCCGGTGAGCATGACGCTGGCTGCGGTGATCACCTTGCTGCTCGCACTGCTGTTGCCTCTGGCCATGGTCGCGTCCAGCTTCCTGCTGTTGGCGGTGTTGCTCCCGGAGAAGTTCGCCTGGGTCTCACCGTGGCTCTTGGCGCTGCCCTGCGGATTGCCAATCCTGGGCGGCTTGTATTTTATTTTCGGCATGAACGGGCGCTGCCGCATTTGCACCCAGCGCGTGTTTTTCCATCGTGGCTGTCTCAAAAATTCCAAAGCCCACACGATTTGGGGGCTTGGCCATATCATTCCCTTGTCGCTGCATATCCTGTTGTTCCGCTGGTTTCGCTGCACCTATTGCGGCACTCCGGTGCGCTTGAAAAAATAACCGGAGCGTTCCACCATGTGCTGCCAATTCACCCGTCGATCCTGCCTTCGGCTGCATCTCTGGCCATACTTGCTGGCTATTGCGTTCGCTGTCGTTGGCTGTGGTTTTATCAATTCCAAAACCAGACCCAAGCTGCCCCCAACGGATGAGCAAAAAGCGTTTGGCGACACCGGCATCCCTCCGCAACTGCGGGCCGCCGGTGTCGGCAATCCTGAGGGCTCCGCCGTCACCCCGGGTGGCAACAAGCCGGCCGACCCCTTGGAGCTCACCCCGAGGGAGGATATCGTGTTTACGAAACCTAACGAACCGGACAACCAGTTGCCCGAGCTCGCCGAACTGCTAGCCGCTCCCAAATCAAAAATCTGGGAGGAAAGTGAGAGCATCGCCCGCCGCCGTGCCGCCCGCGAAGGTAAACCCCTGCTTATCTGGTTCACTCGCTCCCAAAACAGCCCGCCCTCCAAAGCCCTCGAAGACGAACTCCTGACCACCAGCGAATTTGAAAAATGGGCTAACGAAAAACTTGTCCGTCTGCGGGTCGATGACTCAGTCCATATCACTGACTCCGACCTTTCATTGGATGATGCTCGGACCCGTGAGATAGATGTTAGACACTACGTGGACGAACTCAAAAACCGTTACAAAGTGATGAATTATCCGACGTTGATTCTGCTCAATTCCAGTGGTGAGGTCCTCGGCCGTTATGGCGGCTACAAGCGTGGTAGCGCGGATTTCACCTGGGGATTGCTCAAGCATGGTGAATTGGTGTCCACTCGCGCCTATGTTTCTTGGCGCGAGGTGCTTGAGAAAAAGGGTTATCGCGAGTGGCAGGACCGGCTCGGGCGCAAGGTGTTCGCGAAGCTGGTCGGGTACGCCAAGGGCGAAGTCACATTCATCGAGCCCGACGGGACCCGTTCGCGTACTCATGAGAACAAGCTCTCTGATGCTGACCGCGCCTGGCTCGCAAAACTCCAAGCCTCGCCCTGACCTCGTTTTTGACGATGGGGTGAGTCGGTTGGAATTCAACTGGTTCGACGCATTGGCTCATTTGAGCAGCAGAACCCGGCACTGGCTGAGGGTGTGGAAAATTGAGGAATTTGGCCTGTAAAGCGGGATCTCGCCGAGCTGGGGCTCGGCGTTCCCGGGGGGCATATTTCTCTTGTGGTCGAACGCTGAGTTCTCAGGTTAGAATCGCTTTCACCACTTGTCCGTGGATATCGGTCAGACGGAAATCGCGGCCCTGGGTGCGGTAGGTGAGACGCTCATGGTCGAAGCCAAGGCAGTGCAGCAGGGTGGCTTGGAGGTCGTGGACGTGGACGGGGTCGCGGACGACGTTGTAGCCGAGTTCGTCGGTGGCACCATGGACCAGCCCGGGTTGGATTCCGCCGCCCGCCATCCACATGCTGTAGGCCTTTGGGTGGTGGTCGCGGCCACGGGCCCGGCCGAGTGCGGCGTTGCTTTCGACCATTGGGGTGCGGCCGAATTCGCCGCCCCAGACGACGAGGGTTTCATCGAGGAGGCCGAGGCGTTTGAGGTCGGTGACGAGAGCGGCGCTGGCCTGATCGGTGGCTTGGCACATTCCTCGGTGGTTGCCGACGACGTCACTGTGGGCGTCCCATCCTTCATGGAAGATATTCACGAAGCGCACGCCGCGTTGGATCATGCGCCGGGCTAACAGGCAGGCACGGGCGAACGAAGGCACTGCCGGATCGCAGCCGTAGAGGGCGAGGGTTTCCTTGGATTCGCTCTTCAGGTCCATGAGCTCCGGGGCCGACGTCTGCATCCGGAAGGCCATCTCATAATTTGCCAGACGAGTGGAGATTTCCGGGTCGCCGGTGGCTTCGAGCCGCTGGTGGTTGAGGTCGCCAACGAGCTCAAGAGTGTCGCGCTGGAGGGCGGCATCGATTCCGGCGGGATTGGAAACATTGAGGATCGCATCGCCTTGGTTGCGGAAACGAACGCCGGTGTACATGGTCGGAAGAAAGCCGCTGGACCACAAGGCCTGGCCCCCGCTGATGCCGCTGCCGGTGCTCAGAACGACAAAGGCGGGCAAATCGCTGGTGATGCAACCGAGGCCGTAGGTGGCCCAGGAGCCGATGCTTGGGCGGCCCGGCACGGCAAACCCAGTCTGCAAAAACGTCTGCGCCGGGGCGTGGTTGAATTGATCCGTGTGGCACGAGCGGATCAGGCAAATATCATCGACTATTTTTGATAGAAACGGCAGGGCGTCGGAGATTTCCATGCCGGATTGGCCATGGCGGGCAAACTTGAATTGGGGTCCCATGACTGCAGCGTCGGCGCGGATGAAGGCCAAGCGCTGGCCTGCTGTGACGGAAGCCGGCAGCGGTTTGCCGTCCATTTTAGTGAGGTCCGGCTTGAAATCGAAGAGGTCGAGATGGCTGGGGGCACCGGCCATGAAGAGGTGGATGACGGCCTTGGCCTTGCCTGGGAATTGCGGGGGATGCGGGGCCAGCGGGTTGACAGCGGCGGCGAGGGATTGGGCGGCTAGCTTATCGGCGAGTAGTCCTGCCAGGGCGATTTTGCCGATGCCCACGCCGCAATTGCGCAGGAAGTGGCGGCGTGTGATGTCTAGGCAATGATGTTGGAATGGGTTCATGGCGGGGGGGCTCAGCTTTGGGTGACAAACTCATCCATGTTCATCAGGGCACGGGCGACAGTGGTCCAGACGGCTCGCGGAATGAGCGAATCGGCAGGCTCCGCGCCGGCGACTTGCCCGGCGGTGGCGGGAGTGGCGGTGAATCGGTCCAGCTGTTTTTGATAGAACTTGGTGACGGCGGTGAGTTCGGCAGGATTGGGTGGGCGGGAGAAGCAGCGGAGAAAGGCGTCGGTGATGTGTTGTTCGGTGGAGCCTGGGGCTTCGGCGAGGCGTTTGCCCATGGCTTGGGCGGCTTCGGTGATGGTGACGTCATTGAGCAGGGTGAGGGCCTGCAGTGGGGTGTTAGATGAATCTCTGCGCACGATGCAGGCTTCGCCGGATGGGCCGTCGAAGGTGCCGGCAAAGGCGAAGGGGGCGCTGCGTTTGGCGAAGGTATAGATGCTGCGGCGGTAGCGGTTCTCGCCGCTGCTGGCATTCCAAGCGAGTGCTCCGTATGCGCCTTCGGTGGTCACACTGGCGGGCTGGGGCGGATAAACACTGGGACCGAGGATTTTGTCGGAAAGAATGCCGGCGCAGCGCAAGGCGGAGTCGCGGATGGCCTCGGCATCGAGTCGCTGCCGGGGTCCGCGCCACAACCATTGGTTTTCCGGATCCTTGGCCTCGCCGACGGCGGTGGATTTGCTCGATTGCTTGTAAGTTTGGCTGGTGACGATGAGCCGATGCAATTTCTTGCAGGACCAGCCGTCGCTCATGAAGCGGAGGGCCAGCCAGTCGAGGAGCTCCGGGTGAGAGGGCGGCGTGCCTTGGACGCCGAAATCGTCCTGGCTCTTGACGATGCCGCGCCCGAAGAAGGCGGCCCAAGTGCGATTGACCACGACGCGGGCGGTGAGGGGATTGTCGCGGCTGACGAGCCAGCGGGCGAAACCAAGGCGGTTTTTGGGTGAGTTGGCGGGCAGCGGGTTGAGGATCGAGAGCACGGCGGGCTCCACGGGGTCGGTGGGTTGGGTCCACTCGCCGCGGTTGTGGATGAACGTGCGGCGCGGGTTTTCAGCCGGGCGTTCTTGGAGGACCAGTGACGTTAGATGGGATGACGGGCGGCGCAGATCTTCAATTTCGTGCCGGTGTGCCGCCATCTCCGGGGCACTGAACAGGAATTCGTTTTGCAGCAACTGGCGCTCAGCCTCGCTGAGATCCGGTTTGTGCAATAGTTGCTGAACGTTGGCGGGTAGTTGGCTGGCCACCACCTCGCCGGCCTGGGTGGTGAAGGAAATGCGGAATTTTCCGAGTGAACAGGCGTAGTGCCGGCCAAACATCAGGGTGAGCTGGAGGGCTGGGGCTGTGAGTGGCTGTTCCAACTGGAACACCGCTTCGTGGGCACGGCCCTGACCTTCCGCGCAGCTCCAACCGGTTTCCGGATCCCCGTCAATGGCGAGTTGCGCTTCCGCGTGCGGCCCAAAGTTGTTCTTGGCATAGCTCGCCGTGGCCTTCGTGAACTTGACCGGATGATCATTGGCACTGAGCTTGATTTCTCCTAACAGAAAATCCCCTTTGGGGCCTTCGTAGTAGGCCATGCCGGGGCCTCGGGCGGGTAAGCGAGGGTCGGGCAGGGCTTCGAGGCGGATGGCGGTGATACCAGCCGGGGGTTTGTCGAAAAGCAGTTGATAGGTATCGGCCTTGGTGATGTCGCCGGAGACGAAGACCGTGGCATCGGGTTGGACGGTGAGCAGGGGTAGGTTTGAGGTGGCCTTGTCCGGTGCCGCTGCCTGCCAGACGGCGGTGAGCGAGCGCTGTTTGGCGATCCAGTCATCCACGGCTTTTGTCAGTACCTGCTTTCGGCGGGTTTCCAGGCTGGCGGGATCTGCGGTGGGTTCATCAGGCACTGGCCACTGGAGCGGCAGGGCTGCGAACAAGGTTTCGGCTTTGGCGGCACGCGTGGCGTCGTCGCGGGCTTGATCCGGGCTGGGCAGTTCCAAGTCAGGCTCATCCGCATTGTCCAGAAATGCCATCAACGAATAATATTCCCGCTGTGGGATCGGATCATACTTGTGAGTGTGGCACTGGCAGCACTGCAGCGTCAGCCCGAGCCAAGTGGCTCCGGTGGTAGCCACCCGGTCGGTCATGGCACGGAACCGGTATTCTAGCGGATCGATGCCGCCCTCCTCGTTTAGCATGGTATTGCGGTGAAAGCCGGTGGCCGTGCGCTGGGCCGGGGTGGCGTCGGGCAGCAAATCCCCGGCGATTTGTTCGATGCTGAATTGATCAAACGGCATGTCGTCGTTGATCGCCTTGATGACCCAGTCGCGGTACGGCCAGATGCTGCGGGGGCGGTCTTTTTCGTAGCCGTTGGTGTCGGCATAGCGTGCCAAATCGAGCCATTTGCGGCCCCAGCGTTCGCCGTAGTGTGGGGAGGCTAGCAGGCGATCGATGGCCTGATCGTAGGCGTTGGGGCTAGGGTCGGCGAGATAGGCGGCGAGTTCGTCCGGGGTGGGTGGCAGGCCGATGAGGTCGAGGCTGGCGCGCCGGAAAAGGGCGGCCCGTTCCGCTTCGGGCGAAGGAGACAAGCCCACTTTGGCGAGGCTTGTGCGGACAAAGGCGTCGATGGGGTGGGGGAGCTGAGGGTCGGGTATGGAAGGTGGCAGAGGGGCTTGGAAGGCCCAGTGTTTTTCGTATTTGGCGCCGCCGGCGATCCACTTTTCCAGCAATGCCAGTTGTGCCGGGCTGAGGGATTTTTTCATGGAGGGCGGGGGCATTTGCTCGTCCGGATCGGAGGCATGCAGGCGCTTGATCATTTCGCTCGCCCCGGCATTTCCCGGAACAATTGCCGGATGGCCGGATTTTCCGCCTTGGAGTGCTGGTTCGCGCTCATTGAGTTGGAGTTTGCCCTTGCGGCCTTTGTCATCCGGGCCGTGGCACTTGAAGCACATGTCTGCGAGGATGGGCCGCACGTCGTGACTGAACGATGGTTCGTCGGCGCGGGCCCTGATGCTGCAACAAAAATGTGCGCAGACCAGCGCTGCGGTCAAAATTGGCGGTGGGTAGGGTCGGCGAATATTTCCCCGGCCATTTTTGAAGTTTCGATGCGGCATGATGGGTTATTTTGCTGGATTGGCAGGGACGTCCAGACCCAGTTTGGCCAAGAACGGTTGCGGGTCCTTATCGAATTCGGCTTTGCACTTATCGCAGCAAAACGCGACAAGTTTGCCTTTGACGACGCTGGTTTGGGTCGCATCAATGTCCTTGCTTGAAACCGGGCACTTGTCGTTGACAGGTTTGCCGGCAGCAGCGGGTGCAGCGGCGGGTGCGGCGGCAGGTGCGGCGGCGGGTGCGGCGGCGGGTGCGGCGG
>CAIKHZ010000220.1 GCA_903827375.1 Akkermansiaceae bacterium
CCCCGTCTCACCAAGCGCGGCTTCCTCATGTTCCGCGCCGAGGGCAAGCGCAAGAAGGACCTCGCTTATGCCGCCCTCTACTCCCTCACCGCTCTCAGGACAAGAGGGGCCAGCGGATTGATGCAATAGAATTGGATTCACGATATATGGCCGTATTTGCTAACATTGACGATGAAGTCAACCAAACACTCAAGAACGACAAGGTTCGTGGACAGATCGGATTCATTCATACATTTTGGTTTACCAAGGAGCAGATATTGTTGCAGAAGTATGGAATTCATTGGAGAAGTCCTAGGGTTCTCAATCCCAACACGTCCTACGACTGATCCAATTCAACAAGCCGAACAAATCATGGATGCCAACCGTCCTTTCGCCACTCAATCACCTAGCATCGCCACCTATTAACGCGCTGGCATCACATTAGACGTTGCCTGAAGAAAAATCAGATTCAACAATTACACCACCCCATATGCCTATAGCATTTATTGTCATCTTCGGACTGGTATCGATCTTTTCGATCTATTTCATTGTCCGTCAGTACCGAGCAGCTACACCAGTGCAGAGACGCCAAATCATAATCGCAGCGGGTGGAGCCATATCCGTTGCTATATTGATTTATTTTTTTTCACATAGAGAGATGATAGTTTCATCCGGCGACATGATGTCGAATGATCTTGGAGGGGTATTTTCTTAGGACCGGTTCAAATTCCGAACTTTTGCCTAGGCATCCCTCTGCTTCCGGCGGGTTTTCGGCGTCGGTTATGTGTGACAATCCTGTCACAATTTATTGAGCAAGACGGTGGTGGCAACTCTCTTGAGCCACCCTTCAGCCCTTCACCTCAGTCTTCAAAGTCGCGTGCCACACCTTAGCGTTGCACCAAGAAGATGACCATGAATTGAGGGAAACCTCCTTTGCGTCTAACCGGCAAGGTCGGCATGGAGCGGGTGTTTCGCGCCGACGAATTCCGCAGCAACGACGCATGGAGCCCGTGGTTCAGCCTTCCTAACCGCAGCCGGGTGCTCTCCATGCTTGCCGGTTGGAACGATTTACTCGCCAAGTACGAGTGCTCACTCTCGCAACTTGTGCTGGCTTGGACCGCCGCCCAGCCCGGAGTGACCCACGTCTTGTGTGGCACGCGCACACTCAGCCAGCTCGCCGATAATATCAAAGCCGCCGAGCTCACGCTGGAACCCGGCGACGTCCAACGCATGCGCGCCGATGCCCTGGCACTTGGCCCGCCCAGTGTTTGAGGAAAATAGGCTTCCTGCCTGTGAGGGAAGCCTATCCTCCTCCTGATGTCCTTGGTGGACTACTTGCCAGTTGCTTGCCCGACCAAATTGATCTCGCGATAAACATTGAAGCCAGCCGGACCATCGTGGAATGCGAAACGTACGGCAGCCAGATGGTGACCAAGCACCTCAGCATCCTTGGCGCAAAGTCGCAATTCGGAAGCGCCGCCATCGCAGGGCAACACTGCGGTTGCCAGCTTGGTGAAGACTGCCGGATCCGCGATAGATGCCACCAGCACCGTGTACGCCTGGCTCGCCCGGCTGTCTTTGTGTCCCGCAAATGTTAGGATTTTGGCGAGGTCATAGCCGCCGGGATTCTTCGCTATGTCGAGTTGGAAGGTCAGTACGCTGACCTTGTCGTAGGCACGAAAGGTCGAACCATCGTTGAGTGTCTCATCGCCACCGGACCCATTTCGTGTCGTGCCATTGCGCAGGGCTTCGGGGTTGCCGCCCTCGAGCGCCACATGCTCCTCGGTGACGGATGCGATATCCAGCAGACCCACCTTTGCAACATCGGCTTCGAGACCGGTCTGAGATACCTCTGTGTTCCTAGCAATAACCATAACAGGCGCCGATGCGTCGGATAGACGTTGTTCATTGAATGCGATGCCGGGTGAACCTGCCGGTACAGGTGCCACCCTCAAGCAGCCTTGGTGCGTTCCCTCCTTCACCGCAACGCTGACATGACGACCATCCTTGCTGGCGTTGGCTTTCCCGCCATCCATCATCAATGTGGCGGCATCGCCATCAGGCAGGCGAAGGGTGGCATGGATGCCTTTGGGCACCTCAAAATGAAACGTTAACTCCTCGCCCTGCCGCTTCCACGACACCGACACCGGCCCGAATTCGGTGACTACGACGCCTTCAGCGCTTGTAAGATCACCCAACCGCGGCTCTATCACCAACCGCTGGTTTGATACCGGTCCGTCAAGTCGCACACCGAGCACGAATGAACTGAGGAAATAGGCTGGAACCGAGCCGTAGTTGTGGCAGGATTCGGGACCGCTGAAGTTTTCCCACAATGTTCCGGCATCCGTGCTGGTGTTGACCATGTGCGCCCATCGGCGCCGCATCTCGCCCAATGCCTCCACATCCATGCCGGGATCGTCCATGCGATAAAATTCTTGGAATACCCAATAATAGGTCACCGGCATGCCGATGCCGGCCCGGGAGGCGACCATCTTTTCGTAATCATCGTTTTGACCGCAATGGAAGCCGGATGGCCGCCGGTAGTTAGCCATGAACCACTGCCGCACACTGGCGACGCGATCCGGCGGAACGACGCCACGATCCAATGCAAGCAATGCGGCATGAGCGGTTGGGCCGAGCAAGGAGTCCTTGACGAAACCGGAATGATATGTTTTGGCCTGATCATTCCAAAGATGATGATTGATTGCGGCTGCCAGCGCTTGAGCCTCTTGTTCGTACGACTTGCCACCAACCACATGACTGAGGTAGGATGCATCCCTTAATGCTTGGAAGATGAAGGCATTCAAGGCTGTGCCTTCACACATGACGTAAGCGAGGGGATCGTCGAATGAGGTGTACTCGCGGGCAAGCACCAGACCGTGTGAGGTGCGGTGATCGAGAAACCACCGCATCTGTTTGGTTAGATATGGCCACATCTCGGCCACGAACTCCTTGTCGCCGCTGGCGTCATAATAGAGCCGCAGTGATTCGACCCACTGGCAGGCATAGTCCTCGATGTAACCGTGACAATCCCAGCGGTCGGACAGGGCATGCCCCTTCAGTCGGCCATCGGGAGTCTGTGAGAACGCGACATGCCGCAAGAGATTTTTCAGGAGACGTGGATCGGCATAAACAGGCTGGCCGCCTTTTCCCGGCCCGACCAAGGCGACACGGGTGGTGATGAAATTGGGTTGGGCCGGATCCTGCAGCCATTCATTGCGTTCGCGGGCATCAGAACCGTAGCCATCATCGCTGGTGGCCTCGATGGTATTGACCGCCATGTCCCAGAGGCGATTGAGGAAAACGTCATTGCAGGAGAACCGTCCGAGGCGTTCGAAGGGATAACGGCGATCCGTCATGGTCACACCTAGCAACCTAATGCGTCCCGAGATGCAGCGCAACGTTGCGTAGTGGCATCCCCATTCATCGCCGGTACAGAAACTCTGACGGCCTGAGCGAGTTGTGTAGGTCGTGCCAACGCCGTACGGTTCTTCGGCTTTGCCATTGATATATCGCAGGGCATATTCCAATTGGAGGACACTTCCGGCATCCGCCTCCAAGTCCACCGTTGTGTAAGCCATGGCCATGCGGCCAACATCCAACAGGAGTTCCTTGCCAGCGGTGAGTTCCATCGGCAGCACAGACGCCAGTGACCGACGCGTCGGCAGAACGTCCAAGCCCGTTAAAACCGTCTCACGTGCAAGGGGAATGCTGCGTGCCTGCACGGCCCCCCATTTCTTGCCATCGACGCCGATCGCCGCCTCCCAATCTGTCTCGCTGCTGACGATTCGCCCGTCCATCACATCCGGAATGGATCCCCAGGCCGCTGGTGATGGCAGATATGCGGTGCGTATCGAGCATTTCCAAGTGGAATCCGTCCGAATGAGCGTGTTTGGCAACACGAGGGCGGCCATCAGTCCCGGATCATGGGCGATGATCTTGCTATTGTTCCCACCCGCGTAGTGGTGTACCAAGATCATTATCCGATTGGCACCCGGCTTCAGAAATGAATGCACATCCACGCTATCGTATTCGGGCCGCTTGGGATCGAACCGGCATGGCCCGCGCAGGACGTAAGCATCGTTGATCCACAACATGTAGCGGGAATCCGCGAAAATGTTGAGCATGGCCTTGTCTGGCAACGTCGCCACGTCGAAGTCCTTGCGAAAGAACACATACGCCTGCTTGCCGGGTGGCGACGATGGGGACCAGATGCCGGATGATTGCAATAACGCACCTGCATCCGGTTCAGCCCCCTGCCCATGAACCGCAAAAGCCACAGTCAGCAGGATGGCACAGGCAAACGCCCCAATCATGGGTCCAATTCGCCTGGGCGGGAGAACGTCTGTCAGGAAATAAAGCATCTGCTTGGAATAACGATTCATAAACATGGTTGTTAGCTGTAAACCCCGGGGCGGCAGCAAGCACAGTTGCTGAAAATGATGACATATATGATACCTCTCATCCCTCATGTTAGGGAAATTCCAGCCTCACAGGCCCCAACAATCCCGAGACAGGCGAGCCGCGATACATCGTCGGCACCGTGCTGTAATGATTCGCCAGTGTGTTATACACCAGCACTTCAATTTTGTTATCCCCGCTCTTGACGAGCCCGGAGATATCCACCTTCCACGGCGGCGACACCTTCACTCCTGCCAATTTTCCGTTAACCCTCACTTCAGCTGAGGCGGCAACAGAGCCAAGGTCGATCATTACACGCCCCTGCGCCATTTCCTGAGTGAGAGCCACGGTCTTCCGGTACCAGGCCCCTCCGGAATAACTGGCCAGCCCGTCAATCTTCGCCCAGTCCCCGAGTGAAATTCGACCGATTCCGCAATCCAGCAGGATGGGTTCCGGCAGAGTCGCACCGCCGTAACATCCCCTAGCCTGCTGGATTCGCAGCGCGACATGCACCGGACCAACCGAGGGCTTTTCGATATCGGCCCTGTACGTCACCGCATTCTCGCTCGAGTCTCCAGCGAACTCCACCTTCGCCTCTTTCGCTCTCACTTCCTTTCCATCCACCCAGATCACCACCCTGCCACGCGCCGTGACCGTCAAACCCTTCAATCCAGGCGGCGATACAAACCGATACCAGCCTATCGGTTGCTTCTCGCCGGGACGCGTGTCGAATTTCAAGACTTCACCCTTGTTATACCAGCGCATCGCCAGTTCGCTGGGCTTGAACATCGGCTGACCGGTTGCCACGTCGCCCTCAGCGCCCGGCTCATCCAGTTTCGCAGGGCCGGCCGGATGCTTCGCCCATAAACTCTCAGGAAAACCGGAAATCTTCTCCGCCTTCTTCCAGCCCGAATCGTTGCCCGTATCAAAAACAAAGTACCCGCGCCCGATCGTGTCGTAGCGCAGCAGGACCGGATTAGCTCCATCGGAAAGTTTCACCGAGTCCGGGAGTTTTTCGAAACGCGAATGATTCAACCAAACCGCCGCCGGCAGCAATCCGCCGGAGAGAACCCGCGGCTGGGTGTTGCCCTTGGACATCACAGTTGTCCAGAGGAAATACCTAGTTCCACCTGCTTCCTTGCCACGGTTGTAACTCGGCATGCCGCTAGAAACCGAGCCGAGACCTATGAATTCATCAGCCACCTGTTCCTTCAAGCCGTGGTAACCTTGATGCGCCACATCGTTCTCCATACCAAATCGCCATGAAAACTCGTACGGCGTCCAGATATACTTCCGGCCTTCCACGTCAACCGGCACCGCTGGATCCACCTGGTTCAGACTTTCGAGCTGTTTCTCCAGCGCGCTCATATCCACAGCTTCCGGCAACGGACCGAGCTTCCAGAACTTCGGACCGTATGAATAGGTCACTCGGCTCCATGTGGAATCATCCAGCTTAGGGTCCTGCCAACTCGGATTGGGTTTCGTCTCATCGGCATACTTCATCTGCCTCATCTCGGCCCCAATCATGCCTTTGAATCCAGGCCAGCGGAAGTCGCCGAAGCGGTTATCGCAGGTGGGCTGCAATTCAAACCCCCAGTCACCGTCGAGGACTATGGCGGGACGATTCGTCGCAGCTACGGAAACTGCTTCAACCTGTGGCTGACCCGGCGAGAAAACAATCAACTGGACTTCTGTTTCTGTTAGTGGCAACTTGAGTTTCGTTCCGGCAGCCGTTTGTTCGGTCACGGCAAGCGGGCGGGTTGTTCCGGTCCATGGATCCCAGAGTTCCACCTTGCCGATGGCTCGGAAGAAACAGGCCGTATCTTTCGGAGCGTTGTAGATGGCATAGAGATCACGCGGACCTAACTTGCGATGCTGGATATAGCCCGGTCCTTCATAATCGCGGCCCGGTACATTCGCGGCGACATCGGTGACGACACCTCCCGGAAACAATTCCTTCACCATCGCGGCAACCTCAGGATCATCGCGGCCTATCCGGTCGCTGACTTCCGGCAAAGCACCAACCGCAATAACAACTCCCCCAGCGCGGCGAAACTCAAGTGCCTTCACCAACGTCGAGTGCCGCACCGCCTTCATCGCAGGCAATACAAGGACGCGATATATCTCGCCGGAAACGTGAAGCTCTTTCCCGACAACCTTGGCACGATCCAACGATTCGAAATCCATGAAATCGAAATCCATGGATTTGGAATAGAGCCCTCTGGCGGTATTGAATGCGGTAGCCACCGCTTCGGGACCACCGATGCCGGCTTCCATCGGTGCGACCGGATACAAAATCGCAACATCACAGCGGTGACACCCCTGAGTCAGCAGGTAACTCAGACGCTGCACACAGTCCATGAAGCCGCGCATGTGTTTCCAATATGGCATGCGAAACGTATTGTCTGGCGGAGCCCACTCCCACCAACCGCCATGCGTTGCATAGTACATCCCGTGAAACGAAAGCAGATTGTAACCCATCACGAAATCGGCAAAGCACGCATCGACGGCACCGGCCGACGTTGTGCCCCAACCGCTGCCATACCAGCCCTCAAGCCAGACGCGTGGCCGCTGGTAAAGATGCGCAATGGAACTCGCCACCTTGGCCTTGATGAGATCTTTGCCCAACCCCGGTTGGTCGGCACCCGGTCCCTGATTCCATCGCTGGGTCCTGAAATAATCACCAAACTCGGTCACATCCGTGCCGCGGCCCCCATGGTCACATCCCATTGTCATGCCGCGCTGCTGGTGCCAGTTGAATACCGGCTTGAAGAAACCAGCCTCCGTCAACGCAACTTTGACGTCACTGTAATCCAGCCGCACCTTGGGCGTTCGAGCACCGATGTCCATGAACAGTGCAGGCAACTCCGGCACAATATCGTAGCCTTTCCGTTTCTTGAATTCCTCAGCAAACCGGGGAGTCCAGAGATTGCCACCGACGCCGAATCCAAGTTCATCGGAAAAAAAGAAATTCAATCCCTTGCCCGCGGAACCAGGGAAATGATCCTCAAACTTACCGAAGAAGTGTTTGGCGTACTCCGTGCCTGATATCGGATTCATCGGATCAATCGAGAACGGAACTTTCGATGAGCACACTGCAACACTCTGAAGTTTGCCGTCAGCACCGGGCACCTTCGTTACGACAAGTGCATCCGCAGGCGGATTGCCTGTTACCAGTTGCAGAACCATGCCGCCGATATCCGGATGATCACGCAACATTTCATCGACGCACCAGCCCTGGCCGATGCCAAGCGTGTAGTCACTGAGACTGATTCCTGCACCCTGATTCTTCGCCTCTCCCATGAACCAGCCAGTTAGCTTCCACCAATCCGGCGAAAAAAGCGCCGGGTCGCTCGGCTGCGTCAATCCATAACTTCGCCCGCCCTTATCTGTATGAGCATAGTTGATCTGGTACCCTGCAACTCCCATGCCTGCCATCTGCTCGAGTTCCCAGCCTAGCCGTTCCTTCGATAGTGGATCACCCAGCCACCAGAAAAATGGCACCACCCCGAATCCAGCGGGCGGTTTCTGAAATCCGGGCGTCACATCCAGGTCAGCCGTACGGACAGCCTGACCGACGGCCCAGGCCGGTGGCGGGAGCACGTTCGCAGGATCGCTGAAGGGCAAGTCCTGCGCTTGGCCATCGCCGGCCAGCAATCCGCATAGGCCACCTATAAAGATACTCCAAAGACCGGCATTTCGGAGTTGGGTCGAAGTTGATAGTTCAGTTTGAGGCGTGCTAGGTTTCATGATAATTCCTACGGCTGGTGCATATCTGACGGGGAAAGTTCCAAAAAAAGTCAATGGCTCTCTGCATTTACTAAAGTCACTTGCTTCGAGCCGGCAGGACACGGAACTCGTTGATGGTGGGGACCTCGCTGGCTTTCAGGATATTCAAGCGGACGTGGCGTGCTGTGACCGGCGGGAAGTCGATGGATTTCATTTCGCCGATGGTGGTGCCGCGTGCGAGTTCCTTCCATGAATCGCCCAGTTGGTACTCCACGGTGAATTCCTCGGTGCGAGGAAAACTCTGTTCCATGATTTCAATGCGGCCAATCCGCTCATCCTTGCCCAGATCAACAGCGAGCCAACCGCTGCGCGAGCCTGGGGCTGCACCCCAGCGGGTTTCCGGATTGTCATCGACGCCCTTGGCTGCATCGAGATCAGCGGACCAGCAAGTGGAGGCGCTGGCTGATTTTCCGGTCGAAAGAGCGGGTGCTCGACGTTTGTCGCCACCCCAAGAATTGGCGTCTTCCACAGCCATGGGCATCGGCTTGACCAAGGCATTTGGCTCCCCGCCGACGAAGAGCAAAGCTTCATCATCCATTTTCAGCGGCAGATCGAAGACCCCATTGGCTGCCGGTTTCAATTGAGCGGATCGGCCGTTGATCAGGAGCTTCGGAGAGGAAGCGAACACGGCTTGAACGCGGCAGGGTTCACCCGCCAGACTTTTCACGCGCACCCACTCGGTGTTTCCATCCTTGCGGTTCGCGCTGACGAGAAATGCGCCTTCGGCACGTAGATCATGGAACACCGAATCCTTCCAGCTGGAGGGAACGGCGGGGAAGATGTTTATCTTTTCGCCCCAGCTTTGCAAAAGCATATCTTGGACCGAACGATTGAGGACGATCGAACATTCGATGACCGGATCCCCTTCGATGTACATGGTGTTGGGCCGAACAAACCTCTTGTCCGCCAGATGCCCGTGAATCTGTTTGAGAGCCTTATCCCCCTCGCCGAGTGCCGCGCAAAGGGATGCCGCAGCAGCCCGTGACCAACCGAAGATGCCATCGCCGCTGGTTGTGTCCCCCGTCTTAAGCCAGTGGTGGATCGACTTGGTGATAAGCTCACGGTTCGCCGGATCATCAAAGTCCATCACATGGAGCGGATGCACCATCAGCATATGAGACCAGTGACGATGGGGCCTGGCGAAAGGCATGTCAGTTCCAACGGAAAGGCCGTTTTCGTTGACCGGATAGGGAACAAGGTCCCGCAGGGATTCCTGCCATTTTGCCAGAAATGGATCGTTAAGCCGGTACTTCTGATCAAGCTCTATCAGTGTTGTCAGCCCCCAGCGCAGAAGTGACAGGTTGTAATTGGTGTCCGCGCAGTTGCCGTATTCGGGCGACATTAGGACCGGTAGGTGTAGTTTGCCATCATTGCCCTTCTTTAGGAGCTTCAGATATAGATTGATACTTCCCTTAAGAAGTGGATAGAACGCATGTTTCTTCTGATCAGTGATCATCGTATGATCCATCGAATACCGGTATTGCAAATAGTAATTGTGCAAGGCCCATGTAAAATCCCCGGGATTGATGTATGGATCGGGCGCGCAGTCGCCGTCACCCCGGAGCCCCTCGTAATCAGTGGTATGCGGGACAGTTGCGCATTCATCGAACTTCCATAGCTCCTTGCCGTTACGGAAAAAGTTGTCCCGCTTTTTATCGATGAAGTTGGTAAACGACTCGCCGAGTTGCAGTTGGTTGCCGGTATAGACCGGCAGATACAAAGTCTGGATGTTCAAATTCCACCAAATACGCGGCCAACCGGTGTGCCGATACCACGGACCCAACAAATCCACCGGCACCGAATCCGGCCGTGACGCACAGGCGAGTTTGTACCATTGGATCCAATAGAAGCTTTCCAGTTTTGGATCCGGGATGGAAAGGAAATCTGCTTGATAGAAGGAATGCCACCAGTCGCGGTGCGATTGCTCAAAAGCTGCGAAACGACTTGGCGTGAGGTTCTCGTCCGCATCCATGACGGCCATGACCGCTGCTTGTTTGGCGGTGCTTTTCGGAAACGAATCGGCGATGCTGAGGGCGATGATATGGAGTGCGCCATTGGGATTGAGCACCTTGGTCCACGCAGTGGCGAATTCACCTCCGGCGGCGCGGGGCTGAACACACACCGAAATTGCTCCTTCCGCTTCGAGGCGGCTCGGAGGGTTAGGCGCGTCCCCGGCAAAATGGCCTGGCCCGCGATCCACGCAAGGACGTGCATCCCACGACCAAGCACAGTGCTCACCGCCAGTGCCTTCCGAGTCGGCGACCATGACATTCTTCTTGGCATGGATATAGCAATGGAAGTCGATGCTGCCTTTGTCCGTCCGGATGGTGCCGCGCACTTGGGCGTTCCAGAGATCTAGGCGCATGGACCCGCCTTGGATCTTCCCGGCGCTGGTCAACACCAGTCCGCCGATGGGCAGGCGGGCGTTGTCACGCCGATGTTCCGTGACGTCCGAGCGCCCCATCTCGATGCGAAGATGGTTATCGCCATCCTGATAGATTGTGGCACCCAGCATGCCGTTGCCAAGAAACGCTCCACAGTCGAATTGGTTTGGCAGGCTATCCCAGACCATGTCTTGGCGGGCGAGGAACGCCGGCCAGTCAATTTGGGTGAGAACCATCGGACGTGATTGGCTTGGTGCAGCGGCGCTGGCGGCCATCAGGGCGATGGCGGCGACAGTTGATATCAGTAGCTGTTTCATGAGCGTTAAACTGGAAATTAGGGGTGATTTAGAGACCGGCGGTCCACAGGGTGGCATGGAGATACAAATCGCGAACGCCCTGTGCATGGAGCGCGGCGAGGTTGTGGCCGAGGGGCGAGTTGAAGACGCGGCCCTTGCCTGGGGTGAGGACGAAAGCCATCGGTTGGGAACTGTGGTCCACTTTCGAGGTGGCTTCGGCGAGCACGTCGATTTTTGTGTCACCCGAGAAGCATGTGTAGAGTTCGTCGGTGGTGGTAAAGTTGGGTATGCCCTTGGTGACGGGGTGCCCGGCTTGGAGAATGCGGACCGTGAACTCGCCGTAGGGATCGTGGGGGGGCTTTTGCGGGTCCCAAATGCGGCCGGATACCTTCACATATCCATTCCATTCCTGCAACGCACCACAACCAAAGTGAGCAATGACGAGCCCACCGCCATTTTGAATATATTGTTCGAAGGTTTTCCACAGCGGGGCAGCCGTCGGGATACGATGGCTGTAGTTCTTGAAATCGAGAAACACGGCGTCGTAAGATGCTAGCGCGGCGGATCCTAGCATGGCTGGCGACTCGCTGATGGTCACCTCAAGCCGTGGGTCCGAGCGGAGCAATTTGGCGTATTCCGGCCCGGTTTCGCGCCACAAGTGGCCCGGGTAATCATCTCCGGTTAGGATGACCACTCTTTTGGCTTGGGCGGTGGCGGTGCGGCGAAGGAGCCACAGTTCGCTGATCACGGCGTCGGGTCCGGCGAGGCACGCCATGGTAACCACCGCCTTGCCAGCGCGGGTGACGGGGCGCGGCAGCGGGAGATGAATCCGCACGCAGGTTGGTTTGTCGGCATGATAGGCGAGCGGCGAGAATTCCGGTAGCAGCACTATGTTGTTAACTGCGAATGACTGGCGACGATTTAACAAATCAGCGTCCCACGCGCTGAAGCCGACCACATAATCCGAGTTGGCATCGAGCCCGCTGATTTCGTAGCTCACCTCTTTGCCAGTATCGATGGTGTGAAGCGGGCTGGTTCCGCCGCCAAACCGTGAAGCTTGCCCTGCAGTGCGGCGGATGATGACATCCCCACGGCCTCGAACTTCGGCAGTCACCCCGCAATCGAGATAGGCCATCTCCTCGTGGCCGTTGGGAGCGAGATTCCTGCGGTCGTCAGTCTCGGGCAGGTTGAGCGGGCTCGCTTCCGCAGAGGCGGCGTGAGAGTCAACGAGCCACACACCATGAATGACTAGGGCGAGAATCGTCGTGAGGAGTTTCATGATCGGATCATGCAATCACAGCGACCAGCCTTTTCGATATTCGGTGCGAACGTATTTATTCGCATCGGGCACGTTGGTAATCTTCAGGTTGGCAGCATCCCACTCAATGCGGCTATCAACTCGCTTGGCAATGTTTCCTAGCAGGCAGGTTTCCGTCAACGGGCCGCTGTAGCCAAAATGCGCGCCTGGTTGCACACCTGTCTTGGCGGCACTGACCCAGTCCATCTCATGCGAACCTTTCACCCGTGGCAATGTCTTAGCCGGCCGCTCCAAGGCATGCATGGCGGCCTCGGGAATCAACCGCGGGCTGTCGCCATAAACACCGCACATCAACACACCCTTGCTGCCTTTGAAAATCACGCCGCCTTCGTCCGGCATATTCTGCCCGGCTTCTAACTGTGCCGGACGCGGCGGACGCGTGCCCTCATACCATGTTAGTTTTAGCGGCGGCAATCCTTGGCGTGCGGGAAACTGAAAGGTGACAATTGCCGAGAGCGGATGCGTTTCTGGATTCAACCCGCATGAGGTCGCCTCGACGCTAATAGGCGGACCAAGTTTGAGTGCCGACACCACCGAGTCGAGCGTGTGTGCGCCACGATCACCCATCATGCCGTTGCCAAAATCCCACCAACAACGCCACACCGCCGAATGATATGCGGGATGATAGGGACGTTCCGGTGCCGGGCCTAGCCACAAATCCCAGTTGAGTTTGTCGGGCACGGCTGGCGTGTCGGCCGGGCGACCCGCGCCGAACTTGGAGCTCCAGGCTGCGTGACCCCAAGGATAATATGACAGAGAACACCAGGCATCCACTTCAAGCACTTCGCCGATGGCACCGGCCCAAATCCATTCGCAGATCAGGCGGAATCCTTCGCTGCTGTGTCCTTGAATGCCCATCTGCGTCGCCACCTTCGATGCGGCGGCAGCCTGTGCCAGCATCCGGGCTTCATAAATATCGTGGCAAAGTGGCTTCTGGCAATAGACGTGTTTGCCGGCTTTGATCGCAGCCATCGCGATGACTGCGTGAGTGTGGTCAGGGGTGGCGATGAGCACTGCGTCGATGTCCTTTTGTTTTTCCAGCATCTCGCGGTAGTCCGTCCAGACTTTCGCCTGCGGATATTTTGCGATCGTGCCGGCGGCGTAGTTGAGATCCACGTCGCACAGCGCGACGATGTTCTGCGACTCAAGGTTGGCGAGATTGCCTGCGCCCATGCCACCGATGCCAATCCCGGCGATGTTGAGCTTGGCGCTGGGCGCGTCTTCGCCGGAACCGGCCACCACATGACGGGGCACTAGCAGAAATGCGGACGTGGCAGCGCTCGTTCCCACAAACTGCCGACGGGTGAATCGGTTGGGAATATGAAGGTCGGATGTTGGTGGATTTATCATGGGCTGATTCAATAAGACTGGCCTTGATCCTGGGTTCTATCACTCGTTTTCTCAAGACAAATCCGAACCCATTTGCCTGGCAGCGGTGGACATCTCCAACGGGAGTTCAATACCCCCTGCGCGAAGGCTGGGACACCGTCGCTACCCTGCGCCTCGATTCCGCCTGCAATTCCCGCATGGGCCACTTGCTCATGCGCTACGGCACCCTGCGCGGCACCGTCTTCCAAATCACCGACCCCGTGAGCAACCGCCCCGTGACCATGCGCTTCCACCACACCGGCAAGGGCCGCCACCGTCGATTCTTCGTCTCTCCCACTGAACGCAAAACACATATCTAATCCCCACACCCACCCGCAAAGAAATGAATCGTTCCGCTCGCCAAAGCGAAGAAGCTGGAGCGCGAGAGGGACAAACTCGGCGCACTTCTCCGCGCCCGGGCGCTGGAGGAACGGAGCAATCAAGCCGCTACTGTTTGTGTCGTCAGCGTCAATATGCACGCCGACGCCGCCAATCGACTCGCGTCGGTATTGTTGGCTCTTGGCCTTTCGATCTCTTCGTTCAACGTCGAGGTGTGGCACGCGACTTTGAAGCCGCAGTTGATGGGTGAGTGGGTGGTTCAAGAGCGTTGCCACCACCGACTTGTTGAACTAAGCCGCTCCGCGGCAACGAGTTGAAGAGGGAAAGCAATTCGAGGAGGTGTTGTTCCTTGGTGGCGTTTGAAGGGTTGGGATGTCAAAGTCGGCGCGCAATGAAG
>CAIKHZ010000221.1 GCA_903827375.1 Akkermansiaceae bacterium
GGCAGCAGTTGGCCGACCGAACCCTCGCGGGTGGAGGGCAGGACGGCGGTTTCGTGTTCCGCAGCAGGATTTGGCAGGTTGAAGTTGGTGGCCGGCGAGGTTTCCGTCAGGCCGTAGCCTTCCAGCGGACGGATGTGGAATTTTTCTTGGAACGCGTTGGCCAGCGAGCGGGGGAGTTTTTCGGCACCGGTGACCACCATTTGGAGCGAGCTGAGTTGGGCCGGATCGACGCGCTTCATGTAGCCGCGGAGGAAGGTGGGGGTGGAGAGGAGAACGTTGATTTGATGGAAAGCGATGAGTTCGGCGTGGCGTTTGGCGTCGAGGGCCGATGGATAAGTGATCAGATTGATGCCCTCGATGATGGGAAACCAGAGGGTGACGGTGCAGCCGAACGAGTGAAACAAGGGCAACGAGCCAAGGATGGATGAGCCGAAGGGCACTTCGATACGAGTGCTGAATTGGCAGATATTGGCGAGAAAATTGCGATGACTCAGGGCTACGCCCTTGGGTTCGCCCGATGAGCCCGAGGTGAAAAGCAGCGTCGCCTCATCATCCCCTTTTCTGCGCTTGAGACCTAGCAAGATGCCCAGTGCGCGGGCTGGAAGCAGTTTGGAAAGGATGCCCCACTGGAAGATTTTTCTGCGTAGCAGCGGCAGTTCGCGTTCGATGAGAATGAGATCGCGGTTCGGCGGCCACGGAAATGAGGAAATTTTTCGTACAAAGGGGTCGGTAGTGATGAACCGGTCAACCCCCGCCTGGCGAATGGTGGATTTGATCGCCTCATGACCTGCAGTAAAATTGAGGTTTACGGGGACCTTTCCGGCGAAGAGGACCGCCAAATTGGCGATGAGTCCGGCCCGACCCGGCGGCAAAACGATGGCGACTCTGGCATTGTCGGTTTCCTGTTTAAGGGTTTTTGAAAACGCGATAGCAGCGGCGAGAACGCTGGCAAAGGACATTTCCGAATCATCGGCACCGTCGATGATTTTGTTAGAAGAGCCATGTTTTTTGAGGCCCTCGAGCAGAGCCATGGCCAGAGAGCCCTTGAACGCGGGGCGGGAGGCAAAGGCTTCCTCTGCGGCTTCGTAGAGGTTTTGCTGGAATGCGGCGATGCTGGCATCGGCTGCGGCGATGGGTTCGGCGATGGACAGGACCGCTTGGGGCAGAGCCGAGGCTCTTTCGACGCTCAGGCACGAAGTCTGCGGCATGTCCACGGCGATCGGCAAAATCGGTAAGCCAAACGCGCACAGCACCCGCAAATGGGAAGAGGGAATGTGGCAAGCGCTGCCGTTGCGGGAGCTGACTCGGCCGGGAGCATAGATGATCACCCCGCCGTCAGCGAGGTAGCCGCTGAGCTGGCGCCCAGCGCTCGCAGGTGCGGCATCGTTGCAGGAGAACGCGGCACCGGAGCTGGATTGCTCAAGAAAGCCGCGGGTACCAGGGTCATAGGCGGAATTTTCTTCGATGAGCCAAGTGATTTTTCGCCCATCGAAGAGTTTGGCGAGGTGCAGCAGTAGCGAGAAGTCAAGCCGTCCGGGAATGACAAGAACACCGGATTGCGGGAGGCGTTCCGGGTGAAGAATCTGAATGGAAGCGGAAGACATAGGGAAAGATTTTGAAAGAGCGCAGGGCCGTGCCACCATGCTGCCCGGACATTGACTCAGATTTTTAGTTTGGAAGCACGGATATTTTAAAAAATCCGCTGAAATTTCAAAAAAGGATGGGGCCGTGATGGGGGGTGGGTGAGTGAAGGTCAGTTCGCTGCAGCGGGCTCGACAAACAGCCGTGCCTGGCGCCGCCGCAACCTGGCTCCACCGGGAAGATTCACGGCAGGCGGGCCGCTCGCGTCTAGCAGGCAGATGGCGCGTTCGAGCAGGTCCCGGCCGATTTCCGGCACGTCGTGGTCTTGCAAAAACCGTGCCATTGCGGCCCGCTGCAAAGGAGGTGGGAGCAAGCGCATGGCGGGCAGATGCAGGCGTCCTTGCGGATCGAGGACCTGGGCCTGATCGAGTGCCCAAGCTAAAATTTCCTGCAATTCCCCGGCGGCGGTGGCAGCGCGGGCCAACATTGCAGAGGCGTCTCTGCCGGCGATGGAGGAAAGCAGTGGCAGGGCCTCGAGGCGCAAGCGGTTGCGCACGGTGGTGGCCTCGGCGTTGCTGGCATCCTCGCGCCAGGGGAGCTTCCGGGCCAACAGCCAGGCACGCAGATCGCTGCGGTGCAGGTTGAGCAATGGGCGATGCAGTTCTAACGAGGTGCCGCTGGTGGTGATGGGCTGAAGCGCATGCATGCCTTTGAGGCCATGGGAGCCTCGCAGCAGGTTCCACAGGACGGTTTCCGCTTGATCGTCGGCGTGATGGGCGAGGATGACCCGCGGGCAGCGGTGCTTTTTCGCACAAGCTGCAAACCACTCATGGCGGGCCCAGCGAGCCGCGGTTTCCAGGCTTTCGCGGCGCTCAAGAGCCAGGCGGGCCACATCCACCCGCTCCAGTTCAACAGGCAGCCCGAGTGAGCGCGCCAAGCGTTGCACGAAGCGCCCGTCTTCCGTCGAGGCCCGGCCGCGCAACTGGTGATCCAGATGGCACACCACCAGTTGGCGCAGTCCGCCTTGGACGAGCAAGTGGAGCAAGGCGACCGAATCGGCACCGCCGGACACGCCCACCAGCCAGCGGAGGCCGGGTGGCGCGCTGGCCAGCCAAGGGATTTCCAGATGCGGGCTCACCGGGTGAAGGTGCAGGACCTGCGGGCCAGCGACAATCCTGATTTCAATGATTTTCTCGCGCATGAATTTCGCGCTTGGCAGCCGCGTCGGGTGGGACAACGATGGAGCCATGCAGACCGCAGCATTTCTCAAAGACCTCTTCGACCTCTCCGGCAAAGTCGCCGTCGTCATCGGCGGAACCGGTGAACTTTGCGGCACCATGGCCGTCGGCCTCGCTCGCGCTGGCGCCGAAGTGGTCCTAGGCGGCCGAATCCCTGAAAAAGCCGAAAAGCGCCTGGCGGAAATCGAAGGCTACGGCGGCAAGGGGTATTTCGTGCCGGTGGATGTCACGTCTCGCGAGTCCCTCGAACACCTTCTCGATACCGTATTGGACCGCTCCGGCCACGTGGACGTGCTCATCAACGGGGCTGGCATCAACTCTCCCACACCCTTTCTGGACGTCACCGAGGAGGAATTTCAACGCATCATCGACACCAATCTATCCGCCGTGTTCCGCTCCTGCCAGGTGTTCGGCGAGTACTTTGTGGATGCCAACCATCCGGCATCCATCATCAATCTCGGGTCTATGGGCGGCCTCAATCCGCTCTCCCGGGTATTTACCTATTCCGCGTCCAAGGCGGCGGTGCACAATCTGAGTCGCAATTTGGCCCGCGAGTGGGCGGACAAGGACATTCGCGTTAACACGCTGGTGCCGGGGTTTTTCCCTGCCGAACAAAATCGCAAGGTGTTGGATGAATCGCGGGTGCTCGATATCCTGCGGCAGACGCCCGCCTCGCGTTTCGGCAATTCTTCCGAACTCATCGGTGCCACGTTGTTGCTTGCCTCCAGCAAGGCCGGATCCTTCATCACAGGCATCGAAATGATCGTCGATGGCGGGTTCCATGCCATGACCATTTGAAAAATACGGCAGGTGGTTTTGCTGCCAAGTGGCATTGCCAGAGGCCGTCCGAATGAATGAGTTTGCTTTTACCCAATCATGAAAACGTCCGTCAAAACCGATAGTGAAGAATGCGCGTGCCGGGAATCCCTCGACCCAGGGATTTCTGCGGCACCGGTGCTTGCCGGACGTCATCGCCGGCACCGCCGCTGGCTTGCCCCCATCCCCATCCTTGCTCTGCTGCTGGGGTTCGGCACGGCCCGTGTCATGGCGGACACGCCGGCACCAGCCACCCCCGCCTTCATCAGAAATCTCCCCTATGTTCCCAAGGGCCACGAACGCCAAATCCTGGACCTTTTCATCCCGCCCAACGCCGCAGCGGAGGCTCCGTTGCTGGTATGGATTCATGGCGGAGCGTGGACAGGTGGGGGCAAGGAAAACTGCCCCGCAGCGGAAATGGTCAAGAAGGGCTGGGTGGTGGCCAGCCTGAATTATCGCTTCAGCCAGCATGCCGTGTTCCCAGCCCAGCTCGAAGACTGCAAAGCCGCACTTCGCTTTCTGCGCGCCCATGCAGCAGAATACCATATCGACAAATCCCGCGTCGTCGTCTGGGGCTCGAGCGCGGGCGGCCATCTGGTGGCGCTGCTTGGCGTGACGGGTCAGACCAAGGAGTTCGATGTGGGTGCCAATTTGGAGCAATCCAGTGCGGTCTCCTGTGTCATCGATTGGTATGGCCCAACCGACTTTCTCCATTGGGGGGAGGGGTCCACCATCAAAGCGGATAACAAGAACGACGTGGTTGCCAGGCTCTTTGGGGGACCGGTGTCCGAACACTTGGAATTGGCTAGGAAAGGCAGCCCTATCAGTTGGGTCAGCAAGGACAGCGCACCCATCCTAATCATGCATGGCGACAAGGATCCGCTGGTCCCCTTGCAGCAAAGCGAGTCGTTCGCCGCCGCCTTGAACAAGGCTGGCGTCGCTTGCGTGTTGAAAATCTATCCGGGGCAGGGACATGGCGGCCCGGCCTTTCATGACGAAGCGGCCCGCCAACTGATGACCGAATTCGTGGCAAAGCACGTTGCGCCGCCTGCCACAAAATAACAGCGAATCGCCTCTGCACGCATGGATGGCATGCACCATTTGGGTGAGTATGACGATTGATAGAGCGGGACCTTCGTATCGGTGTTCTCTTCTGCAAACCGTGAAATTCACCTGATTGTTTGCATGGCAGTCAGTCAGGCTGTCTCATTTCACTCGGTTGTGGCAATGATCGGCGCTCCAACCCCTGCCAATTTCCTATCCAATCCTGTATGACTCTGTCTGAAGCGCGCCGCATCCTCGGGCTGGAACCCGATGAAGATCCGCGCCCACGCCTGCCGGAATTCCACCTCACGCGCCAGCGCCTCGCCTCCATGCTGGACAACGAACCCAATATCGCTGTGGCCACTTGCTATCAGCGATGGTTGCTGGATTTTGACTGCGCCTTTGCCGCCGTTTGCGCTCCACTGGAAGCCGAGAACCCGGTCACTCCCGCAACCCCGGAGGCCCCTCCTGCCGCCATAGCTCCAGAGGCCACTTCAGGGAGCCAGCAGGCGGTCCGCCTGTTGTCATGGACGACGGACATCCCGTCTGTCGTCTCTCCTGCAGACGAGCCGGTGGCGTTGCCTGCCCTCACTGGCATGACTCCCGTTTTCTCATCAGAAAGCCCTCAACCGACACCAGAACTGGCCACTGCCCCGGAGGCCGGTTTGGAGGGAGGACAGGCGCTCCTTTTGTCATGGACGACGGGCTTCCAGCCTGACGTCTCATCTGCAGGCATCCAGGACGCGTTGCCTGTCCTCATTGGCGTGACATCCGTTTTTCTATCAGAAAACCATCAACCGACAGAACGGGCCACATCCCCGGAGGAAGTTTCCACATCCCCGGAGGAAGTCCCCACCTCCCCGGAGGAAGTCCCCACATCCCTGGAGGAAGTTTCCACATCCCCGGAGGAAGTCTCCACCTCCCTGGAGGAAGAAATAGTGGTCGCTTTCAGCCCGTCCGCTGAAATGGCCACTGAGGCCGCCGGTTTGCTGCCGCGCAGTCGCCGCAGGGCCTGGCTCGCAGGGGTCTTTATTTTGCTGCTCGTGGCGGCGGCCGGTGTTTTGATGCATCACCACGGGAAATCCCAGCAGTTGGTCAGGCAGCAGACACTCTCGCGCATCGCAGAACTGGGAGCCTCTGCCGCCGCCCATCTTGAAACCCGCCGCTGGCACGACGCCTCCGCCGCCTACGACGCCATCGAGCAACTCGACCCCACCTCCCCGCTCATCGCCACAGGGCGCCGCAATATCGAGGCCGGCATCGCCGAGGAACACCAGCAATTCGCCGGTTACTGGAGCGGCCAGGCCCAAGCTGCGTTGGAGGCAGGTCGTTGGGATGAGGCCGAAAACGCCGTCCGCCAGGTGTTGGAAAAATTCCCTGACGACAAGACAAGCGTGGGCATGGCGCAATCCATCGCCCTCGCCCGGGCCGCCGCCACCCGCCGCGCCGCAGTCATCGCCGCCCAAGACCAACTCGCCGCCCGCCAGTGGGATGCCGCCATCCAGGCCGCCAAGTCCCTTCTCGCCGACCTGCCCGATGACGCTGAAGCTGGCTCCCTCCTCGCCACGGCCTTGCAGGCCAAGCAACAGGCCGCCTCCGATCTGGTCAAGGCCCGCGACCTCTTCCAGCAAGCCGCCGCCCGCGACCAAGGGAAATTTGACCAACAAGCCCTCGATTGGCTCCATGAAGCCAGCCAGCTCGCCCCAGACGACGTGGAAATCGCCGCGCAGTTAGAGAAAATGGCGGCCTACACCCGCACCTTGCGGGTTCCAGAGGATTTTCCCAGCCCGGCGGACGCCCTCGCCCATGCCCAACCTCGCGACCGCATCATCCTCGGCGATGGCACATGGCCGGGCCCTCTCAACATCAACCTCCCCATCGACCTCCAAGGCGCCGGCACCGATAAATCCCGCATCCAATGCTCCGCTGACGCCGGCTGCGCCATCACCTTCGGCCCCGCCGCCAGCGGCTCACGCCTCAGTGGCATCACCTTCCGCCACCAATCCCAGACCGCCGCTTCCGAACGATTCTCCGCCGCCCTCGTCCGTGCCTCCTCCGTCACCCTCCTCGATTGCCAGTTCATCGACGCCTGCGGCCACGGTCTCGCCGTCGTCGAGGGCGGCAAGGTCAGCGCCTCACGCTGCCGCTTCGCCGCCAACGGTTGGGATGGCGCCGCCGCCATCGGCAACGACAGCCTCCTCGATGTCCGCGATTCCAAAGCTATCGGCAATTTCGAGCACGGCTTCGAGTCATGGAATGGTGCCTCCCTCGTCGCCGTCAACAACCGCGCCGAAGGCAACTGCCGCAACGGGATCCACGCCGATAATCCCAAGTCGCTCGTCACTCTCGAAAATAACCAGCTCATCGACAACCGTGAGTTCGGTCTCGTCATCGATGCCGCTGGCTCCGGTCGCGTCCTCAAAAACACCGTCACCGGCAACCTCCTCGGCGGTTTCGTCATCCGTGCCACCTGCCGCATCCCCGTCACGGGTAACCAAATCACCCACAACCAAGGCCCCGGTCTCAGCCTCGAAAAAGGTCTGGACCCCGCCGCGTTCGCCGATAACTCCCTCGTCGCCAACGCCGAACATCAGATCTTCTCCGACGTCGTCTTCCCTCCAGCCGACACCCCTCCATCTCCTCCCACCACCGAGCCCGCCCCCACCACCGAGCCCGCCCCCACCACCGAGCCCGCCCCCACCACCGAGCCCGCCCCCACCACCGAGCCC